>JAXEOR010000062.1:0-12862 GCA_034117945.1 Clostridia bacterium | reverse complement strand
CACCGGCTCACCTGGTTCAGCAGGAGCGGGACAAAAAAGAAAAATATGAGGAAATGCTTCGGCAGGTGCTGGCGGGAATCGAAAAAATGAAAGCATGACCTAGGGCGAACGAAAAGCTCCCTTCTTTTCGTTCGCTTTTTTACAGGGCATTATACTATCACAAAGAAAAAGGAGATGGATGGAAATGAAAAGAAGGATGATCATGCTGCTGGCCGGGCTGATGGTGGTTTCCCTGCTGGGAACCTGCGGTGCTGCGGCAGAATCCGGAACGGACAATCCGAACGAACAGCCGGGGGATTTTTATGTCGCCTACATCGGCGGCTCTATCACAGAAGGCTCCGGCGGCTCTCAAATGACCTATGAAGACGGAACCGTGGCTTCTGCCCGGTGGACGACCCAGCTGACCAAACGGTATTTTGAAAAAAAGTTTCCCAACAAAAATGTGGTTGAGGTCAACGCAGGGGTAGGAGGCACCACCTCCGATTTGGGTCTGTTTCGGTTGGAAAAGGATGTGATCCAAAAATGCGGCAAGCAGGGGCCGGACGTGGTGTTTATCGAATTTTCGGTGAACGACATGTACACCTGCATCAACAATCCGGTGGAATCTCAAAAAACGGTGGAGGGCATTGTGCGCCAGCTGGCAAGGCTGCCCAAGCAACCGGTGGTGATCCTGGTGTCCGCCGCCTCCTATCGTCTTCGGGAGGGGGAGCCGGAGGGCTTTGACAAGTATCTGGAAAGCGCACAGGTGCATCGGGAAATTGCAGAATATTACGGATTAGGCTACATCAATTTGTGCGAATATGTGGCCGGCGGTGTGGATTTTAACGGAGAAGAAATTGTGTGGCGGCCCAACGAGGCGGGGACATGGACTCTGGAAAATTGCTGGACGGGGGACGGCACCCACCCCAACAACCGGGGCTACACCGGCTATACCGATTATATCATCCACCGGTTTGAAACGGATTATGACGCTTATTTTAAACCTATTGAATGGAAGGACATTCCCATGTCCGGCTACGAATTCGGCCATCCCAAGGCTCTGTCCCACAGAACCTCCCGGGCTTCCTATACCGGCGACTGGAAAAGGATTCCCGCAGGAGAGGGTGCTTTAAAAAACCGTTTTTCAGGCGGTGCTGCGGTAACCGATCAGGCCGGAGCCACTGTTTCGCTGGAATTTGAGGGAAGATCCATCGGTCTTTACGCCTCCAGAAGCTCCATCGGGGCAAAGGCAAGCTATGTGATTGATCAGGGCTCTGCCAACCCCATCACCGGCACCTTCAGCAATTATTATCCCTCCGGGGCAATGGGAGTGGCAACCCTCCTTCGGGTCGATTTAACACCGGGAACCCACACCATCACCATTACCACCTTGCCCCCCGAGGAGGACGCAAAGGAACGGACGGAATTTATGTTTGGGTATTTCTTTGTGGATCAGGAGCAGCCCTCCCCCGTGATTGCCCGGGCAGAAACAGACCGGATCGGAAAAGTGGGACCGGGAGAGCCGGTAAAGGCATGCTATTCTTATGTAAATGGGGCCAAGGAAGAGGGTGTCTCGGTCATTCAGTGGTATTCAAGAACAGGAACGGACGGGGAGTGGACTGCTCTGCCGGACGCCCGGGAAAAGACATTTACACCGGGACAAGAGCTGGAGGGCAGCTGGATCAAATATACCGTGCAGCCTGTGAACAGACTGGGAACAGCGGGAAAAACGGTTTCCTCCTATCCTCTTTTGGTGTCCGATCAGCCGAATAATTTAGAAGTTTCCTATGAAACGGGATACCGGGAAGGGGAAGGAAAACGAAACGGGGTACTCCGGCTCAAAGCAGCGGGAGCAGAGGGCTTTGTGCTGGTTGACAGAAATGGTCAAACAGAGCAGCTGGCAGCGGATCAGGAGGGCTGCGCAGAGCTGTCTGATCTTCGACCCCGGTTTGGCGCAGGACGGTATGTGATGGCTTATCGGACAGAGGAGGGAAAATCCGTGTGGTCAGCGCCGGTATTTGCTTTGATTGACTGGGATCAAATGATAGAGTAGCCCAAAGCAACCATTCTTTTGCCGTTGAAGGCACCTTTCGGCTCACAGAAGCATACAATGGAACTGTAGCCCGGAGGTGAATACTACAATGACAAACTATCATGTAAGTACGAATGACTGCTGTGAAAGAAAAACCTGCTGCAATTTAATTCCCTTTCTTATTTTCGGGGCACTGTTTCTCTTTGTGTTAGGCCTGATTATCGGCACCATGCTGGTCCAGATCATTTCGGCGAACCTTGTGGCATTTATCATTTTGGCCGCAATTCTGTTTGTTCTGGCGGTTGTGGCATGGATTGTACACCGGTGTAATTGCAGACGGAAAATATGCGAATAAAACCAAAATTCCCGGACGAAATGTCCGGGAATTTTTTTATAAAATTTTCTGTTTTCTGATGTCGTTTCCGAAAAATTGCAGGATCTGATAATCTCCGAAAATTCTGGACTGCACCCGGTCGGAATACTGCTCCTTGATCTGAGCCAAGCCCAGGTTGGTACTGATGATCGTGCTTTTTTTGTTTTGCACCCGGGAATTGATCAAATCAAACAGTGCGGCGCTGGTATAGGAGGTAACAAATTCCGTCCCCAGATCGTCAATGATCAGCACGGGAATATCATAAAACTGGTCGGACAAGGCCTGGCTGGTTTCGTCCTTTTTAAAGCGGGCGTCCTCCAGCACGGAAAACAGCCGGTAAGCGGTTTGATACAAAACCGGCACCTCCTGCTCCAGCAGAGCCTGAGCAATGCAGCTGCACAAAAAGGTTTTTCCCAGACCGGGTGAGCCGGACAAAAACAGGTTCTTCCCCTGCTGATATTCTTTTTTGTCTGCAAACTCCTTGCAGATTTCCAGATTGTTCTCCATATATTCATAGGCCGAAGCGCCCTCCGACAGGGGCTCCTTGCTGTAATACTGCAGAGAAAACTGACGGAAGGACTGCTTTTGCATCACCGGAGTCAGATTAGCGGCCTGGTATAAATATTTCCGCTTTTTGTCCCGGTAGCAATGACAGGGCTTTGTTTTGATATAGCCCGTATCCTGACAGTCCGGGCAGGTATAAATGGTGTCTAAATATCCCTCTCCGTAGCCGGCCTGCTTGAGCAGCCTCTTTTTTTCCTGCTGCAGCTCCGCAATTTTTTGGTTATCTCTCTCAGCCGCCCCTTCCTCCTTAAACATATTGGCGGCCATGGAGGAATACATCCGATAGGTTTCCTCCTCCAGCTCCCGTATTTTTGGATATTTGGCATACACCAAAGAAATCCTGCGCTTGCGCTCCTGTTCGTTTTGCTCCCGAATATCCCGGTAGTCCGCTTCAATCTGACGATGGATCGATCCCATCTTTTCTTCCCCCTTCTAGCGATTTTGTTCCCGCTGCTGCCTCTCTCTCAGCTGCCTGTCCCGCAGCTGCTGCAGCAGCTTTTCATCCTCATTTTCGCCCCCCGGGGCAGAATAGCGGTTAAACTGATTTTGCGCCGGCTTGCGCACCGGCGCCCCCTCTCCCTTTGAGGATCGGTACTGTTCCCTGGCCTGCTCTGCCGCCTGGGGGGTTGCAATCCCCTCCCGGTGCCAGCTGGTCAGGATTTTATTCATATAAGGCATGCTTAATTTGCCGGTGTTCATCACAGTCTGGTCGTAGGCCAGGCGGAGCATATCAAAAGAAAAGTGCATTTGAATCGTCCAGGTATCAATATATTTTTTTTCTGTCTGGCTGAGCTTGCGGCCGGTGATCCCCGCCATTTTCTGAAACTCCGCATACTGCTGCTTTTGCTGCTCCTCCTGCCGGCAAAATTCCTCCACCTGCTCCGCCGTAAGCATCCCTCGTTCCACCCAATGCACCGCAGTGCTTTCTATGTAGCGCATGTTCAGCTTGCCCTTTTCGGCGCAGTATTCAAACAGCATCACAATCACTTCCACAGGAAGCTTCAGCCAATCGTATAGGGAAAACAAAATGTTCACATCCGCCGGGGAAATGATGTTTCCCAGCTTTTGCTGAGCAAAGCTGTACAGCACCTTCAGCTCCGGATTGGTTTCCATGGCCTGAGCCATTTCCTTTTCCGTATATTTTTTTCGGCCGGCCGGCGCCTCTTTTTTTGCCGGTAAGGCATCGGCAGGTGCGCTGGGAGCGGGGGAAAAATCCACAGCACCTCCCTCCAGCGAGATCACGCCCTGCTTTTCCCAATATTTCCATGCCTTCAGCACGTCCGATTCCAGAATTCCCAAAGCCTCCGCAATGGCCTCGTCCGTCAGCTCCCGGCCGCTGTGGCGCAGAGCGTACAGATAAATTTTGACAAAGGTGCCGTTGGCGGCGGCCAGGTGAGTATCGATAAAAGAATAAGGTACGCTTAGGTACCCTTCATTTTTAATGGTTCGTTTTGCCATTGTCATCCCTCGCAATTTATGTTCTCCTTTTATGATAACACAAATTCATTGGAATTGCAAAGGATTTTTAATAACAATAGCAATAAAAGAAAAAGAAGTGAAAAATACTCCCTGCCAGCACAAATAAATGCCAGATAAAATGATAGTAACGGCGCTTTTCGCCCCTGCGGTAAAAGATAATTCCCAGGGTATAAGCAACCCCTCCCGCTACCAGCAGAGCCAGTCCTTGCCACGGCACCGCCCGGATGACCGACCCCAAAAGCATCAGCACCGACCAGCCCATCACCAAATACAGCACCTGGCATACCTTATCCCACCGGTTTAAATCGACGGCGTTAAACACAATCCCCAGCACGGTACAGGCGGCGTTCACTCCAAACAGGGTCCAGCCCTTCCAGCCGCCGATCAGCACCAGTGAAATGGGCAGATAGCTGCCTAAAATCAACAGAAAAATTGAGCAATGATCAAAAATCCGGAACACACCCTTGGCCTTGGTAAAGGCCAGCGCATGATACAAGCAGGAGCAAAGATACAGCAAAATCATAAAGGCCCCGTACAAAGCCGCCGCAGTCAGTTCCAAACCGCCCTGCCCTTTGATCAGCAGCAGCACCATAGCGGCAATCCCCAACAGAGCCCCCACGCCGTGAGAAACGGCATTTGCAATTTCCTCTCCCAGGGTTTGAGGCCGGGGGGATTTTGTTTTGTGTTTCATATTAAAAACCTCCTTATCTGGTTTTCAATACTATATTATCACATTTTTAATATTTTGTCAACAAAAACCCTTCGACAAAAAGGCCGATTGAAAAGAAGGATCCGACAGGATGGAACAAAATCAAAAACGCCTCTCTCCGGGCGGTTTTGGGATCTGCCGACAGAGAGGGGCGCTTTTTATGAAGGATTTTATGAATTCCGCAGCTGCTTTTTGGCCGCTTTTTTGGCCGCCTTGGCACTGATCTTTTGTTTCTTTTCTCTTTTTTCCACAATCTTTTGGTGGACAGAGGAGAAGATGATCAGACCAACGGTGTAAATTCCGATCGCCCATGCGATGACGATCATAGTGGTTTTCAGGTTAGGCGTTAAGGCACACACAGCGTTTAAGATGGCGCATACTACAAAAAAGATGCCGAAGTTTGCATAAAAGCGAGCCTTCAGATTCTTTTTATAGCCTTCCCCGAAGCCCAGGCCAACGCTTTTGCTCTTTTTGGAAGACATCCATGCCATAATGCCGGCGCATACCACAAAAACCCCGCACAAAACCCAAAACACCGGCGGGTTGTTGGGTCTTACCAGGGCATATAAATAATACATGCCGATCAGTGCGCCAAAGGCGATAGCCATGGTTAATAAAACCCGGTTAATACTTCTTTCCTGTTCCTGTTTTGTCATTTTACTACACTCCTTTATTCTTTTTGCTTCATTTGATCCATTTGGTACATCACGCATCCCAGCACAGCAGCACCGGCGGTTTCCGTTCGTAAAATCCGCCGTCCCAGCGTCAGCGTTACAATCCCTTTTGCTCGGGCAGCCTCTGCCTCCTGCTCCTCAAACCCGCCTTCGCTTCCGATGATAATGCCAATATCCCGGCAATCCTCGGGAGCCTTCAGCAAAACCTCTTTTAAGCCGGGAGCCTGGCAGCCTTCATAGGGCATCAGGCAAAGCCGGTGACCTGCCGCCTGCTCCAGCATTTCCGAAAAGGACAGGGTCTTTCCCACCTTCGGAATTTTTCCCCGCATACACTGCTTCACCGCTTCGTCCGCCGTTTTCTGCCAGCGCAGCTGCTTGCGGGCAAAGCCGGCGGCATCGTCCTTCACCACAGTCCGCACGCTGGTAAAGGGAACAATGGCATCCACTCCAAGCTCGGTGCATTTTTGCACCACCTCTTCCATTTTGGAGCCCTTGGGAACGCATTGGTACAAAGTAACTCGCACCTCCGGTTCACACAAATTTTTCCGCTTGTTCCTGATTTCCAGCAGCACTTCCTGCCCGCCGGACCCTTCCAGGATGACCGTATCATAATCAAATCCGCAGCCGTCACATACTATTATATCATCTCCCGGAGATTTTCTCAAGACTTTTATGATATGTTTTGCGTCCAAACCGCAAATTTTTATGATATTTTTTTCAATCTGTTCCGGAGAAACAAAAAATTTAGGCATTTTCATCCCCTCCCAGCCGAGTCAGATATGCCGTCCAGTCCTTTTTCTGCCGCTTTTCCAAGAGGGTAAATCCGTTTTGCTGCAAGGCCTGCTCCACGTCCTGCTCCCGATCCCGGATGATACCGGAGCAGATAAAGGGGCTGCCCGGCTGCAAAAACTGCCCGATCTGGCCGGCCAGAGTGATAATCACATCTGCAATGATATTGGCAACAGCAATGGTAAAGGTTCCCTGGACGCTGTCGGTCAGATCTCCCGTGCACAGATGAAGCCTGTCCGACCCGAACCCGTTTAACCTGCCGTTTTCTCCCGCCACCTTTACCGCCAGAGGATCAATATCCACACCCCAGGCCTGCTCTGCGCCCAAGCACAGTCCCGCCACCGACAAAATGCCGCTGCCGCAGCCCACATCCAGCAGCTTCATTCCGGGCTGAACGGTTTGCTCCAGCAGCTCCAGGCACATGGCGGTGGTTTCGTGACTTCCCGTTCCAAAGGCGGGACCCGGGTCGATGGAGATCACCCGCTCTCCCTCCCGGGGAGAATATTCCTCCCAGCAGGGGCAGATCACCAGACCGGAGCCGATGTGCAAGGGCTTGTAATACTGCTTCCATGCGTTGGACCAGTCCTCCTCGTCCATGGTGGTGCAGGTCAGGGCAAGAGAGCCGAAATCCCCCTCTCGGCTCAGTGCCTCCATTTGGTGAGACACCAGCTTCAGCGTATCCCCATCCTGCTCCGGAAGATACACCTTCACGCTGCAGGCCTGCTCCTTTTGCTGCTGAAGGGTCTGATCAATGATGTCCCAATACTGGGTTTGGTTTTGCACAAAATCCTCAAAATCCGCCGGATCCTCAATTTCAAATCCATTGATTCCGATGGCCATCAGCTTAGCGCATACTGCCTCCGGGTTGTTGGTTTCAATTTTTACCTGTATCCACTTCATATTGATTTCCTTTCATAAGTATCAATTAAATTGTTATCCACATAGGGCGGGCGGTGCTTGTTTTTCCCTTATCCGCAGTATACTTCCATATACTGGGAGACATTAATATACATGCCATACCCCTTTGTGGTAACAAAAAAGAAAGATGCCGGAGTTTGGTGTCTCCGCTTTTTATCATAGAAACAGGTTTATTATACCAAATTTCTTTCCCCTTTGTCAATGCGTATGATTTATTTCCTTTCAGGAAATAATACGATCACACCGAAAGGAGAGAGAATGATGTTTCTCAGCAAGGATTTTGATACATCCGTCGCCCAGCTCAAGGAGCTTTTGCAAAAGGATAAAAATTTCGATTTGGTATACCGGGTGATAACGATCTGCGGCAAAAAAAGCACCTTGTTTTTTATAGACGCCTTTACCAAGGACGAAATTATAGAAAAAATACAGGAATTTTTCTTTTCCATTGACAACAAGAATTTTATGCGGGACGCCTACACCTTTTCCAAAAACTGCGTGCCCTACTGCGAGGTGGATTTGTCTGCCGATGTCCATCAGGTGGTGACCGAAATTCTGTCCGGCCAGACCGCCCTGCTGGTAGAAGGGTTTGACCGCTGTATTCTGATTGACGCCAGAACCTACCCCCAGCGCGCCACCTCCGAGCCAAACAAGGACAAATCCTTCCGGGGCTCTCATGACGGCTTTGTGGAAACCATTGTGTTCAACTCCGCCCTGCTGCGCCGCCGGATCCGCACCCCTTCCTTTTGCGTGGAGCATCATGCGGTGGGCAGCAAATCCTCCACAGACATCGCCCTTTGCTATTTGTCCGACAAAGCGGATCAGGCCCTTCTGGAGAAAATCAGAAGCCGGCTGACCAGGCTGGATGTGGCGGCCCTTACCATGAACAGCCAAAGCCTGAGGGAGCTGCTGTTCCCTCCCAAATGGTATAACCCCTTTCCCAAGGTGCGGTACACCGAGCGGCCGGACACGGCAGTGGCGCAGATTTATGAGGGGAATATTGTAATTTTAATTGACAACTCCCCCTCCGCCTTAATTCTTCCCGTTTATTTTTTCAACCTGTTTGAGGAGGCCAACGATTTTTACTTTCCGCCCCTGACCGGCTCCTATTTGCAGCAAGCCAGAATCTGGGTGTCTCTCATTGCCATGGTGCTGACTCCCCTTTGGCTGCTGGCCACCCAGTATCCTACGGCCCTGCCCGACTGGCTGACCTTTATTGTTCCCAACGAAGCAAAAATTCCTATCTTTTTTCAGCTTTTGCTTTTGGAGTTTTTGATTGACGGCCTGGATTTAGCGTCCTTAAGCACTCCCAACGTGCTGGTCACCTCTCTGTCCATGGTGGGGGCGGTGATTTTAGGGGATTTTGGTGTAAAATCCGGCTGGTTCACGCCGGACGCCCTGCTGTACACCGCCTTTATTACCATTTCCAATTACAGCATTCCTTCTATGGAGCTGGGCTACGCTTTAAAATTCAGCCGGCTGCTTTTCCTTGTGGCAGTGGAGCTGTTTCACTTTTGGGGCTTTGTGGGGGCAATGGCCTTTTGGTTTCTCTTTCTGGCCTGCAACCGGGGGGTGGATGGCAAAGGCTATTTATATCCTCTGATCCCCTTCCGGGCAGACGCATTAAAGCATGTGCTGCTGCGCACCAAAAGTAAGGGGGGCATTTGATTTTGATGCATAAAATAGACGGTACTGCTTTTGTATCCTATTTTTTGGGGTTACAGGCCGGATTTTTGTTGTTTTTGCATCTTGACTTTACCATGGATTTGTGATATATTTAACACATTAATGTTGAAAAAGAAAGGTTGATTGCAATGAGTACACTAAAAGGCGCATGTATCATCGGCCAGTCCGGCGGACCTACCTCTGTGATTAACGCCAGCGCTTACGGCGCCATCAAGGCGGCTTTGGACTGCGAGGATATTACAAAGGTATACGGAGCGTTAAACGGCATCCGGGGCGTGCTGGATGATCATTTGATCGATATGGGAGCAGAGGATCCGGAGGAGCTGGCTCTGATGAAATATACTCCCTCTTCTGCATTGGGCTCCTGCCGCTACAAGCTGAAAAGCGCAGATGTGGATGATACGGATTATAAGCGCATTTTGGAGATTTTCAAAAAATATGATGTTCGTTATTTCTTCTACAACGGCGGAAACGATTCCATGGATACCTGCAACAAGATTTCTAAATATATGCTGGAAAACGGCTATGAATGCCGGGTTATGGGCATTCCCAAAACCATTGACAATGACCTGACCGGCACCGATCACTGCCCCGGCTTTGCGTCTGCCGCAAAGTATATCGCTACCTCTGTGATGGAAATTTATCATGACGCCAGAGTGTACGACACCGGCATGATCACCATCATCGAAGCCATGGGCAGAAACGCAGGCTGGCTGACCGCCTCCTCCGCTTTGGCGGGCATCCGCGGCAACGGCCCCGATTTGATTTATCTGCCTGAGGTTCCCTTTGATATGGACACCTTCCTGGCAAGCGTTCAGAAGATTTATGACAAGCAAAGCAAATGCATTGTTGTTGTTTCGGAAGGAATTAAGGATAAGGAGGGAAAATATATTTCCGAATACGGTGCCGACCTGGCGCAAACCAAGGACAGCTTCGGTCATGCCCAGCTAGGCGGTCTGGCGGCATATCTTGCCAATGTTGTGAAGGAAAAGACCGGCGCAAAGGTGCGTGGCATTGAGCTTTCTCTGCTGCAGCGCTGCGCGGCTCACTGCGCTTCTCAGACGGATATTGACGAATCCTTCGCCGCAGGACAGGCTGCCGTAACCAATGCGGTAAACGGCATTACCGATAAAATGGTTGGCTTTGAGCGCACCTATGAAAACGGAAAGTATGTTTGCAACGTCAAGCTGTTTGATCTGAGCATTGTGGCAAACACCGAGAAAAAGGTTCCTCTGGAATGGCTCAACGAAACCAAGGACGGCCTGACTCAGGACTTTATCGATTATGCCCTGCCCCTGATTCAGGGAGAAACCAAGCTGACCAAGGAGGACGGTCTGCCCCGGTTTGTGCATTTGAAAAAGGTAAAGGCGTAAGCAATCTTATCAATAACAGACAGCCCGGAGAATCGATTCGCCGGGCTGATTTTTGCGTTCTATGAAAGCCGGATAAGATAATTTCCTATTTAGAAAAAGCCTGATGCTACCGAAAAATCCCCTTGAGCCACTGGGCGTCGTTTTTGGTAAAGCAGCCGGTCAGCCGGAGAAGAACCAGATAGTAAACCAGCGTAAGCAGCCCCCCGCACAGGGTCAGGGGCAGTCCCTGCAGACCGAAAAACAGGGGCGTAAATTTTCCCCCGTAGGCTGCGACGCAAATGCAAAGCAGGGGCAGAAAAACACCCCGTACCGGAAACAAATGAAACACCGAAACCTTTGTCAGCCGCCGGAAGCTTAAGGTAAAATTTAAAATTTCACTAAAGCAAATCAGAAATACATAGCCCGCCGTTCCAAACCGGGGCAGCAGGATAAAAATCAGTCCCAGACTGCAGGCCGCATCGATGATGTTATATTCCATGGAGCGAACCTGCTGATCCAGTCCCTTGAGCATATTATCCACCGTATGATCCAGATACATCACCGGCACAATCAAAGCCAGCATTTTCAAATATACCCCAATCCCCTGCCGGTCGCTGATCAGGCCGGTCAGCTCGTTGGCGAAAAAATACAAAAATCCCGCCGTTCCGAAGGAAAACAGAAGGGTCAGCTGAATACCCCGGTCGATGAGATAGGTCATCCGCCGGCTGTAGCCGCCCCCCTTGGCACGAGCCTCCGCCACCTCCGGCACCATCAGATTGGAAAAGGAAAACAGCAGGGAGGTGGGGAACATGATCACCGGAAGAACAATTCCGTGAATGATGCCGAAGGCGGAAACTGCCTGACGGTGGTTCATGCCGTATTTTTGCAGCTGAGAGGGAACCAGCAAATGCTTCACAGTCACCAGCCCGGAGCGAAGATAGGAGGACAGGGCAATGGGCAGAGCAATCCGCAGCAGACTGCCCTCTCCCTTGGCTCGGCCTTTGTACCGCCGCCGGTCTGCCCGGTACAAACAATAGGAAAACAGCACGCTGGCCGATTCGCCCAAAACACTGGCAATGATCAGCGCAAGACAGGCATGCTCCTCCCCTCTGGGCAGCAAAACAGAAAGCAGGCTGACTGTCAGCACAATTTTTACCAGCTGCTCTCCCACCTGCACCGCCGCCGTTTTATATACCTTCCGCACCGCCGCAAAATAGCCGCCGATCACCCCGGAGGCCGCCACGCAGGGCAGGGAAACAGAAACGATTTTCAGCGGCAGCACCGCCCCGGTATTTTGAAGGATCTGTTCTCCGATAAAGGGCGCCAGCAAAAACAGCAGTCCCCCGCCGCCGAACCCAAAGAAAAAGCAATAAAGAAAGCACTTTTTCAGCAAGCCCTTCACATTGGTTTTCGGATTCCGCCCCAAATTTTCAGAAACCAGCCGCATGGTGGCAAAATTGGCTCCCGAGGAAGCAAAGGTGACCCCAAAGGAATAAACCGACATCATCAGCTGATACTGCCCCATCATGGCAGTTCCGATTTTGTTTGTTAAATACAGGCTGAACCAAACGCCGATGCCGCTCATCAAAAAGGAGGTAGCGGCGGAGACAGCCCCGTTAATCACCAAAACACATACCCGTTTCAAGCTCATCACCCGTTTAACTATATGTCCCACACGGACAATTCATGCTTACGGGATGGAAATTACTCCGGCGGCGCACAAAAAAAGAAACATGCGCCGAAGCGCATGCATCCACAAATTTTTCTGTTAATTTCCACATTCGATGCTGATTTCGTTAAACACCTTTAAATAATCATTGATGGAGTGAGATTGTTTTTCCTCCCCTTGCAAATCCAGAATCACCTTTCCCTCGTGCATCATAATTGCCCGGGTGCCGTAATCCACGGCATATCGCAGGTTGTGGGTCACCATCAGGGTGGTAATGCCCTGCTCCTCCACCGTCCGCCGGGTTAGCTCCATGACCAGATCGGCAGATTTGGGATCCAGGGCGGCGGTGTGCTCGTCCAACAGCAGCAAATCCGGCCGAGACATGGTGGCCATAATCAGCGCCAGCGCCTGCCGCTGCCCTCCTGACAGGGTCCCCGCTAAGGTGTTCATTCGCTGCTCCAGTCCCATTCCCAGCGTCTGAAGCATTTGCTGATACGCTTCCTTTCGTTTCACATTCAGCCCACGAGTCAAGGAATAGGGCTTTCCCTTATTGTCCGCAATGGACATATTCTCCAGAATGGTCATGGAGGGGCAGGTGCCCACTGCGGGATTTTGAAACACCCGGGCAATCCGCCGGGCAC
>JAXEOR010000061.1:0-6999 GCA_034117945.1 Clostridia bacterium | reverse complement strand
GTTGGTGGGCAAAATCAAATCCAGAATATATTCTGCCCGCTCCCCCGGGGCAACCTCCACGCTGAACAGGCAGGAATTGACCTTCTGGCGGTTGATTCCCTTGCACAGGGCAAAGGGATTTTCCGGCTTCAGCGTGTAGGGATTGAGCATAACCCCGTCTTTGTCCCGCACAATCAAAATGTTGCTGGACAGGGAGGTTTCCAAAAAGTAATTCAAAATCCGGGGCTGGTTGTCTGAATTATAAATATTTAAATGATACCGGTTGGTTACCCCGAAATTGCCCAGATTAAATTCCCAGTCCAGGTTGGGAAGGTTGTCAATATCCATTTTGGTGCCGGTATAGGCGTTGGGAACATGCTCCTCCTTGCTCCAGGGCATTCCCTCCTCGTAGCCGGTAATGTCATGGTGATAAATATCAAAAATCCAAACGTTATCCCGCTTTTTCTCAGGGACCTCCTCCCCGTAATACTCTAGCTTGGAATCGTCCTGAAACCGGAAGGAAAGCATATCCGACCCGGCGGCGATGGTTTTGCTGAACAGGTATTCGTCCCGGTTGGGATTGATGTTGGTCATCCAATAGGGAGCGGTGTTGCCTTCGTTATAATATTGGTTAAAAATTCTCACCGGCAGGCTGGTGCCGTTTTTGGTTTGGGGGGTGATTTCCACATTCAGATTTGCCTCCACCATAGGCAGGCTTTCCGTTTCAATTCCCTTGATGGAGGTATCCCGCCGGTAGGTGCCCGGCAAAGCGTCTGGATTGTGATGGGTTCTGTCCCGCAGATTGCCGTAATGCTTTAAGGCGGCGAAATTCACGTCCGCCTCCCCGGACAGCACCGTAAACTTCACCAGCATTAAAAAGGTCATCCGGGAGGGAACCGTTTTGTAATTGTAAAGATACTGGCTGGTCCAGTCTCTGTTTCCCGGCTCCAGAGAAATGGTCTGGGGAAGCTCTCTTCCGCGGAAGGGCACATATTGCTGATAGCCGTTTAGGGTGCAGATGTTGATGTTCATAAAATCTGCCCAGGCACCGATACAATCCCAGAATTCATCCCCCGTAGGGAGACAGTAGGCCACCGAATCAATTCTGATCTGGGCGCCGGTGTCTGAATAAAATTCCATGTCCGGCTCCACATCAAAGTCCGTCCAG
Organism: Clostridia bacterium; assembly: GCA_034117945.1. GTDB lineage: Bacteria > Bacillota > Clostridia > HGM11514 > HGM11514 > SIG438. The sequence goes on along the minus strand of JAXEOR010000061.1, from coordinate 5,852 downwards.
TTATAAAAGCAGAAAAAGACAGAATAGGTATCCGGCTTTAAATGTTCGCATTTCATCAGATAAGTAGCCTTTTGATTTTCGTCGGTGGAAAGATCCTCCTCCCCTACGTATTCGGGATTGTTGCAGTAAATATACTGGCCGCCGCCGGCTTTGGTAAAGCGAATGGGAATGGGCTGCTGCTCCGCCCCATAGCAGGCTGTTCCCAAAATCAGCCCCGCCAGCACAAAAAGCAGGCCGTATTTTATTTTTTTCATATGGGCTTTCTCTCCTTTCCAACTTTTTTGATTATAACATGTGCTGTATGATTTGTCAAATAAAGTGGGCTTTGCAACAGAAAGCCCCGGCAATTTTTTGGGTAAAATGCAGCAAAAAGAGGTGGAAAAAATCCTTCGAAAACAGCCCTCTTTGGCCGGACGGAAGAAAAAAATCCTTAAAAAACTTGACTTTTGGCTGAATTTGTGGTATCATAAAGTAACAGTTGCCTTTTTAGCCAAGGATTTCTGAATGAAAAATACCTCGTCCGGCGAGCGGTTTTAGGCCTTGGAGCTCCTGTTTTTAGGGGATATTTTTTTGAGCCGGGCAGAGATTTGAAAAGAGGAAAGAATGATGCGAAAAAGAATTTTGACTGTTATGATTGCAGTCTTGTGCTGCCTGTCGGCAGTGATGGGTGTTGCAGCAGAGAATGAAATTCATGTTGTGATTAATGGACAAAAGGTGGAGTTTTCCAGAGCACCGGTGATGATTGATAACCGGATGCTGGTTCCCATCCGCACCGTTGCGGAAGCGATGGAGTGCCAGGTGGGCTGGGATGCACAAACCCAGTCTGTGTTGATTTCCAATGACCGGGCCAGCCTGCGGCTGCGGATTGACTATGATGTGATGTGGGTGGGTCCTGCCGGAGAGGAAGCTTCCGTACAGCTGGATATTGCCCCGATTTTGATTGAGGATACTACCTATCTGCCCCTTCGCAAGGTGGTGGAGGCGCTGGGCGGCAGCGTTGTGTGGGACGATACCTGCAGCACCATCTTTATTGCTTACCCCTCTTTGGAGGAGGAGCTTTCGGTGCAGGCTGTTCAGGCCGGAAGTGTAGGCGGAAATCATACCTTTTATTTTCAGAATGAAGCCCGCTTTGCTTTGCCCGACAGCGGCAGCGGCTATTGCTGGGTTTGCTCCTATGCTATGGTGCTGAGCGATGTGATGGGTCGGGCGATTACGCCGGTGGATGTGGCCAATGTGAATCTGCGGTACAGTGAAAGCGGCGCTTATTGCTACCATGCTCAGATTGTTAGCGAGTTCGGTGCTAAGTTTGTGCCGGCACTGGATTCTTCTTCTCCCTACTATAGCGGTTATGACGCCTATTTTGGAGCAACCTATCTGAAGCTGACGGATGAGCAGTCTGCGGTAAATGCCCTAAAGGAAGCACTGGATCGGAACCCGGCGGGCATTTTGGTGCGGTTTGAGGCGGTTTCTCCTCATACCCTGGTGGCCATTGGCTATGAAGGAAATACCATTTATTTTAACGAAACCATTCCCTACGGAAGCGGGTACAGCGATACCAGTATTTATCAGAACATCCCCTTCTCTCAAACCTTCCCGGGAGGTTACTGCGGCTTGGGTCTGAAGGATTTAACCTCCATTCAGGCAATTGCGGCTCAGTAATTTGAGATCAGCAGTTTGAGAAAGGAAAAAAATGAACATAAGGAGGCTGTCACAGAGGTCTGTGGCAGCCTTTCAGATAAAGAGGAGTAGCAATGAAATCATTTGAAATTAAAACAAAAATTTTTTTTGGAGATGGAGCTCTTGACAGGCTGGAGCAGCTGCCCTATCAAAAGGTGCTGGTGATTACCGATCCCTTTGTGATTCAAAGCAAAATGATCGAGTATGTGACCGGGCGGCTGGAGAAGGCGGGGATTGCCTATGACCTGTTTTCCGATGTGGTGCCCGACCCGCCCATTGAAAAAATTTCGTTGGGCGTGAAAAAAATGCTGGAATATCGCCCCCAGGCGGTGATTACCATCGGCGGCGGCTCTGCTATTGATTCTGCAAAGGCCATCAAAGAGGTGTATTTTCAGTCTTCCAAGGAGCAGCTGCCCCTGATTGCTATTCCCACCACCAGCGGAACCGGGTCTGAGGTGACCTCCTTTGCGGTGATCACCGATCCGGCGGAGAATAAAAAATACCCTTTGGTTTCGGAGGATATGGTGCCGGCAGAAGCCATTCTGGACGCTGATTTGGTCAAAAGCGTGCCCCCCACCATTACGGCGGATACGGGGATGGACGTGCTGACCCATGCCATTGAGGCATATGTGAGTGTGGATAACAATGAATTTTCCGCCGCCCTGGCGGAAAAGGCGGTGGAAATCTGCGGTGCCTTTTTGCTCCGGTCTTATTTTGACAGCAACGATACCCATGCCAGAAAAAAGATGCATGTAGCCTCCTGCCTGGCAGGACTGGCCTTTAACTCTGCGTCCTTGGGGCTGAATCACGGTATTGCCCACGCTCTCGGCGCTCATTTTCACATTCCCCACGGCCGGGCAAACGCTATGCTGCTGCCCCATGTGATTGAGTTTAACAGCGATATCAACAAACATTCCAAAAGCAAGCCGGAATATTTGCCGGCGGTGCGGAAATACATCACTCTGGCCAGAATTTTAGGCTTATATAATTTTAATGAAATTACCACCGTTCGGGCATTTGTGAGCTGGATTGAGTTTATGATGAAGGAAATGGGCATGCCCACCTCCATCTCTCAGTGCGGTGTGAATAAGGATGAGTATTACGCCCAGATTGACTCCATTGCAGACAGCGCTCTGGCAGACGGCTGCACGGCAACCAACCCCAGAAAGCCCAAAAAAGAAGATGTGATTAAAATTTTGCAGGATTTATATGAGTAAAAACCATGCCGGAGCGCCTTGCTCCGGCATATCCTTTGCGGAAATGAAAAATGAGGCTGCAGCAAAACGATTTTTTGAATCGGGTTGACTACAGCCCTGTTTTTTTGAAAATTCTTTTGAAATTAGTAGTTGAATATTTCTTTTTATTTTGGTATAATTTTCTGGTATTAGTTGTTTTTTGTAATGTAATTGTGGCAAAAAACGAGGACTTTGCGATAAGTGAAGCCAGTCAATACAAAGGATAGGAGGCAAAAGGATGAGTGAAACAGAGTCGGGTTTGTACGCAATCAATATTGATCAAATGGTAGATATGCTTTCGAGAGCGTACATCTCTTTGATTGAGACAAAAACCCCGTTCACGAAGTCCCCATCCGTTATGTTGTGGGGGCCGCCAGGTGTTGGAAAGTCTCAAGGTGTTAGGCAAATTGCGAGGACAATCGAAACGAAGACGTATAAAAAGGTAGTCATTACTGATGTGCGTTTATTGCTGTTTAATCCGGTCGATTTGAGGGGAATCCCAACTGCCAACGAGGATAAAACTTTGGCAGTGTGGTTAAAACCGAAGATTTTTCAAATGGATGACAGCGATCAAACAATCAATATTCTTTTCCTGGATGAAATTTCTGCAGCACCCCCCTCTGTTCAGTCTGCGGCATATCAAATCACTTTGGACAGAATGATCGGAGAACATAAGCTTCCGGATAATTGTATCGTTATTGCTGCAGGGAATCGTGTTACCGATAAGTAGGTCGCATATCATATGCCCAAGGCGCTTGCAAATCGTTTGTGTCACTTTGAAATTAAGGGGGATTCCATTTCGTGGCATGACTGGGCTGTAAAAAGTGGTATTCATGAATTTGTTGTCGGTTATTTGGAATACAATTCAGTTGCCCTGATGAGATTTGATTCCTCTGGCACAAACTTAGCTTTTCCGACTCCCCGATCTTGGGAAATGGTAAGCAATATCCTCAATACGATCTCGGATAATTTCAAAGAGGTTTATCCGATGATTGTGGGATGCATTGGGTATAGCACGGCAGGGAATTTCAGAACATGGACTGAATTGTATCAAACGATGCCGTCTATAGAGGATATCTTTGCGGGAAAAGAGATAGATGTGCCCAAAGCACCGGAACTGCAGATTGCGCTCCGGTCAGCCATGGTCGCCTACGCAAGAAGACATCCCGATAAGCGTTTGATTGACAACTCTGTTGACTTTGCATGCAAACTGCCTTGGATCTTCCGCAGAAATCTGATGCATGATTATTACTGTATTCCTGAGCTTCGCCCGATCATTCAGGAAAAAGAGGTTTTCCAAACAGCTATGAGGAAAGAACAGAGATGACAGAACAACGAAAACAACGCTTAAAAAGACAATTACAAGAGTCCCGGTACCGATTATATCAGTTGAACCGGGAATTCGCTGAGCCGCTCAGAGACATGCTTTTTGTAGCAACAAAAGAGGTAAAAAGAATTTCTACAAATGTCAGTTGCATTTATTTTGATCCCAATTGGCTTCAAAAGCTGGGACATGTGGAGCTGGATTTTATTCTGTCTCATCAACTGATGCATATTGCGTTAGGTCATATTGACCGACCAAAGTATTATACCGGTGATCGGTTTCACTTGGCATGTGATATTGTAGCAAATTCTTATCTTGAGCTTTTGGGTTGGAAATATGACAGGTTACCGCACATCGGAAGAATCTTTCACGAAACCTTCTTCCCGGCACAAATGGGACGTTCATTAACTGCACAAGAGGCTTTTGATTGCGTTCCTTTTGATCCGGCTGTTATGGCGCCGGGTGTCAGAAAAAATTATATGATTGATGCCGAGTCCTGGTGGGATCAAAAGCAGGATCGGGGGGAGAATGGCGTGATTGTTCTGAGCCCCAAAGATAAAGATCCGGAGGATTTGCTGTGCGATGAAGAGACAATCGGCGGTAATTATTGCTATGTAAAAAAAAAATGTTCCTTGGGGAGGGGATGGACGCTCCCAAAGATGAATTCTCGAAGAGAAAGCCTGATTTGTATTCAAGCAGTTGGGATAAAAGCGCCGAGAATGAGCTTGTGAGTTTAAGAAGTACTGCCGAGAAAAATGCTGAGGATGGCATAGAAGAGGAGGTTGTAGAGAGAGTTTGGCAAAGGGTCGATTCAGTAAAACTGGATTGGAGAAAGCTATTGGATCATTTCATCCAAGAGGAGGTTTGTGATTACTCTTTTACACCTCCGGATCGAAGATTACAGGATTCCGAGCTGTTTCTCCCAGACTATAATGTGCTTGCGGAAAGGCCGAAAGAAGTATTGTTTATGGTGGATACATCCAGCTCTGTTGATGATGATATGTTATCGGCAGTTTACGGTGAAATATGCAATGCACTGACCCAATTTAACGGCGGGTTAGTGGGTGTTTTGGGCTTTTTTGACACAAGGGGGTATGCACCGATTCATTTTTCGGATATCAGTAATTTACTGCAAATCAAACCGCATGGGGGCGGTGCAACAAGTTTTCATTGTATCTTTGATTATATCGAAAGAAACATGTCGAACCCTCCGCCGGTGAATATTGTGATTTTTACCGATGGACAAGCTGAATTCCCAGATGAATCTGCTGCAAATAATATCCCGGTTCTATGGCTGTTTTCAGACAAAAATGTTGCTCCGCCATGGGGAAAATATGCATATGTGGAAATGAAGGAAGATGAATGAGGTCGTTTTCCCCGGAAAAAAGGTGAAAAAAGAAAAAAAGCCTTGTAATTTGGGAGAAATTCTTATATAATAGAAGGAAAGGAAAAGCCCGGCTGTGAAAAAGGAGCGGGCGGGTGTTCAGAAGAAGAAAGGTGACGATAGAAAATGAGCAAGTTTTTGGACAGAATCATTGAGCGAGCGAAGGAAGACAAAAAGACCATCGTGCTGGCAGAGGGAACGGAGCCTCGGACAGTAGCGGCGGCAGACATGA
>JAXEOR010000060.1:0-12790 GCA_034117945.1 Clostridia bacterium | reverse complement strand
GGAATTTTATATTATGGAAATGAGTTTTTGATTGAATACAATGAATTTTATGATTTGGTTCGCCAGGCACAGGATATGGGAGCGATTTATACCGGAAGAAATCCGTCTGAGCTGGGGAACGTGATTCAATACAATTATTTTCATGATATCAGCTCCATCAATGCATCGCCCTACGGCGCTCAGGCGATTTTTGTGGATGATGGCTCTTGCGATGCGAAGGTGTTTGGAAATGTCTTTTATCGTGCCGGAAACCAATATGTATTTAAAACCAACGGCGGTCAGTATAATCATTTGGAAAACAACATTGTAATCGGCGGCGCTAACTACTTTAGTTTTTTTCAAACATGGGGGGTTGACAGCAAGGGCGTGTCCAACTGGACCAAGTTTTTAAGCGATAATTACAGTGCTCGTAACGGAGGAGTTGTGGCGAAGCTGGAATACGTTGACTATAAAAATCCGCCCTACAGCGAAAAATATCCCTGGCTGGCGGTTGCGCCGGAAACCAATATCGGCAAAACCAAGACAAATGTGATGAAGAATAACGTGGTGATTGACAGTAAGTTGGAATACAGTTCAAATTCCAATGCCAGCAATAATTTTGTCACCAGAGGCGATGTGGGCTTTGTTGATTATCAAGGCGGCGTGTTCGATTTGAAGGAAGATTCTGTGGTGTATGATCAGATTCCCGGCTTCCAGCCTGTTCCATTTTCGGAAATGGGGCTGCTGGATGAAGTCCAAAATGAGCTTCCCAAGGCATTATCCGTGAAGTTGCTCGGGACTGCCGAGGTGAATAATCTGTTGGTTGGACAATATACCTATTTTGACGCAGAAGGAGACAGCGAGGCAAACAGTCAGATATATTGGGAAATTTCGGACACCAAGGAAGGTCCCTATACCAAAATAGCCGGACAAAACGGAGACTCTCTTTTGTTGACGGTGGGACATTCCGGAAAATGGGTTCGGTTTTGTGTGGAACCCATCGACTATACCTCTCGGAGCGGAATCGTACAGACGAGCCAGCCGGTGCAGGTGAGCTTAGACAAAAAGGTGTTAAAGCAAACCCTGCAAGCCTGTAAGCAACGGTTGAATCAAGCACAGGTTGGGAATGGGATAGGACAGTATTCTCAGGAAAATATCGACCGGTTCCGGTCTGCCATAGAGCAGGAGGAGCCGTTGCTGGATCGTGCCAATGTAACGGATCAGGAGCTGCTGAGCTGTGTTGAGAGGCTGGAGGCGGCCTATCTGGCTTTTGCCGGTACCATGGCCAGCGGAATTAATTCCATTTCCTTCAATGGAGCGCAGGCAGAGGTAGTAGTGCAGGATCATGCAGACATAACGGGAAAATTCTTGATTGTCGTTTTTTATGACGAAGACGGAAGATTGCTTTCTGTCAATCGGCAGCAGATTTCCGATCAAAGAAAAATTCATTTTGCTGTACCGACCCAAAAAGCGGCATTGGTAAAGGCTTATATTTGGGAAAGCTGGAACAGTATGATTCCCGTGGGAGGAACGTTTACATTAGAACTATGATTAGGTTTTTCGATGAGAAAAATCTCATGATCACATAGGATTGATCAGAAAACAGACTCCTGATATGATGTCCGGAGTCTGTTTTTTATTGTGTAACGAAAAAAGCGGCCTTTTGACAGCCGCTTTTTTGATCATATATGCGATTGTTATATCCTGTTTTACGCTTTTGCTGCTGTGGTTTTCTTGCTTTTGTAAAATTCTTCTGAATAACGAACCGTTGCCATAGCCTCCGGGGCATAAAAATCTGCGCCGATCATGTCGGCATATTCCTGGGTCAGAACAGCACCCCCTACCACAACCTTCACACCGGGCACATGCTCCTTTAACAGCCGGATGGTTTGTTCCATGGCAGGAACCGTGGTGGTCATCAGAGCGCTCAGGCCGACCAGGCGGCAGCCTGATTTTTGCGCTGCCTCCAATACCTTTTGGGGAGGAACATCCCGCCCCAGATCAATCACATAAAATCCAAAGCTTTCCATTAACACCTTAACAATATTTTTCCCGATGTCATGAATATCTCCCTGCACCGTGGCCAAAACCATCATGCGGCTTTGATCCACCGTACCCTTTGGCATAGCCTCCTTGATCACCTCAAAGGAGGCAGATGCCGCCTCTGCGCTCATCAGCAGCTGAGGTAAAAAAACCTTTTTCTGCTCAAATTCCTGCCCGATTTGATCCAAGGCGGGGATGATGTGCTGATTGATGATGTCCAGGGGAGGTGTAGTTTGCAGCAGCTCCCGAGCCTGCGCCTGCGCCTGCTTGGTCAGTCCTCTGCGGACAGAGCCTCCCAGATCCTCTGTATTCTGGGCGGATGCTTCTTCCTTGGTGCATGATGCAATGTAATCCCGACAGGCCGGATCCAGCTCCCGCAGAGCCCGGAAGGCATGATAAGCGCTCATCATTCCCTCAGAAAAAGGGTTCATAATAGCGCAGCTGAGGCCATGCTCCAGCGCCATGATAAAAAAAGCGGAATTCACTCGTTCCCTCTGGGGCAGACCAAAGGAAATATTGGAAACCCCCAGACTGGTGCAAATGCCCAGCCCCTGCCGAATCATTTTGACCGCTTCTAAAGTGACCCGAGCACCGTCCGGATTGGAAGAAATGGTTAGAGCCAGAGGATCTGCAATAATATCCTTCCGGTCAATTCCGTATTCCTCCGCCCGAGCCACAATGCGCCGGGCAATTTCATATCTGCCCTCCGCTGTGTCCGGAATGCCTGATTCGTCCATGGTCAAAGCGATCACTGCTCCGCCGTATTGCTGAACCACCGGGAAAACGGCATCCATGCTGGATTGCTTGCCGTTGACAGAATTGATCAGTGGCTTTCCGTTATAATACCGCGCCGCCCGAGCCAAGGCTTGGGGATCGGTGGTGTCAATTTGCAGAGGAAGATCTGTGACTGCCTGAAGCTTGGTTACGCACTGTTCCATCATTTCCGGCTCGTCAATTTCGGGCAGCCCTACATTAACGTCTAAAATATGAGCTCCCTGTTCCCCTTGTCGGATTCCTTCATTCAAAATGTAATTTAAATTTCCTGTTCTTAAGGCTTCTTTTAATTTGGGCTTTCCGGTGGGATTGATCCGTTCTCCGATCAGAACGGGATCGCGGCCGATGGTTACACTGTGAGTGTAAGAAGATACTACTGTTTGGTTCTTTTTTTCGGGATAGCGATAGGGAATATCTTTGGTTGCTTCAATGGTCATTTTCAAATGCTCCGGCGTTGTGCCGCAGCAGCCGCCTAACAGGGTGCTGCCCAGACGGGCGATTTGCTCCATATGCCGGGCAAACTCCTGAGGCGTTACGTCATATACCGTTTTCCCATTTTCCACTCTGGGAAGACCGGCATTGGGCGTCACAATCACCGGCAGGGAGGAAACCCTTGTCAGCTCCTCCACAATGGGGAGCATTTGCTCCGGCCCTAAGGAGCAGTTCACGCCGTATGCGTCAACCCCCAAGCCCTCCAGCATAGCTGCCATGGCGGAGGGAGTAGCGCCTGTCATCAGCTTTCCCGAGCCGTCATACACATTGAAAACAAAAATAGGCAGCGAACAGCCCGCTCTTGCCCCCACCACCGCTGCTTTGGTTTCATAGCAGTCGTTCATGGTTTCAATTAAAATCAAGTCTGCGCCGCAATCCTGAGCCAAAGAGGCAAGCTGAGAGAAAGCCTCTGCCGCCCTGTCAAAAGAAAGGTCTCCCAAAGGCTCCAGCATTCTTCCTGACGGCCCCATATCATAGGCCACATAGCTGCCCGGAAATGCGGAGGCCGCCTGCTTTGCACAGCTAACCGCCGCCTTTAACAGCTGCGCCCACCGATCGCTGTTTAAGGGATTGATCCCAAAGGTGTTTGCGCTGATCACATTGCAGCCCACGGCCAGATAGGCCCGGTGGATTTCGGTTACAACCTCCGGGTGGGACAGGTTCCACTCGGCGGAGTTTTCTCCCGGGGCAAGGCCTGCCTCCTGGAGCAGTGTTCCCATGCCCCCGTCAAAATAAATCCGGGATTGCTTGATTTTTTCTGTTAGCTTCATTTTGTCTTCACTCCTATAATGGCGGTTACTGATTTGGACGGGGTCAGAAACAGGGTGTTGGTTAAGGTGACGCCGATTTGCCTGGAGGCGTCTGTCAAGCGGAGCAATTCCGGCTGATAGTCCAATGGAAAATCCCCAAAGCCGGGACTGAACCGAGGACGGCATTCCGCCCCCGCCTTTTGCACCAGCAGTGCGTTGACCCGGTCGCACAGACCCTCGGTCATGGCGGATGCGGCTGCGTCTGTAATAAACTGCCGGGCGGGGGAGGAGACGCCTAATTTGGCAATCAGCCTGTCCGCTCCGGAGCCGATGGTAGCGGCAAAGAGATAAGCCTGCCCGCATTCCCTCAGATTTTTCCCCAATGCCCGGCTGGTAATCCATAAAGATCCCAGGCAAAATCGATCCGGCGAGGAAAAGGAGACAGGCAGCTTCACATAGCAATACCGACAGGCAACCACCTGCTTGAGCTGCTGAACACATTCCTCCGTCTCCGGCCCCGGGGTTGTGCCCAATCGAAAGAAAAATTCCCGTTCCGGTATGGAAACGTCTGAAAAGCTTCCCGTTCCCCTGTCCAGCGCCCCGCTCATCGAATGATCTGGCTGATGTTTTGCAGAATACGCTCCGCCACATCAGGCTTGTTCATGGTGTACACATGCACTGCGTTGATTCCGTTGGCATATAGATCAATGATTTGCTCTGTAGCATAGGCAATTCCTGCCTGCTTCATGGCGTCCGGCTGGGCACCGTAACGGTCAACAATCCGGCGGAATCGCTGGGGCAGGGCGGTTCCTGAAATGGAACAAATCCGTTTTACCTGAACTGCATTGGTAACCGGCATAATGCCCGCAACTACGGGAACGGTAATGCCCGCTTCCCGGATGCGGTACATAAAGTTATACAGAATATTATTATCAAAAAACATTTGGGTGGTGAGAAACTCGCAGCCGCTTTCCACCTTTTTCTTTAAGTAGGCCACATCCTGGGTGCAGGTTTCGCTTTCCGGATGACTTTCCGGATAGCACGCCCCGCCGATGCAAAAGCCGCCGAATTCCTTGATTTCTTCAATCAGCTGGCTGGCATATCGATATTCCAGATCGGATTGCTCCATTCCCTTCGGAATATCCCCCCGCAGTGCCAGAATATTGGTAATGCCGCTGTTTTTTAACTGCTGCAGCTGGCTTTGAATTTCCTTTTTGGTGGAGGAAACGCAGCTTAAATGCGCCAAGGCCGGAACGCCCATCTCCTGCAAATGCTGCGCAGTTTGGATGGTGTAAGCAGAGGTGCCGCCACCTGCGCCGTAGGTAACGCTCATATAGTCCGGCTTTAAGCGAGCCAATGCCTCGGTGGCCGAACGCACGCTTTCAAAAGCGGTGTCTGTTTTAGGCGGAAACACCTCAAAGGACAGACTGGGTTTTTGGGCTGTAATAATATCGATAATACGCATGGCAGTTCTCCTTCTCTTTTTCGCAGATGATGTAAAAATAATTTTTATGATAATGACGCTTTGTTACTCATTATTATACACCTTTTTCCCCAAAATGTAAAACTTTTTTTCCTTCTTAATGAAATTTCTTTAAAATTTCATAAAAAGTCTTGTGCCAACCGGTTGTTTTGTGATACAATAGGTAAGAATAATGGAAGGAATGATTTGGATGGTGGAATTATGAGCAGAAGAAATGCCCGGGAGCAGGCTTTGGTGCTGTTATATCAATGTGACCTGCGAAAAGAACAGCCGGATACAATCTGGAATGAATTTCAGAGCTTTTATTGCCCTGAGGAAGAGGAAGCAATCTCTTTGGAGGAACAGGATTTTTCGTTTGTCCAGCATGAATTGTGCGGCGTTTGGGAGCATCTGGAGGAGATTGACCGGATCATTGACCGGAATAGCCGCCGGTGGGAGATTGGGCGTCTGTCCGCTCCTCTGCGGGCGGTGCTTCGGATTGCGGTATATGAAATCAAGTACCGGGAGGATATTCCCGACATTGTTTCGGTGAACGAAGCCATTGAGCTGGCAAAAAGCTATGACAATCCCCAGGCGGGTACCTTTGTGAACGGGATTCTGGCCGGGGTGCTTCGGGAAATGAAGGAGTGAGGGAATGGCGGTTTTGACAGTTACGGAGCTGAACCGATACTTAAAACGGATGATGGAGTGCGATCCCCTGCTGGGGCGGATTACGGTCAAGGGGGAATTATCCAACTGCAAGCTGCACTATTCCGGTCATCTTTATTTCGCCTTAAAGGATGAGGGAGCAGTGGTTCGGGGCGTTATGTTCCGCAGCGCGGCTTCTTCTCTTTCCTTTCGGCCGGAAAGCGGGCAGAAGGTGATCATTTCCGGCCGGATCAGCGTTTATGAGCGGGACGGGCAGTATCAGCTGTATGCGGATTCTATGCAGCCGGACGGGATCGGGGCACTGTATCTGGCCTATGAGCAGTTAAAAGCAAGGCTGGAGCAGGAGGGGCTGTTTGATGTGCAGCGGAAAAAGCCGATCCCGGCTTACCCCAGGCGGATTGGCGTGATTACCTCTCCTACCGGAGCGGCGATTCGGGATATTTTGAATATTTTATCCCGCCGGTACCGGCTGGCGGACGTTTATTTGTACCCGGTTTTGGTGCAGGGGGCAGAGGCCCCGGGAGAGCTGGTGGAGGCCCTTCATTATTTTCACACAACCGGCTGGGCAGATGTGCTGATCATCGGCCGGGGCGGTGGCTCCATTGAGGATTTGTGGGCCTTTAATGACGAAAGGGTTGCCAGAGCCATTGCCGGGTGCCGGATTCCCGTCATTTCTGCGGTGGGGCATGAAACGGATTATACCATTGCTGATTTTGCAGCGGATTTGCGGGCTCCTACCCCCTCTGCAGCGGCAGAGCTGGCGGTGCCCTCTCAAATAGAATTAGGGGAAAAAACAGCGGGCTATTTTGTCCGCTTGCAGCAGGCTTATTTCAGCGGACTGGAGAAAAAACGGGCAAGGCTGAAGGGGATTATCGACCGGCGGGTGTTTGCAAAGCCGGAGGAGCAGATGGATCGCAGAAGACTGGATTTGGATCATTTGCTGCAGCGGTTTGTCCGTGCTGCGGAGCAGGGAGAACGGCTTCGGCGGGAACGGGTTTCTCATATGGCGGCAAGATTGCAGGCCTTAAGCCCTCTGGCGGTGCTGGAGCGGGGATATGCGGCAGTGTCCGACCGGGAGGGGTGGGGGGTTTCTAAAATCTCCCAACTGGAAACAGGGCAAACCCTTTCTTTGCAGTTTGCAGACGGAACGGCTTGGTGTAATGTGTTAAAGATAGAGGAAAGGCGGCGGGTAGAGTGACCTTTGAACAGGCGATGACAGAATTGGAGCAGCTGACAAAGCAGCTGGAGACAGGAGAGGTGTCGTTGGAGGAGTCTTTAAAGCTGTTTGAGCGGGGGGTGGAGCTGACCGGGTTTTGCTCCAAAGCCCTAGAAGAGGCTCAGCAGAAAATTGCGATTTTGACAAAGGATCGGGAAGGCGGCGTCACTGCCAAGCTGTTTTCCCCGGAGGGAGAGACTGATGAGTAATTACCGTGATCGGATTGAACAAGCACTGGAGCACTATTTAGAAGAGCGGGACTGTCCTCAAAAAACGGTGTATCGAGCCATGCATGACGCAGTGTCTGCAGGGGGGAAACGGCTGCGGCCCATGCTGACCCTGGCCGCCTGTGAGGCCTGCGGGGGAACGGTAGAGCAGGCGCTGCCCTTTGCCTGTGCGTTGGAAATGATCCATACATACTCTCTCATTCACGATGATCTTCCCTGCATGGATGATGATGATTTCCGCCGGGGAAAGCCTACCTGTCATAAGGTGTACGGCGAGGCTGCGGCGGTGCTGGCAGGGGACGGGCTGCTAACCCTGGCCTTTGAAACAGCGGCAAAGGCCGATTTGCCCCCGGAGCGGATTGTAAAGGGAATTGGCACGCTGGCTCGTTTGGCCGGAGCAGACGGTATGATCGGAGGCCAGATTGTGGATATGGAGTCGGAAGAAAAAGAAATTTCCCAGCAGCTTCTGGTTTTTTTGCATCAGCATAAAACAGGGGCGCTGCTTCGGGCTTCTGTTCTGTTGGGCGGAATTGCCGCCGGGGCGGATCAAAAAACACTGGATCAGCTGGAGAAGTATGCCGGGTATCTGGGTCTTGCGTTTCAAATTCAGGATGATATCTTAGACGTTACGGGAACTGCTGCCTTTGGCAAGCCCTTGGGCAGTGATCAGGCTCAGGGGAAAACAACCTTTGTGACCAAGTTCGGACTGGAGCGTTCCCGGGAGCTGGCGGAGGAATACACCAATCAAGCGATCTGTGCCGCAAAGGAGCTGGAGCGTCCCGAATATTTTATAGAAACAGCGCAAAAGCTAATGACCAGAAAGCAATAGGCGGCATGAAATTCCGCAGAAAGGAACTGCTATGACAGTGTTGCATGAGCTTTTAGGAAATAAGGTACTTTGGACAGGAATTGCCGGATGGTTTGCCGCTCAGCTATTAAAAACCATTTGGCTGCTGATGAAGGAAAAGAAATGGCACTTTTCCCGGCTGGTAGGATCGGGCGGGATGCCAAGCTCCCATTCCTCCATTGCAGCCGCTTTAAGCGTGGCGGTGGGCAGAACCAGCGGCTTTGATTCCTTGCTCTTTGCCATTGCTATGTGCTTTTCTTTGGTGGTGATGTATGACGCCTGCGGCGTTCGGTATGAGGCAGGGAAGCATGCTCAGATCTTGAATCGAATGTATCCGGACGGGCAGGAAAAACCCTTGAAGGAGTTGCTGGGGCATACCGTGCCGGAGGTGCTGGCCGGTGCGCTGCTGGGAATTATCATTGGCAGTATTGTGCCGATATCATAGACTTTTGTGAAAAAAACCTCCGGGATGTAAACGCAAATCCCGGAGGTTTTCATATGGTTACATTTAGATGTAGTTGGCCGGATTTTGAGGAATGCTGTTTAAGCGAACCTCGAAATGACAGTGAGGCCCTGTGCTGTCACCGGTGCTTCCCACCAGAGCAATGGTGTCTCCTTGACATACCCGGTCGCCCACATTCACCAACAGCTTACTGCAGTGAGCATAATAGGTCTGATAACCGTTTTCGTGATCGATAATCACCAGGTATCCGTAGCCGCCCATGTTATAGGACGAATAGATCACCTTTCCGCCGTCAGATGCCACAATCGGGCTGCCTAAGGTGTTGGCAAGATCCAGACCTTGATGCATTGTGCCCCACCGCGCGCCAAAGCCGGAAGAAAGGTATCCGCCGGTAGGACGGATAAAGCTGCCGGTAGCAACGTCCTTGGGACGTTCCTTGGTGCCCTGCCGCTCAATTTTTTCAATGGGCTCTTTGACGATCTCTTCTTTGATAATTTTCGTTTCCGTTTCCTGACCGTCGATTTTAATAAGTAAAGCTTCTACCTGCTTTACGCCCGTTTGCCCCTCCTGAACAACCTCAACATCGCCTATGTACAGCTCATCTGTTTGTTCTACCTTGGTTTCAAAGGGGATTTCCTCCTCATAGGACAGAGGCTCTTCTGTTCTGACTGGTAGCCAGCTCTGAGAGCGGCTGATGGTCAGGCTTTGACCGGTCACCAAAATATCCCCATCCAGTTCCGGGTTGTTTGCTCTTAATTCCTCCACAGTCATATCATACTGCTCAGCAATGGCGGACAGAGTATCCCCGCTTTTTACGGTATGAATCACAGCTTCCTGTTCGTCTCCGGTTAAGGTCTGACCGGCATTTTGCTGATCCAGTATAGCGTCTGTTTGAACGTATTGCTGTTCCAGGGTAATATCCCGGGCAAATTCAGCCGTTTCGTTTCCCAGCTCCTGTTTTTTCTGCTCCAGCACTGTGTTGAGCACCTGGTGGGCAGTTTGTTCATCCGAAACAACGGCAGCGGCAACACCGTCCACCATAATCGCGACTCCTTCCGAAATCTCACCGGCAGAAGAGATCATTTGCTGGGATAAATCCTGTGTTTCTTCTTTTACGTTTACCAAGCCTCTTTTCACATAGGGCTCTTCCTGCAGCTCAAAATCTTCTCCGAAGCTTTCCTCCAGAGTGGTATGTACTTCCTCTAAGGCTTGCTGAAAGGTTTCTTCCTGAGCAACCATGCCGATTTGCTCATTTCCCGCATATACCTGATAGCCTACCCGGAAGCCTGCGCCGTACAGGCCGGAAACCGTCATAGAAAGAACCAGCAAAAACAGCAATAAATATCCGGGAACGCTGTTCATCCAGGCTGCAATCTGTTTTCCGTCTGCTTTTTTAGAAATTTTATGAGACAAATCAGCAGTGTGGCAGCGAATCCGATAGGAGCCGCATTGCCGGGCAAGCTTCTTTTGTATTCGTTTTTCTGTTCTTGACAATGGGAACACCTCTTTCTGAAATTACAATTCTGTAAAATAAATATTACAGAATTGTTACAACAGGAGATATTTTACCCCAAATCAAGTTTTTTTGCAACCGAAAAATGCTGAAAAAAATTATTGTTATGTAATCTTACGAATCTTGTTTTTCTTATTTTTCTGTCATTTTCATTGTAAATTATGAACAAATAATAATGTTATAATTTGTGCAACTATTACAAATATCTTGTTGGGAACTTTGAAATTGGAAAAACCTTCAAATTTCATACTATATCCTGTGACTGGTGAAGAGAGATCCTCAAAATGTTGTATAAAAAAATCATCCGTTTTTTTTAAAAAACGGATGATTGGGGTTCTGATTTTATGCTAATGAGGCGCGGGCTTCGGCAATTTTGGCAACAAACTGCTTTGCAGTTTGAGTGATCAAATCATAATCACCTGTTTTTGCGCCTCCGGTCAGGCAGCTCCCTGCACCCACTGCGACGACACCGTTTTTGATCCATTGATCCACATTGTCCAGGCTGACGCCCCCGGTGGGCATAATTCTTGCCTGAGGCAGAGGACCGTGAAAAGCCTTAACCAGCTTGGGACCGTAAGCCTCCCCCGGGAACAGCTTTACAATATCGGCGCCTGCTTCCATTGCCTGCACAATTTCCCGTACCGTCATAACCCCCGGCATACAGGGAATGGCATAGCGATTACAGGTTTTCATAGTATCAGCGTCAAAATAAGGGCTGACCACATATTGAGCGCCGGACAAAATAGCAATTCTGGCCGTTTCGGAATCCAGCACGGTTCCTGCTCCAACAATCATTTCTTCCGGAGAATAGGCAGCCGCCAGTTCTTCAATGATCCGATGGGCACCGGGAACGGTAAAGGTCACTTCAATGGCGCCAATGCCTCCTTTGATACAAGCGTCTGCAATCTTTTTGGCCTGATCACCGCTGTTGGCGCGGACAACGGCGACAATTCCTGTGTCGCAAATTTTGGTCAACACCTTTTGTTTTTCCATGAAAGGTCACTCCTATTCAAAATATAAATTTCAAATTCCTACTTATTATAGCATACCCCGTCAAAAAAGTAAAGGAAAACAGCAGATTTTTCCGGAAAAGAAATAGAAAACTATTTTTTGCTTGGCGGCGCTTTTCTATTGACTTTGCTTGACAGACATAATATAATGGAAGAAATAGAAAGGGGGATGCTTATGAAGCCGATTTATTGTATGGGAGAGGCTTTGATTGATATGATTCCCGGCTCCGCCCAAGAGGGACGATTTTCTTGTGCCTGTGCCTGCGGCGGAGCACCGGCCAATGTGGCAGCGGCGGTAGCGAAGCTGGGTGGAGATGCCCACATGATTTCCATGGTGGGGGAGGATGCCTTTGGAGACAGCATCATTTCCACACTTTCATCTGTTGGAGTAGATGCCTCCCGGGTGTTTCGTACAAAAGAAGCTCATACCACCTTGGCTGTCGTGTCGCTGCAGGAGAACGGCAACCGCAGCTTTTCCTTTTACCGTTCTCCGGGGGCAGATCAGCTGTTGGCGGAGGATTTGATTCAGGAGGATTGGTTTTCTGATTGCTTTGCGCTGCATTTTTGTTCGGTAGCACTGGTGGATTCTCCGGCGAAGGAAGCCCATCGCAAGGCAGTGAAGGCGGCCAAGAGGCAAGGGGCGCTGATCAGCTTTGATCCCAATATCCGGCTGCCTCTTTGGAGCAGTGAAGCAGCCTGCTTAGCAGCCGTTGAGGAATTTATGCCCTATGCGGATCTTTTGAAATTTTCAGAGGAGGAGCTTTTGTTTCTGACCGGTGAACGGGAGCTGTCTAAGGGAGCAGGCAAGCTGTTTGAACGGTATCCCCTTCAGATGATTTTATATTCAAAGGGGTCGCAGGGAGCCATGCTTTTGACCAGGGAGGAAAGGTTTTCTGTGCCCGGAGTTTCTGTACAGGCCAAGGATACCACGGGTGCGGGAGACGCATTGGCGGCTGCCTTTTTATATGGTCTGTCTCAGGGCTGGGAGCCTTCACGCTGCTTGCAATCGGCAAATTCCTATGCGGCAAAAAGCGTGGCGCAGTACGGTGCCATTCCTTCTTATTCTTCCTGTTTGGAGTGAAAAATAAGCAAGAATGTGTCTGATTCCCCGGAAAAAAGGGAAAAAAGAAAAAAAGCCTTGTAATTTGGGGAAAATTCTTATATAATAGAAAGAAAGGAAAAGCCCGGCTGTGAAAAAGGAGCGAGCGGGTGTTCAGAAGAAGAAAGGTGACGATAGAAAATGAGCAAGTTTTTGGACAGAATCATTGAGCGAGCGAAGGAAGACAAAAAGACCATCGTGCTGGCAGAGGGAACGGAGCCTCGGACAGTAGCGGCGGCAGACATGA
>JAXEOR010000059.1:0-6091 GCA_034117945.1 Clostridia bacterium | reverse complement strand
TGCTCTACCAACTGAGCTATACCCCTATCTCAATCATACTCATGTATTTTATCACAAAAAAATCAATTTGTCAATCATTTTTTTGTGTTTTGTTCAATTTTTTTGTAGAATTTTTTTGCCCGTTGAATTCCCGCAGAACAGTGAAAAAAGAAACAAATACTGTTTCAGGCAGAA
The DNA here is from genome assembly GCA_034117945.1 of Clostridia bacterium. Lineage (GTDB taxonomy): Bacteria > Bacillota > Clostridia > HGM11514 > HGM11514 > SIG438. The sequence continues at coordinate 5,917 of JAXEOR010000059.1, read as the reverse complement.
CGAAAAAGCCTTTTATTTATTTTTATACAGTATTTTGTTTCTTTTTGTTTTGTTTTATATAGTTGTTGCAGTTGACCGCGCAAACGGCACTCATTGGAACGCGCACCTGACCGCACTCCGAACCAATTTGCCCTTACTGCTGTCTTTACTGCACCCCTTACCGCTGCCCTCCCTGCTGTCCTTACTGCATGGGAGATAGTTTATTCCAGCACATTCCTGGGGGGCATTTTATTTTCCTTTTTATATACCGTCAAATCTTCTCCCGAGCTGATGGCCAGAAACACCTCCTCCTCGCTTTTCACGCCCTTTTCCCGGAGCTTTTGCCGCAGCCAGGCTTCGTTTTTTCCGATCAGCCGCAGGTGAAGATCCATGATCTTGCCGTCTAAAATCACATTGGCCGTCATTTTGGAGGGAGCGGGCTTTTGCCCCATATCGTGAGGCGTTAAAGGAATGTATTCCGCGGCGGGCAGAAAGGACAGCTTTCCGTTGGATTCAATCAGAACATAATCCAGCTGAGACAAATCAAAATAGCCGTTGGCCCGACATTCGGACAAAAATTCATTCAGATCAAGCCTTGTTTTTTTGAAATTTTCTACCAAAAGCTCTCCCTTTTGCAGCAGCATCACCGGCACGCCGCTCAGTGCCCGTCTCACAGGCAGCTTTTTACAGGTCATCCAGCTGATCAGCATTGCAATTCCGCCGTAAACCGCCATGGCCGTCAGGCCGTTCAGCCAGTGAACATCGGCATTTAACACCATCTCCGCCGCAATGGAGCCAATGCTGATGCCAATGATGTAATCAAACAAGGTTAACTGCTGCACCTGCCGCCTGCCCATCAGCTTGGTCAGTAAAAACAGCGCCACTAATGATAACAACCCCCGAATCACTACTGCTAAAATCGACATACAAAAAACTTCCTTTCCCGGATATGTTACCGATAGCATACCCGCAAAAGGAAGTTTTCATTCAATTAATATAGTACAAACACCATTTGCGCCGCCTCCGCCCGACTCACACTGCGGTTGGGCAGCAAGGATCCGTCCTGATAGCCTGAAATCACACCCAGTGCCGCCATTTGACGAAATGTGTCCAGTCCCCAGGCAGGAATTTGTCCGGCATCCTTGGCTGTCAGACTGGCTTTGGGATATCCTCCCGTCAGGGTTCTGGCCAGCACGGAGCACACCTCCGTCCGGGTAATGGGTGCCCCGGGATCAAACACCAGTTTACTCCCCTCCGCCCTGCCGCTCATCAGCCCCGCCTTAACCGCTGCGCGGATGCTGGGTGCCGCCCAGCCAGGAAGCTGAGCCTCGTCTGCCAAGCCCACCGAAGCCTCATAGGGCTGCAATCCCTTCAATTTGGCCAGCAGCACTGCAAATTCCGCTCTGGTCATCTGCCGCTCCGGGTCAAAGCGCAGTCCTCCATTCTCCGAATAACCACTGATCATCCCCTGGGCATACAGATAATTGACCGGCTTTGCCGCCCAGTGCCCCGCCATATCGGAAAAGGCATTTCCCAGCGTCTCGCTGTTTCCCGCCTCAGCGGTTGCCAGGGCAGCATACTGATTGCCCCTTCCCACCTTTAGAGTCAGCTTGTGATAGCCGCCGTCCTCCAGCTCATACACAAAGGAACGGTGATCTGCCGCCAGCTCCACCGGCACCTCTTTTCTGTCCACCGTCAGCGACATCCAGTCAAGCTCCACTCCTCGAACCGGCTCCATTCTCCCGGTCACCTTGGTTCCCTCTACCGTCAGGGTCACATCCATAAAGCTGTCCTCAAATTCCGATCCCTGCACCGTCACCGGAATAGAAACAGACCGCTCTCCTGCAGATACCAAAATGGTGCCGGAGCCGGAATACTCTCCTGCGGTGAAGGTACCAGAGCCGTCAATAGAGCCAAGCTCCTCTGACCCTTCCGCCATCTTCCAGGTAAAGCAGGTATCGTCCCCTGACACATCTTGATAATGATGCCGTGCCCGCGCCGTCAAGGGAGCCTGGGCACCTGCGCTAACGGAAAGAGAGGTGATGATATCTCCCGAAATTTCTCCGTATACCGTAATTTCATCCGGGGTTTGCACCACCCGGTAGCTTCTGGTATCCGAGGCCTGTCCCCCGGTCACCGTAACGGTGGTATCCCCCGTGCCGAATTTCACACAATTGTCTCCCATATAGGAGGAGCCCGGCCCCTCTGCCGTAAAGGAAAGCTCGGTGGGCGGATCAACTGCATAGTCGCTCCCGTCTGTAGCCTTCACCGTAAATTGTTCAGAGGCTCCCGCCAGATAAATGCCTCCGTAGGGGTATAAGTGCAGCTTTGCCACAGCTCCGTCCGGCTGACGGGTGTTGATCAGCGCAAAAAAGTTGCAGACAGAGCGCAGCGTCCCGTCGGAAGGAGAGTTAAGCAGAGCAGACTGGGTATTGCCGGGAAACACGCCGTTCACGCAGGTAGAACCGCCCCCGTCCATATTCAGTGCCTCCACGCACCCCAGCTCCAGCATCCGCTTGGCCAGAGTGGTCAGTCGAACGCCGTAGCTGCTGTTCTGCCGCCCGTCAATGGTATAAAACAAAACACTGCCGTCTGCCTTGATCCCCACCGCCGTCCGGGGAGCGGCAGTTCCGTCAATTCCGGTCAGCTTGCCGTTTTCAATCAGCCGTCCGCCCACAGAGCCTGTGGCGTATTCCGCAGTTTCCCACAGTCCCTCCGGGCAGTTCACCGCCCAATTGCTGATGGTTACCTGCTCACCGATCTGCAGAGCCTCCAGCTGCCGGAACAGCTCCTGATCCCCGTCCATATGCAGGCTGATTACATACTTTCCTTTCGGAATGGGCACCGATCCGTCGTGGTAGCCTATCTCCTCCACGATCCCCGTTACAGACTGGCCAATGGCCAGCTTTCCTTCCAACGAGCCGATCACCACGTCAATGCCCCAGCCGCTGGCACGGGTGTCAGAATAATAGTCCTCCGTCATCATATAGATCCGGGAGGCCAGCCGATATTTGTTGATGTTGGCAATGGGAATGGTCTGGGTTGCCGTTGTCAGCTCTGTTTTGATTTCCAACCAGGAAAGGAAGGCGGTTCCGTCCTTGCGAAAGGCGATGGCGTCCTGCCCCTCCTCGCTTTTGGTTAAAATCTCCCCCTCGGTAATGGTATGCCCCATAGGAACCCCCGTCTGAAAGGAAAAATAATCCGCATTCATGCCCATAATGGGCGTCATGCCCTGCTCCTGCAGATAAGAGGTCATTTGGGTTAAGGTTCGGCGGCCGTAGACCGACTCGCCGTTTGTAATCACCGGCACCACGTTTGGATTGGGAGTATAAGTAAAATAATGCTCGTTCTGATAGCCTACCCCCGACTGATTGCTGTAAAACAAATTATCGTTATAAACCACCCCGTCTCCAAACACCAGGGCATCCGCATACAGCTCTTCTCCCAAAATGGAGGCAAAAGCCGTCTGACAGATCAGTATCAGGCAGACAGCGGCCGCCAATCCTTTTGCCAATCCTGTTTTCTTCATTCTGTGTCCTCCGCTTAACGCTTTGTCAAATAGGTTACAGCAACTCCGGGTTATATACCGCCCGGGCACCGCCGGTAAATTTCAGTCTGGAACGGGCGCAGATCACCCCTGCCTCCCCGATTTTCTGTAATGCACACCGCACCGGCACCGCCACCGGAGCAAGATGCATCCCAATCAGGGTTCCGCCGATGTCCATCCCCGCCTTGGCCTGCACCGCCTCCACCAGCACCGGCTGAGAAAACCGGCTGTAGGCTGTGGTAGCAAAGGAGCCCCCTGCTTTTTTTTGAGGGACGGCATTCACCTGGCAAAGGCCGAACTTTTCCGCCGCCTCCTGCTCCACCACCAATGCCCGATTCAAATGCTCGCAGCACTGGGCGGCCAAATAAATGCCCTGCTCGGAAAGCACCTTGTAAATCCCTTCAAACGCTTCTTCGGCTGCGTTCAGATCGGAATCCGTCCCGATTTTTTTCCCTGTGATCTCACTGGAGGAACAACCCACCACAAATAGCTCTCCCGGCTTGATACGGGAAACCTCCACCAGCTCCCGGGCAATTGCTTCCGCCTGCTCTCTGATTGTATCCATACCCTTCACTCTTTTCTGTTTTTTCTTTTATTATAGCACACTTCCCCCGTCAATTCAAGCACAAACCCATGACAAATTCAGGGGCTTGTGTGAAAAAGAGGGGATTTGTGCGCAAGCAGCAAATCCCCTCTATGCATCTCGCTTGTATTTTACCCCTCAACCGTGCATCCGTCAAAGCTTACCCCAAAGCCCTCCCGGCCTGCAACCCGGCAAAAATCCTCATACAGCGCATCATCCCCATTATGGGAAAAATGATTGGTATAAAACACCGTATGCTCGTCTGCGCAGCCCATTTCCTTCAGCCGATCCCGCACCAGACAGTTCATTTTCAAGGTCATGTGATAATTGTACCCAATCTCATCCGTATTGGCATGGGTGCAGTCCAAAGATACCAGATCCAGCCGCCTGCCCTCTAAAAAATTCCACACAGGCTCTGCAAACATACCGGTATCGTGGGCATACAGCAGGGTTTTCCCGTCCTTTTCGATCAGGTACATCACACACTCCAGCTCCGGTGCGTGGCAGGCGGGAAGAGCCGTTACCAAATGACCTGCCGCCTCAAAGGGAACAAAGGGCTCCACCCGTTGAAACCGCACATTTTCCCTGTCCTGATACCGCCCAATCTGCTCTCCCGAAGGGCCGGAGCCGTAAAAGGTCATGGGAGTATTGTCATAGCAATAGCCCCATCCCCAGGCCCCCAGCTCGTCAGCATACAGATGATCCGAATGGGCGTGGGTAATCAGGCAGTGAGACAGATCCGGCAGGGGCAGTCCTCCGTACAGCATGTGGGCATAGGTATCCGCCGGAAAATCAATCAGCAGGCTGTCGTTCACCAGCGCCTGGGAACGGGTTCTCAGGTTTCGCCCGCCCCGTCTGGCCGCCTCCCGGCAAACGGCGCATTTGCAGTACAAGGCCGGCAGCCCCTCACTGGCAGCCGTTCCGTAATAGGTTAATTTCATTGCTTTCACAACCGATCCACAATTTTTTTCAGACTTTCATAAGCCAATGTGAACTTTCCGCTGTCGCTTTTAGAAAGCTTCATCATGGTATCCTCCTGCTCCAGCTCAGCCAGCCCCTCAAAGCTGCCCAGATGGGGCTCCAGGCTCAAAAAGCCCTGATACCCGTCCTCTGAAAGCTCTCTTAAAATATCCTCCACACGCCCCTTGCCCTGGCCAGCAGGAACGATGGAGCCATCCTCCAGTGCGTCCTTAATATGCATATAAACAATATGCTCCTTCAGCAGCTGGAACCCATCCGGATAGGTAATGTCTCCACACTGCACAAAATTAGCCGGGTCAAACACCCCTTTCAGGTGCTCGGAGGGAATCTCGTCAAATATTTCCTTGCACCGCAGCGCCGTATCCCCGTAAATTCCTTTTTCGTTCTCGTGGAGCAAAACCACATCCTCCTGCTCTGCCAGCGCCACCATCTGCTTCATCCGGCGCATGACCTCCTCCCGATAGCAGGCGGGATCCTCTCCCTTGGGCATAAAGAAGCTGAACACGCGGATAAATCTGGTGCCCAAGGCTTTGGCAATGTGAATCACCCATTTCAGCTGCTCCAGGTGGGGCTCCATGGGGTCTGTAATCTGAATTTTTCCAATGGGGGAGCCAATAGAGGAGGCTGAAATCCCATATTCCTCCATTTTTCCCTTCAACTCGGCCAGCTGTTCCTCCGTCAGGGAGGCGATGTTGGTTCCGTTGATGCCCCGGGGCTCAAAATACCGGATTCCAAGCTTATTCAAGTGAGTAAACTGCTCGTCAATATTCTGACTGATTTCATCTGAAAAACCGGAATATTTTATGTTCATAATACTCTCCATTCCG
>JAXEOR010000058.1:0-3897 GCA_034117945.1 Clostridia bacterium | reverse complement strand
CGCCGGACAGCTTTAAGCCCCGTTCGCCCACATAGGTATCATACCCATCCGGAAACTTCATAATAAATTCGTGAGCGGCAGCCATTTTAGCCGCCTGGATCACCTCTTCCCGGGACGCACCCGGCTTTCCGTACAAAATATTTTCCAGCACCGTTCCGGAAAAGAGGTAGACATCCTGCTGAACCACACCGATCTGAGAACGCAGAGAGGATAAGGTCACCTGCGAAATGTCCTTGCCATCGATTAAAATTTTCCCCTTTGTTATTTCATAAAACCTGGGGATCAGACTGCACAGGGTGGTTTTTCCGCTTCCCGAGGGGCCCACCAAAGCAATGTTTTTGCCTGCTTCTACCTGCAGATTGATATCCTCCAAAACATTTTGCTCCTTGGCCGCATAACTGAAGCTCACATGATCAAAGGTCACCTCGCCCTGCACGTTCTTTAATTCTACTGCCCCCGGGGCGTCTGCAATGTCAGGCTCCAGCTCCATCACCTGGCAGAACCGTTCAATCCCGGTCATGCCTCGCTGGAACTGCTCCGAAAAATCAACAATTCTGCGCACCGAGTTCAAAAGAGTGGTCACATACAGCAAATAGGCCATCAGATCAGGGGGCTGGATGCTGCCGCGAATCATAAACAGTGCTCCCACAACCACGATCAGAATATACATGATCCCGTCAAACAACCGGGTTGTGCTGTGAAATCCGGCCATACTGGTATATTTGCTTTTGGTAATTTCCAAAAAACGAAGATTTCCCTTTTTGAACTTTTCTTTTTCAACGCCCTCGTTGGCAAAGGATTTTACCACCCGGATTCCCAGCAGGCTGTCCTCCACCGACGCATTAATTTCGCCGATCTGCACCCGGGATTCCTGAAAGGCCTTGCGCATATTTCGCTTGAAATAGCGGGTGCACAAAAACATCAGCGGCAGCACTGAAAAGACAATGAGGGTCAAAGGAATGTTCATTTGACAGCAGATGACAAAGGAGGCGGAGATTTTAATTGCCGCAATGAAAAACTCCTCCGGGCAGTGATGGGCAAATTCCGTCACATCAAACAAGTCCGTTGTAATTCTGGACATAATCTGTCCCACCTTAGTGTTGTCATAAAAGCTGAAGGAAAGCTTTTGCAGATGATCAAACAAATCACGGCGCATTTCCGTTTCAATTCTGGCACCCATGATGTGCCCGATAGACTCCATAAAAAAGCTTGCCGCCGTATCAATCAGGCGCAAAATCACATAGCATCCGCCCAGAGTGAGAATCATTTTTACGGTCAGCCCGGCCAGATCGTTGATCCCCTTATCTGTAATAAAACGAACGATCATAGGGAGCACCAGCTCGCACAGCGTTGTGAGAGAAGCGCAGAACAGGTCGAGAGCCATTGTTCTCCTGTAGCCTTTAAAGTACGGCAAAAAACGCTTCCATAGCAATTTTTTTTGTTTCACCTTATCATACCCCTACACATATAAAGTATCAATTTGAATCACCGTACAGTATTTTGGATCTTTTTCCTTGATCTGTCTGGTAATTTCCGCAGCTGCCTCCTGCTTTTTCTTTTCGTCAAAATCAAAAGGCACTACCAAGTCAAAAATCAGGTTTACCCGATTTTCTCCGTCTGTAATCCGAAAATCGTGAATAGAAAAACGGCTGTCTACTCCGCTGCAAATTTCCTCCACCATTTCCTTAAGCTGATTGGTTCGTTCACAGTTGACCAAAATGGGATCCATATGAATTACCAGCATAATCCCCATGTCCCGGTTTGCCTTTTGCTCCAGTGCGTCAATTTCCTCATGGGCTGCAATCAGATCTGCGTCACTGGGGATTTCTGCATGAACAGAGGCCATCACCCGGCCGGGGCCGTAATTGTGAACAATCAGGTCGTGTATCCCCACAATATCCTTCCCGGACATGATGATAGAGCACAGCTGATCCACCGTTTCCTGATCCGGGGGAGTTCCCAGCAGCAGACTGATGGTATCCCGTGCAATCCCATATCCGGAGCGCAGAATCAGAACGGAAACAAAGATGCCAATGTACCCGTCAATGGAGAAGGGGAGAAAGCACCCGATCACTGTGGATATAATGACTGCTCCGGTGGAAAGCACATCGTTAATGCTGTCCTGTGCTGTGGCGCAAAGCAGGGTGGAGTTAATCTTTTTCCCTAGGTAGGAATTATACCGATACATCCAAACCTTCACAAGCACAGAGGCCGCCAGAATTCCTACCGCCACCGGATAAAAATTCACCGTTTGAGGATGAATGATTTTATCAGCCGAGCTTTTGAGCAGCTCCACTCCCACCAGCATGATCAAAAAGGACACGATCAAAGAAGCGATATATTCCACCCGGCCATGGCCGAAGGGATGCTCATCGTCCGGCCGTTTGTTGCTTAATCGGGCACCGATGATAGACACAACAGAGGAGCCGATATCGGACAGATTATTAAATCCGTCCGACAAAATAGCGATACTGTTCATGATCATTCCCACCGTGACCTTCAGCAAAAACAAAAACAAATTGCAGGCCACGCCCAGAAAGCCGCTCAGCACGCTGTAATGCTCCCGCACCTTTTTATCAGAGACATTTTCATAATCCGGCACAAATTTCCGGAGTAAAAATTGAATCACAAAAGCTTCCCCCTAAAAAAATCATTCCCTTGCCGGCTTGTTCTGATCTTGCAGGCAGGCGGATTTTACAGGCTGATCCGCTGATTTTCCCGGTTTGTAAATTCGCTGGTCTGCGGGCTTAGCAAAGCCGATTCCGCCAAGCCATTCCTTTTCACTGCGGCCCGGGAGGTTTCTCCTTCAAAGGAAAATTCCGCCCGCAGCCCGTTGTCAGACAGGGTGAAGGAGATGCGGTTTTCTTCGCAGACTGTCACCTTCACCTCAGGCCTTTCCTTTGTGTACGGAATCAGAACAGAAACCGCCAGCTGCTTTCTTGTTCCGCTCCATTCCACCGTTATATGCTCTGCCTCAACCTTGCGGTTATAATCGGTGCACATCCAGCCGGAGAAGGGCTGATTCTGTCCTTTTTCTATCTTAGCTTTTTTATTGCCTGCTCCCAAATGGACGATTTCAAAGGTCACATCGCCTGTATGGGTGGTTAAAACATCCTTTTCAAACACAGTATTTCCGCATTCCGGTGCCAGATTCCAGTTCAGCTGGAAGGTTTCACCGCCGCTGACCCGATCCGCTATTACATAAAACCGATTGTCAACAGCATATACCTGACGGTGGTGAACCGCATTCAGCCGCTCTGCACCGTACCCGTCCTGATACACTCCTTCCGCAAGCTGCAGCAGCTCTCCGAAATAGGTTCGGGTGCCATCCCGCTGCTGCAGGCCTTCTAAATGAGCCGCATAGGCTTCATATGCCTGCCAGTCCTCGCTGACCTGATCCCGGTTCACCGCAACCGTTTGCAGACGGGACTGGGACATGCCGTTCACGCACAGGGTGTTGTGAGCAAAGGAGGAGGTAAAATAGGTGTTGATCACCTCAGAAGCCGGATCGTTTGCATAATTATAATTTCCGCCATCTACCAGCAAATTTTGCCCATAGGCAGTCAGAATCAGGCTGTTGCAGTCCTCATGGGCATGTCCCATGGCATAGCGGCTGGTTTTAAAGAACAAATAGCGATCCTGCTTTGTCCAGCCGGAGCGCATGATATAATAACCTCCGTAGGGAAAGCTGACAGAGTTTACCGAGCAGGGCTTTTGCTCCTCAATGGCCTGAATGATTTCATCGGTTTGAGGGGAGGGGAATAGCTCGTTTCTTTTCTTTGCCGCCCCTGCCGCATTTTTTCCCTGATGGGTTTTGGCTACTGCCGGAAGCTGATTCAGCGGCGTAATCAAAGAGGTTAAAAAGAGGCACCGCTGTTCTGCCTTTTTCCTCAGTTG
>JAXEOR010000057.1:0-17132 GCA_034117945.1 Clostridia bacterium | reverse complement strand
AATGTACTTTCCCCAAAATCCAAAAAAATATTGCAAATTCTCAGGTGTTTTCCGTCTCATTCCATCCAATCCGATTGAAAAAATGAAGCCGCCCTCAAAGAGACGACCCCATTCTAAAAGGAGATGGAATTAGCTTGCTTTGTGCTGACTGGTTACAGCTATATTGTAAAGCATATTTCTTTTTTTGTCCAGTATTTTTCATCATTTGCTTATTTTTGAAATGTTCTTTTGCCATTTTTTAAAAAATCATTGCAGATTTTAAGAATCTGAAATTCTTTTGTCCCTATCCGGTAAAGGCAGTTCTTGGCCTTCTTACCCTTTCAGCCGAGTCCCCATCAGGATTCCGGCAACAGCATAAGGAAGGATGAGACACACTGCAGCCACAGAAAACATTTCGGGGAAAAATATGCTGACAAGGAAAAGAACGCCCAGAAAAACCGTCAAATAGCCCATCAAACGGTTGGCTTTTTTCATTTGGTCAAACGGTTCACCGGTTTTGGGATTTTTGACGCTCCCCTTTGGCATATAATTGCCAAGCACAATCAAAATCCCCCCCGCTAAAAACATAGCAATCCGCCGAATATCCACCGCCGTTCCTAAGGCATACACAATCGTTGCGGTGTAAATCACAAGGGTGACAACCGGGATCACTGCCTTTACAGCCGCCTTCGCCCTTTTGCCCATTTCCCTGCCGGCTGCATTTTTGTCATTGACAATACAGCAAAATACCTGCAGCAAGGCCATCATGCAGGGAAGTCCAAACACGGTCATCCCTTTGGAGGCAAAATTGTCCGGCTGATTCTGAAAGGTAAAGTGAATCGCCATTTGCTCCGGCAACCTATCATAGAGTGCCACCCCCAAAAGAATGGGCATCAGGCAGACAAGGGTGCTGATCACAAGCGGTTTCCATTTAATTTTTTTCATTGATTTTCCCTCCTAACTGATAAATCCAGGTCAATACCTCTTCAAATACGGACGCATTCAGCTCATAATAAATAAAATTTTTGTATTTTTCTTCTGTAATCAGATCGGCAGCCTTCAGCTTTGCCAAATGATAGGAAACCGTTGCGCCGGATAAATGAAATTGTTCCCCGATTTCCCCGGCCGACTTTTTTCCCTCCTTCAGCATGGACAAAATGTCCCGCCTTGCAGGGTCGGAAATGGCTTTTAAGGTTTCGTTCATGCCCACTTGATTCACTTCCTTGCAATCTATTTAGAAATTCATCTAAATAGATTGTACCACTCTCCCGCCAAAAAGTCAATAGCTATTTAGAAAAATTTCTAAATAGCTATATCACACTTTCTTTTATTGTGTTCATAAAAAATAAGCTTCCGGGCTTTGGGAAACCCGGAAGCTGATTGGCTCATGTTTAAAAATCCACCAGATACTTTTTCACTGCGTCAGACGCTTCTGATTTTGTAGCGCTGATTGTCATCGTAAAGTCTATGTTGAATTTTTCAGAGATTGCTTCAATTCTGGACAGGAATTTATCCATATCCTCTAAGGAACCCTTAGCACATTTCAAAACACTGTCGATAAAAATATGAGTCACATCAAAATCGTGGGCAATCACGCCCTCAATAAAGCCCAGGAAAATATCCAGATTTTTAATTTCAAACTGCTCCGTATCAATCAAGCGAACAGGGTGCTTCAAATCAAACGTAAAGCGATTCCCCTTATTGATGCACACAACCTTGCCCTTTTCGGTATCCAGCGCAGCATTTGCCATTTGAATCAACGCCCCTGTTTTTCCGCTGCCTTTTTCACCCATCATAATACGAATCATGAAAATTCCTCCTTTTGGTTATGGATTGGTACAAAATAACTGTCCTGTTTTCATTATACTATAAAACAAAACAAAATTCAAGTATAATTACAAAAGAAGCGAAAAAATTTTTTATTTTCTTATTTAAGATACACAAAGTCCGCCTGCATTGTCTCAGGCGGACTTTTCTTTTACTTCTGAAGTCTTGCTTCCAAAGCGGCTTTCTGATCCTCATACCCCGGTTTTCCCAGCAAAGCAAACATATTTTTCTTATATGCCTCCACACCAGGCTGATTAAAGGGATTCACCCCCAGCAAATATCCGCTGACGCCGCAGGCCTTTTCAAAGAAGTAAAACAAATATCCCAGATAATAAGCCGTCATTTCAGGCACATCAATAATCAGATTGGGCACGCCGCCATCGGTATGAGCCAAAACAGTTCCCAAGCAAGCCTGCTTGTTCACAAAATCAACACTCTTTCCCGCCAGAAAATTCAAGCCGTCGCCATTGTCCTGCTCCTGACAAATGCCAACATCCAGCTTAGGAATCTCAAACCGCACCACCGTTTCAAACAGGTTACGCATTCCGTCCTGAATATACTGCCCCATGGAATGAAGGTCGGTAGAAAAATCAACGGCAGCCGGGAAAATTCCCTTTCCGTCTTTGCCCTCGCTCTCTCCGTAAAGCTGCTTCCACCACTCGCCCACATAATGATAGCAGGGTTCATAATTCACCATGATTTCGGTGGTTTTTCCCTTGCGGTACAAAATATTTCTGGCCGCCGCATACTGATGGCAGGCATGCATTTCGTCCCCCTTGAAGGCCTGACATGCGTCCTGAGCACCCTGCATCAATTCGTTGATATCAACGCCGCTGACTGCAATGGGCAGCAGGCCAACCGCCGTCAGCACAGAGAACCGTCCTCCAACATCATCCGGCACCACAAAGGTTTCATAGCCCTGTTCGTCTGCCTGAGCCTTCAGCACTCCTCTTGCCCGATCCGTTGTGGCATAAATTCTTTTGTTGGCCTCTTCCTGGCCGTATTTTTCAATCAACAGCTTTTTAAACACACGAAATGCCAGCGCAGGCTCGGTCGTTGTTCCCGATTTTGAAATGACGTTAATGGAAAAATCCCGATCCCCCACAATATCAATCAGCTCCTGCAAATAGGTAGAGCTGATGGAATTTCCTGCGAAATAAATGTCCGGCGTGTTCTTCTTTTTCTGATTATAAAAGGGGGACTGCAAAAATTCAATGGCTGCCCGGGCGCCTAAATAAGAACCGCCAATGCCGATCACGATCAACACCTCAGACTCCTTTTGAATTTTTTCAGCCGCTTTTACAATTCTGTCAAACTCCTGCTTGTCATAATCAAAGGGCAGCCGCACCCAACCCAAAAAATCATTTCCGGCACCCTTTCCTTCCATCAGGGTTTGGTTTGCCAAAGCAACCGCCGTCTCCATACATTCCATTTCCTGAGCCGAAATGGCCCCGTTCGACCAATCAAAAGTAAGCTTCTTCTTCATCCTCTTCTCCATTCCGCCGCCCTGCACCGGCATTAATTACAAGAAAGCATCTCTTATCCACAGGGCAAGAAATGATAAGAGAAGAACGGATCCCTGTGCGTTTCCCGCCACTTTGACGGAGAAACTTCACACAGGCAATCCAATTTGCTATTTTCCCATTGCCAAAAACTTTACAGCTTCTGTTTTGCTTTTTCTACCGCCTTTAGCACCACATACAGCACCGGTGCCTGCACCACAAAGGCCGCCAGCTTCCATCCTGCGCGTACTGCAAACCAAACCCAGCCCTTCGATCCGTACAGCATGATCAGCCAAAGGGATGTCATTCCGATTTCCACAACCAGCGTATCCAGCAGCTTTGCGCCGATTGCCTTTGGCAGAGTGATCGGTTTTCCATAAAAGAAAAAGGCAAAAATCAAGCCGCTGACCACAGGATTAAGCGCAAACCAAAAGCAATAAGGCCCGTCCGTAAACAGCAGATAGCTGACCAGATCGGTAACCACCCCCGCCACCGCATTCACCACAGGGCCAAACAGCATGGCGATCATGCCGGATGCCAGATAACCGAAGGATACCTGAAATTCCTGGGAAAACCGAATGGTAGCATAAGCGGAAAGCACCACCCCCACCGCCGTAAGCATGGCAGCGGTTACCAAGCTTTTCGAGCTTTTCAGCTCTCTTGCAGATTGACGAAACATTGTAGCAAAACGCATCAAAAAGACCTCCTCTCAAAATTTACCGTTACACCTTCAGAGGATGTCCTCATGATTTTGTAACAGCGGGATGCGGCATTTGTATCGCAAATCATAAGATTTTTCGTTCAGCGGCAACTCCCCGTCCGACTGACACTGGCAGGAAAAACCTGCACCACGCACAAATGCCTACTCTGTTTCACTTTCCTATTATACACCAATGCCCCCTGGTTGACAAGGGGGCATTTTACACAAATTTTCCGGATGATTTCCTCTATTTCACATCAATCCATTGCTGCAGCACCGTTTGGTACATCCGAAGCAATCCGGCCTTTTTCACCTCTGCGGCGCTGACCAGCGGCGTACTGCCCAATTTTTTCCCATCCAAGAAAAAGGAGATCTCTCCAATTTTTTGATTTTGCTCCACCGGAGCGGTAATCCGATCCGGCATGGTAATTTCTCGGGTCATCTGCCCCTTCTGTTCCTTTTTGACTACCGCAGAAAAATCCTCCGCTGCCACAACGGAAACACGCTTTTCCACACCCTTTCCCACCGGAATCACAAACATTTCCTCCCCCTGGGTCACCCCCTGCTCCACTGCGTAGGAGGCAAAGCCCATATTCAGCAAAGAAGAGGCATCTGCAAAGCGCTGCTTGGAGGTAGGTGCCCCCAGCACCACTGCAATCAGCTCCATATCATCCCGCATTGCGGAGGCAGAGATACAAAAGAGTGCCTCATCGGTTGAGCCGGTCTTGATCCCTGTGGCTCCCTCATAAAACCGGATCAGCTTGTTGGTGTTGGCCAGCGTAAAGCTGCCGTCTCTTAAGCTATCCATCCAAATGGTCAAAAAGGGACGGATGGTATCGTGGCTTAGCAATTCCCGGGACAGTACCATCAAATCATAGGCGCTGGAATAATGATTTTCCGCAGGCAGCCCGTTACAGTTGGTAAAATGGGTATCGGCCAGCCCCAGCTCTTCCGCCCGCCGATTCATCATCTCCACAAAATTGGATTCACTCCCCGCCAGATATTCCGCCAGTGCCACTGCCGCGTCGTTGCCTGAAGCCACCGCAATGGACTTAAACAAATCGCTGACGCTGATGGTTTCGTTCACGCTCAAAAATACCCGTGAGCCGGTCATGGAGGAGGCATATTCGCTCACCGTTACCATATCCTCCATGGTAATTTTCCCCGAATCCACCGCTTCTATTCCCAAAAGCATGGTCATAATTTTGGTTACACTGGCCATGGGCAGCCGTTCGTGACTGTTTTGCTCATACAAAATCTGTCCGGAGGTTCGCTCCGCCAAAATAGCAGACTTGGCAGACAGATTCATTTCCTCTCCATATACCGCTCCCCCCGTCAGCAAACAAAAAATCAGACACATTCCTATGATTCGTTTCATAAAAATCCCCCCGTTCACCCCTATCCTATGCGCTATCGGGCAGGAATATGTTATTCCGGCTCATCATCCCCTTCCAATGTGACCAGGTTACAGTAAAAATAAGAAAAAAGGGATATACTATATAAAGAAGTGCAAAACACAGATAAAAATAGCAAATTAAATTCCATGCAAAAATAATTCATCACAAATATCAAAAATCAGAAAAAATGGGTACAAAAAAAGCCTGACGGCAAAAATGAAAATTTTTCGATTTTAAATTCTATTAAGCAATTTGTGAGATTTTCTTCAACTATATTATATCAAATCAGAGCGGTTTTTTCTATACATTATTAAACTATTTTATAGTGATAAAACAGATTTGCCACATCCGTAAAACCGCATAAACTCTATACTTTTAGAGTTTTGCACGTGGCTAAATACTATAAGCAAAGGAGTGATCAAAATGGCAGTCAGACTCAATGAAGATCAGGAAATTGTCAGACAAATCAAGGAAGGACTGAAGAAAAAAGGCGGCTACTGCCCCTGTAGATTGGAAAAAAGCGAAGAGAACAAGTGTATGTGCAAAGAATTTCGGGAACAAATCAAAGATCCGGAATTTGAAGGATATTGTCATTGTATGTTGTATTATAAAAGTAAGGAATCATAAAGAAAGGATGATACATGATGTCAGTCATTGCGATCAGCAAACAAAATTTTGAATCCGAGGTGCTGTTCTCCAAGGAAACCGTCCTGCTGGATTTTTGGGCGGATTGGTGCGGTCCCTGCAGAATGTTGGCTCCTGTTGTAGAGGAGATTGCACAGGAAAAGACCTCTCTCAAGGTAGGAAAGGTCAATGTGGATCAGGAGCCTGAATTGGCGCAGCAATACGGGATTGTGAGCATTCCCACCCTGATTTTGTTCCAAAACGGCACCGAGGTAAAACGAGCCGTGGGAGCCAGAAGCAAGCAGGAGCTGCTGGCCTGGCTGGATCAGTAAGCCAGCTCCTTCAGCCGCTTTTGATCTAAAATTTTAATCCCACCCCGAGACAGGGAAACAATGTTTTCGTGGGCAAAGTATTTCAGCATGCGGGATACCACCTCCCTGGCAGACCCCATATAGCGGGCAATCTGCTCATGGGTCAGGTGGATCTCGCTGCTGTTTGTTTTGGTCATTTCATCCCATAAAAAAATTGCCAGCCGGCGGTCAAAGCTCATAAATAAAATTTGCTGCATGACCCACATCACATCGGAAAACCGGCTCACTGCCGTTTCCAGCGCATAATTTTTCACATATACATTCCGCTCGGAAAGATCCGCAAAGGCCTTGCCGTTGATCACCCAACAGTCACTCTCCTCCTCTGCGTCTACCAACACGTCAAATTCTATTGATTTTAATACGCAAGAGGCAGAAAGCATACAAACGTCTCCCGGGAACAGGCGGTAAAGCGTTACCTCCCTGCCTTCCTCCGACAGCAGATAGGTGCGCAGGCTGCCCGATCTGACCACAATTGCCCCGGTGCATTCTCCTTGACCGCCATGGACGTTTTCTCTCTTGCTGTAATGTCTGTCCAACGAATTTTGGCACAGCATCTCCCGATCTCGCTCCTCAAGCTGATCCCAAAAGGGAAACAAGGATCGGTAAAATTCCTCATAAGACTGTTCCTTCATTTCTGATTTCCTCTCTTTCTATCAAACCTCTCACTTTGATTATATCACCAACAAAGCTATTTTTCAAGTCAGGTAGATGCTAAATGCTTGCTCCTCATAAAAATCATTGAAACCCCCTTGCCAAAGGAGCCGATCATATGATATGATAAAGTGGCGGCAAGGATTATTTTTTTGCCGTCAAATAAAAAGACAGCCCGCCGCCTTTTGAAACGATCCCTCAAAGAAAGGAACGAAACAAATGAATCTAGCAAAAAATCTGTTTCCGGAGCTCCCGGAACACATTCAAGCAATACCGGCTGACAACGGTGTATTTCTTTCTGTCTCCCAGCCGGAGGAAACAGACTGGTTTGAAACCGATCTGGGGTCTGTGCGGGATTTGGATCGATTTGTATGCAGCCACCGAAAGCAGCCATTTTTTATGGATGCCTGCTGCGGGGACAGTCTGAAGCTGGTTCCTGCGGAAACCCAGTGGCTGGGGATCCGTCATACTGACGGCAGCTACAGCATTTTATACCCTCTGGCAGAGGGACTGTTCCGCTCCTCCCTGACCGGAACGGAGCAAAACACCCTGGCAATTGTCTGCGAAACGGGAAGTGACGCTACCTTGGGAACCACCGCCCTTGCCTGCTATCTGGCTCACGGGGAGGATTTTTATTCCCTGTGCCAAAAAGGCGCACAGGACATCGCAAAGCGGCTGCGCACCCTCCGCCTTCGGACGGAGAAGCATCAGCCCCGGATGATGCACTATTTCGGCTGGTGCACCTGGAATGCCTTTTATGCAGATGTGTCCGAGGAAAAGCTGATGGCGGGAATGGATTATTTCAAGCAAAATGGCTTTACTCCGAAATTTGTGCTGTTGGACGACGGATGGCAAACTGTCAATGCTTCTGTTCCCGATCGAGGCAGGCATCAGCTTTCCTCCTTTGCTCCCAACCAAAAATTCAACGGTGATATGACCGACCTCATTGCAGCCTTAAAAGAGAACTATGGGGTGGAGCTGTTTTATGTGTGGCATGCCGTTATGGGGTATTGGGGAGGCATTGATCCCACCTCCCCCCAAATGCAGACCTACCGGGTCAAAGAAAAATGCCAGCGCCATTCCAAGGGCATGTTCCAGGTCAATGAAAAATATGCCAAGCAGCTGCATTTCCCCTATGGCATGGCAGACCCGAAAGAGTGCGGCAGATTTTATCAGGATTATCACGATTCTCTGCGCCGCCAGGGAGTGGATGGCATTAAGGTTGACGTTCAGGCGGCTTTGGAGGGCGTTGCCTACGGAGAAGGGGGCCGGGTCTCCATGATCAGAAACGATCATTACGCCCTGGAATCCTCCGCTCAGCTGCATTTTCAAGGGGAACTGATCAACTGCATGTCCAGCAGCAACGATATTATTTACTCCCTGCTGAATTCCAATATGATGCGCTCCTCTGATGACTTTTTCCCGAATGTGCCGGAAAGCCATGGAAAGCACGTTTATACCAATGCCATCAACAGTATTTTCATGGGAGAATTTACATACTGCGATTGGGACATGTTCCAATCCACCCATCCCTACGGTGCATTTCACGCGGCGGCAAGAGCTATCAGCGGCGGTCCTGTTTATGTGTCTGACAAAGCGGATGAGCACGATTTTGCTCTCATTCAAAAGCTGGTTCTGCATGACGGCACGCTGCCTCTCTGCACCGGAATTGCCCGACCTACCATGGACTCCCTGTTTTCCGATCATGCCGGCACCGAGACCCTGCTAAAGCTCTATAACACCAACCGCATCGGCTTGGTATGTGGTCTATTTCATATCGGGGAGGAGCAGAAAAAATCTGCAGAATTCCGCCCCGGGGATTTGCCGGGCTGCGAAACAGGCACCTTTGCCGTTTATTTTCATCAGCAAAAGAAGCTGCTGGTGCTGGAGGTAAAGGAGGCCGTTACCATAACGCTTAACCAACGGGAATTTGAGCTTTGCACCGTTGTTCCGATCACCGGCGGAATGGCTCCCATCGGCCTGACCAATCTATTCAACAGCGGCGCAGTCATTCAAAGCTGGAACGGTACTCAGATTACGCTGGCAGACGGAGGCGATTTCACCGCCTATTGCCAGACCTCCCCTGTCCAGGTCAGGGTGAACGGAGCTCTTCAGAAGTTTCACTGGCAAAACGGCTGTCTGTCATTGAACACAAACACCCAGGGCAAAACAGAGCTGTCTCTGATCTTTTAAAGGCGAATGCCCTATCTTCAAATATGACAACAAAACATGAGGACGATTGCTGTCGCAACCGTCCTCATGTTTTTATCACCTGTTATATCTTCAAAAATTTCTTGATTAGTAAGCCAGTCTGCGAATCACATCGTCAATCAGGTAGGCATCCTCCTGGGTATCAAACAAATTCTCCTGACCGCTGATCACAATCAGTCCCCGATCGTCCCACAGCACTGATTTTCCAAGTCCCTCTGCCAAAGCACGGAGAGGAATCAGAGTGCGGTCGGAAATGGTTTGAGCCGGCACATCCAGGGTTTGCTCCTTGCCGTCAACCAGCATCACAGCAGATCCCAGCTGTAACTGAATTTGTCGGCCGTCCAGATTCACTGTCACCGTCTCGGTTGCTTCTTCCCAATCCACCTGAGCGCCAAAGCTTTCCGCAATAAATCTGACAGGCACTAAGGTGCGGTCGTTCTGCACGATGGGCTGCACAGAGCTGTCATTGCTGTCCACAAAAACCTTTTCATTCTTAACCAAGGCATTGGGGCTGTCGATCATCAGTGCCACCGCACCGGCCAGCTTTTCGTTCAGCCGATTGGTGTAATTTCCGATTTTTCCAGTAGGAATGGCTTGAAATTCCGGAATTTTGGTGTAAATTTCACTGTCCTGTGCAATGGTCACTGTGTGTCTGTCCCGGGAGATTTCCACACCGCTTTTCTTTTGAGTAAATTCTTCGTTCTTATCAATGCGATCTGCCCATTCCGTCACCAAAGAATGCAGTCTCATTTGATCGCTTGCCACAAAAGCATTATTGTAAATGGAATTTCCCTTGGGATAACCGGGATGATCATCATTGGCCATCTCATTCACCTCCGGGAACCGCTCCAGCCACACCTCACTGTCATAAGGAATTGCCTGGAACCGCAGAGGAATGGTCTGGGTGGTTTCCGGATCAAACAGATCCTCGTGAGTCATGGCAGACTGCCGGGCATCAAAAGGAATGGGGTTGGATACCTTCAGGAAAATATTATTGGCAATGGTATGATCCCGTCCACCGCCCATGAAAAAGCCTTTTTGGATATTCGCAAAAATATTACCAAAGGCAGACATAGAGCTCATAGCGTCATCCATATAAATCGCCGCCCGGCCATGAGCGCCCTGGCCGTCATCCAGATCATGGAAATAATTATAATTAATCTGGTTTCCTCTCCAGGTCATATCCCGGCCGGAATAAATGGCACCTGCGTCATCCGTTTCCTTCAGCACGTCATAAATCTCGTTGTACTCAATCAGCATATCGTTCCCGTTAAACAGAATTGCCGTATGAGGTGCGTCAGTAAACACGTTGTTAGACATTCTCACTCCCACCCCATTGGGAGAAATAGCAGGGTTGTAGGTTCTTAAAATCTGAGAAAATGTCTCAAAACGGCAGTTTTCCACATAGCATTCCGAAGAGGTCAGGGTCTGACGATCCCCGGAATTGATCTGAACACCCATGCCGCCGATGTTTTTAAACCGGCAGGATGCAACCCCCAGCCGCAAGGTTCCCTCGGCAGAAATGACCTTGTTCTGAATTTTAGAGAACTGGCAGTCCTGAATGGTAATATCACTGCCGCCCTCCATCAAAATTGCCGATTTTGCATTGGTCTCAAAGCTGATTCCGGTAATGGCCACATGAGACACATCCGTCATGTGAATAAACTCTTGATCAAATTGGGTTAACTCAATCTTTGCGTTCGTCATGTCCTCCAGAGGATACAGATACATGGTCAAAGTATCCTTATCTATGTAATATTCTCCCGGAGCGTCAATTTCCTCGAACACGTTATAGGCATAGAAACGGGCAATGCTTTCCACAACAGAATAGGTGGTAGCCCGGTCAAAGGTGATGGTTTTCTTTTCAGTGTCCCGCTGTGCGATCTTGAGAATATCAGTAGACCACAGAACACCCCAGTATCCTTCCAACCGAATATCCTCCAGATTGGTCCAATTGCTGATGTTATCAGCGTCATACTGGATCACGCCGGGATCGTTTTTCTGCTGCTCGGGAGGAATGTAATTAGGGCTGTTGGGCGGATTTTTATCCTCTGCATACAACCGCAGGTGGGTGCCTTCGTCAATCACTCTGGGCACAATGTAATAATCCTCGTTGGGCCAGCGAGCCAGGCGCAAGGACTGGTCGTTAAACAGCGCCATCATAGAGGGCTTAGCCTCCAGCAGGCTTTGAATCCCGTGCTCCTTTAAATCAACCGTATAAATCTTTCCCTTAGTCTCCGAATTGAGCCGCGCCGTTTTTTCCGGATCGGTCAGCAGGGAGAAATCCTTCCCGCTGATGGCAACGCCGCCGGTAATTACCGCTTTTTCTCCGGGATAGCTGGAATAAATCACAGGAGCCTGTTCTGTTCCAGAATCCTCCTGGGTCAGTTCCAGTGTTTCCGTCCGAAAATAGGTTCCTTCTCGCAGATAAACCCGAATGCCGCCTGCAGGAACAGCCCCTGCCTTTTTCACATCCTGCACCCTGTTTCTGGCAGCCTCCAGGGTAGCCAGCGGAGAATGGATGGAGCCGTCGTTGCTGTCATCTCCGTCAACCGCAACGTAAATGGCATACACCGGCTCAGCTGCAAACACAGCAGATGCCAGCACCGTTGGCAGCAACATACAAACTGCCAAACATACTGCAAATACTTTTCTCATTTTGTTCCTCTCCTTTTGGTTAAAATAAATAAAAGACACGATAAGTGTAACATAAAAACGCTGCACTGTCAATCATTTTTTCAAAAGGAACTCTCTTTTTAAATATAATATTTTTGTTTGTATGCGTCATACTGTTCAAAGAATTCGTTTTCGCCTTCGTTTTTGACGTGATTCAGATATTCATGGGTTTCAAAGGAGTTGTTCTCCATTTCCAGCAGACAAACCGCAATATTGGAGCAGTGATCCGCCACACGCTCGCAGTTGGTCAGCAAATCCGAAAGAATAAAGCCCATCTCAACGGTGCAGTTTCCGTCCCGCAGTCTTAAGATGTGATTGTTTTTAATTTTATATTTTAATTTATCAATAATTTGCTCCAAAGGCTCCACCCGCTTGGCCGTTGCCAGATCCTCTTTAACCAGAGCCTGCGTTGCAATTTCCAAAATCTCGCTCACGGCACCTGTAATCACATGAATTTCCTTCTTCGCCTCCTCTGAAAAAGCAATTCCCTTTTCGTAAATTTCCTGAGCCGCCTCCATCACGTTAACCGAGTGGTCTGAAATTCTTTCCACATCCCCGATCACATGGAGCAACTGGGTGACCTCCTTGCTGTCCTGTCCGGACAATTTCAAGCTAGCGATCTTTAACAGATAGGAACCGATCTTGTCCTCATATTTATCCACCAAGGACTCATTTTCCAGAATTTCTTTGCTTTTTTGCCTGTCAAACTGCTTGAGCAGAGAGATAGACTCAATGAAAGAGTCTCTTGCGATTTCCGCCATATCAGATACCAGCACCCGTGTTTTCTCCACCGCAAAGGAGGGAACGGACAAAAAGCGCTCGTCCAACGTGTCAAACACATCTGCCTTGGCTGCCTTCGGCCCACGGATTACCTTCACTGCAAGCTTTTCAATCCAGGAGCAAAAGGGCATTAAAATCACTGTAGAAAGCAGATTGAACAATGTATGAATCACCGCAATGCTGAGTGCATTCACATGCTCGTTCATAAAGTCAAAGGGGAACAGAGAATTCAGCAAATAAAAGATAACCGCAACAACCGCAACCCCGATCATTTTGATGGAAAGACAGGAAAAAGCAACCCGCTTAGACTCTGTATTTCCACTGACAGAGGAGATAATGGGGGTGATGGTAGTGCCGATATTCTGCCCCAGAATAATGGGGATCGCAATAGAATAGGAAATGGTGCCCGTCATAGAAAGAGCCTGCAAAATACCCACCGAGGCGGAAGAGGATTGGATGATCGCCGTCAATAGGGTACCGGTTAAGATGCCCATAAATGGGTTGGAAAACATCACCAAAACCCGGGAGAAGGTTTCGCTGTCCTTCAATCCGTCCATAGAGCTGCTCATGGTTTCCATTCCGAACATCAAAATGGTAAAGCCCAGCAAAATGCTGCCAATGTCCTTTTTCCGGTCTGATTTGGCGGCCATGGTCATAAGAATGCCAACGGCGGCAAGAATCGGAGTAAAGGACTCCGGCTTGAGCAGCCTGATCAAAAAGCTTTCCCCGCTGATGCCTGTCATACTGAGCAGCCAGGAGGTCACGGTTGTGCCCAGATTGGCTCCCATAATAATGCTGATGGTTTGCCCCAGCTTCATAATGCCGGAATTCACAAAGCCCACCAGCATGACCGTTGTTGCAGAGGAGCTTTGGATCACTGCCGTAACGATAAAGCCCAGCAAAAAGCCCTTCATCCGGTTGGAGGTCAGCTTACCCAAAAAGCTTTCCAGCTTGCCGCCGGCTAATTTTTTGAGTGCATCTCCCATTGCCTCCATTCCGTATAAAAACAGTGCCAAGCCTCCGATCAGGGTCAGTACAGAAAAAAAGTCCATCATTTTCCCCCCATGTAAAAATTACATTAAATTTATGTAAACAAACCATTTCTATTATACCTGATTTTCACCAAAAAGAAAAGCCCTTTTTCACAAAAAAACAAATAATTATTTAGAAAAAACTTAAAAAACTTTATAGAAAACAGAAAAACCAAACAAAAAAAGTCGAATCAGGCAGATCCCGGTCATCTCCGGAAAAGTTTTTTGATTGCCCAGAAGTATCCGCCCTTCCGGCCACCAGGTGTAATGGATTAACTAAGGGAGCATTCTGTACCAAACTCTATTTGTAAAATTTTTAAAAAAAGACTGACAGCAGCTTGATTTTATCATCATTTTGCCGTCAGCCTTTTCATACACAATTGTTATTTTTTTCGCTTATTTTCCTTCACTGTCCGTTTTCCGGATCAAAGCCCGCTTGATTTTTCCGCCCAGGGTTTTGGGAAGCTCATCCACGAATTCAATCACCCGGGGATATTTATAAGGAGCTGTCACCCGTTTGACATGGTTTTGCAGCTCTTTTTTCAATTCTTCGGAGGGCTGATAGTTTCTGGTCAGAACAATGGTCGCCTTTACCACCTGGCCCCGAATGGGATCGGGCACCGCTGTCACCGCACATTCCAGCACCGCCGGATGCTCAATCAAGGCGCTTTCCACTTCAAAAGGCCCGATCCGGTAGCCGGAGCATTTGATCACATCGTCGCTTCTTCCCACAAACCAGTAATAGCCGTCGCTGTCCCGCCAGGCAACGTCGCTGAGATTGTAATTCCCATCCCCCATGACTTCCTCGTTCACCTGAGGAGCATTGTGATATTCTGTAAACAAACCAACCGGCCGGTTGTTTTTCACATTCATAATCACAATTTCCCCTTCTTCTCCGTCCTCTACCTCCTGTTTCTCGCTGTTCAAAAGGCGGATATCGTAAATCGGAGAGGGCTTGCCCATAGAACCGGGCTTGGGAGAAAACCATTCAAAATTCGCCAGCAAAACAGAGGATTCGCTTTGACCGAAGCCTTCTGTCAAGGGCAGGCCGGTAATCGCCAAAAAACGCTGATAAACCTCCGGATTTAAGGGTTCTCCTGCGGTGCAGCACTGCTCAACGGTAGAAAAGCCTTCCCGAATCAAAGCCTCGTCCTCCTGCAGCATAAACCGATACATGGTAGGAGGAGCACAAAAGGTGGTAATGCCGTATTGATGAATCTTTTCCATCAGATTTTTAGCAATAAACTTATCCATATCATAGCAAAAAATCACTGCGCCGCTGATCCACTGGCCGTAAATCTTGCCCCAGCCGAATTTCGCCCAGCCGGAATCGGATACGGACATATGCAGCTTTCCGTCCTGTACCCGCTGCCAGTATTTTGCCGTTACAATATGCCCTAAGGGGTGGGTAAAGGTATGGGTGACCATTTTGGGCATCCCGGTGGTGCCTGATGTAAAATACATCAGCATGGTATCATCATTCTCCGTTCCCTCCGCCCCGGTAGGACGGGAAAAGGTATCCGGATACTGTTCCATCTCTTTATTAAAGCAAAGCCAGCCCGGCCGCTCCTCTGCCACCACCGCCTTTGCAATCACAGAAGGGGTTTGATCCAGAGAATTTTCAATGTGCGTTAACACCTCGTTATCATTCACGCCTATGATCATTTTCACATTAGCTGCATTGCACCGGTAAATAATATCCTTCGGCGTCAGCTGAAGGGTTGCCGGAATGATGGTTGCCCCCAGCTTGCAAAGAGCGGTGGCGATGATCCAATACTCATATCTGCGGCGAAGGATCACCATAACCACGTCTCCCTTGCCGATTCCCTGGGCTTTGAAAAAATGAACCGCTTTGTTAGAAAGCCGGGAAATATCATGAAAGGTAAACCGCTCCTCGTGGCCGTGATCGTCGCACCATACCAAAGCAGGCTTGTCCCGGTCGATCTGCGCCCATGCGTCTACCACGTCAAATCCGAAATTAAAATGCTCCGGTATATTCACTCTGTAATTCTGTTTAAAATCCTCATAGGAATCAAATTGAATTCTTGGCAAAAAACGTTCTAATAAATTCATTGCTTTTTCCTCCGTTCCTTCATCCGCCGATGATCATGGTCAAAAAAGTAGCCGGTTGATCTCCCACAGCCTTTTGCCCGTGAGGGTGAGTGGGATTAAAATAAATGGAATCTCCTTCCGAAAGCTCGATTTCCTTATCATCATAAATGACCTTGATGGTGCCCTCCAGCACATAATTGAACTCCTGACCCTCATGCACGATCAGCTTCGGATTTTGATCCGCCGGCTCCACCACAACAATCAGAGGCTCCATTTTTTTGCCCGCATAGTTTTGCGCCAGATCCCGGAATTGATATCCGGGGCAGCGATCCACCTGAACCCCCTGCCCTTTTTTCACAACGCAATAGGTATCCAGCCGGGCAGTTTTCCCCGTCAGAATTTCAGACAAATCCACCGAAAACTTATTGGCAATATCGTAAATGACGCTAATAGGAATATTTTCCCCGTTTTCCTCATAATCCAGATATACCTGCTCGTCGATCCCCAGCTCCCGAGCCAGCCGCTGAGGAGTATAGTCGCATGCTTCCCGAAGCTCCCGAATCCGCTCTGCAATCATTTTCAATTCTTCTGCCATACAGTACCGCCCCTTTCAAATCAAATTCGTCTATTTTTTCTATTATAGCATATTTTTGTTCTAAAAAGAAAGGGCAATTCTAAACAAAAAATCCCTTGATTTCCCCTTCTTTTCTGTCATTTCAAAAACAACAGTGCCCTGTCTGCTCTGAATCTTCTCCAATCAGACAGCCCTTCAATAAAAAAGCCCGGGAATTTCTTACCGGGCACAGACTGTTGAAAAAGTCGTTCTACCGCAAGCAAGAATCAATTGAAAGATAATATTATTATCTTTTTGCAGGACAAAAATGATAGTAAAACCGCAAGGGACACATCGAATTCCCCTTGCGGTTGCTTGCTTTTTGCGAAAACAAACTCTACCGTACCATTGTACGCCGACGAATTTGTTTTCACAAAATATAACTTCCTTTTTCAATGTCTGCTCAGCGTGTCGATCGTTTATCGACACGCTGAGCCCGGGAATTTCTTCCCGGGCATAAGGCCATCTTCAACCGGACTACCGGTCTGATTCTCTCTGTTTTCTTTCCTCCTCCAGCAAGCTCATAAATTCGTCGCCGGTAAGGGTTTCATGCTCATACAAATATTTTGCCAGCATATGCAGCACCTGGATATGCTCCTCCAGCAGCTTCTTTGCCTTTTCATGTTGAAAGCGCACCAATGCAACCACCTTGCGGTCAATTTCCGCCGCAGTTTCAGAGGAACAGGACAAGGAGGTGTCACCCCCCAGATACTGGTTG
>JAXEOR010000056.1:0-5725 GCA_034117945.1 Clostridia bacterium | reverse complement strand
TCATCATCTGATACTGCGCTCCGTACATCCCATAGCCGTCCACTCTGTTTGTTTCCGCTTTTAAGGAACCGTTTCCCGTTCTGGCCTGATCTCCGCTTAAGGAAACCTGGGTTCCCAATTGGGTAGATGCATTGAAGGAGTAGCCGTAACTCCCCCAAGCAGAATCCAGGCTTTCTTCCTCAAAGCCGAAATCCAGTGAATCCGGCGAAGCGGTGAATTCCCCGGCAATCGTCACATCATCCAGATAGAAAACAGCCGGATTTTCCGCAGAAGCTGTTTCAACCTCCTTTTTTGGAAAGGCAAAAACAATGTCAATCCGTCCGGTATTTTCCGGGATTTGGTCGGCGGAAATGGTATAGCTCAGCTCCGTCCAATCATCAGAGGACAGAACAAACTCTCCGGAATTCACCGTGCCGATGCTGCCGCCTGATGTGTTTCTGTAATAAATATAGATACGTCCCTTTTTCTCATCCCATTCCTGGGGAACCTTCATATAGCCGGAAACGGTATAGGAGGCTGATAAATCCGGATTCATCATCTGATACTGTGCTCCGTACATCCCATAGCCGTCCACTCTGTTTGTTTCCGCCTTTAAGGAACCATTTCCCGTTCTGGCCTGATCGCTACTTAAGAAAACCTGGGTTCCCGATTGGGTAGTCGCATTGAAGGGGTAGCCGTAAATCCCCCAAGCAGAATCCAGGCTTTCTTCCTCAAAGCCAAAATTCAGTGAATCCGGCGAAGCGGTGAATTCCCCGGCAATCGTCACGTCATCCAGATAAAAAACCGCCGGATTTTCCGCAGAAGCTGTTTCAACTTCCTTTTTTGGAAAGGCAAAAATAATGTCAATCCGTCCGGTATTTTCCGGGATTTGGTCGGCGGCAATGGTATAGCTCAGCTCCGTCCAATCATCAGAGGACAGAACAAACTCTCCGGAATTCACCGGGTTGCCGAGGCTGCTTCCTGATGAGGTTCTGTAATAAACGTAAACACGAGCCTTTTTCCCATCCCACTCCTGGGGAACCTTCATATAACCGGAAACAGTGTAGGAGGCTGACAAATCCGGATTCATCATCTGATACTGCGCTCCGTACATCCCATAGGCGTCCACTCTGTTTGTTTCCGCCTTTAAGGAACCATTTCCCGTTCTGGCCTGATCTCCGCTTAAGGAAACCTGGGTTCCCAATTGGGTAGACGCATTGAAGGGGTAGCCGTAACTCCCCCAAGCAGAATCCAGGCTTTCTTCCTCAAAGCCAAAATTCAACGAAACATCAGCCGCCAGCGATTGCATCGGCACCGCAAAAAGCAACTGAATGACCATTGTCAGCGCCAAAACCAATGAAATTCTTTTTTTCATACTCTCTTCATCCTTCCTTTTTTATATTCCTGATTACCAAAACAGGGGCTGTTCTTTTATTCTGAAAACCGGCATGTAATTGTTTCTTCTTCATTACAAACCGCTTCTGAAGAACCGATCTTTACATAGGGTGTAAAGCAATAGGCCGAATCTGTTTGAATTGCCTCTCCTACCACCCTAACTCCAAAGAACAAATTAGCAGAAAGGGCCGTCTCGATCGGCAGCATCAAGGCACCGGCTTCCTCCCCAGACTTATAAAACCGGAACCCGGCCTGATCTGCTGAGGTGTAGGAATAATTATTCAGTCTTCCGTAAACCACAACACAGGGAGTGGTTACCGTTTCTCCGGCCTTGTTTTCATAGCTGTATTCCTTTTCAAACACATAACTGTTCGACGCGGTAACGGCAGGATCGCCGGCAGGCAGATCTGCAAATGCTACCTGAAGGCTTTTTGACTGAGAAATATTCTCCATGGTATAGGTCAGCGGTTCTCCCGGTGCGGGGACAGGAATGGACCCTGTTCCGTCCAGAACGCTTGCAATCATTTTCCCGCTCTCCGGAGTAACGGTAACAGAAAGGGAATCTCCATCGGCAACCAAAAGACTGCTCCCGGATAACATCTCGTTGTCGTTGCAAACAACCGTTCCACCTGCCCCAATTGAAAAGGAGACGGTATGCCCACTGATCAAAACAGGCTGGCTTTGTACAGCCTCTCCCTTGGCACCGTTTTCATTAACAGGAGTCACCTCAAACTTTAAGTACTTCCCGATTTCCCCGGCAGAAGGGGTATAGGTATCGGAGGCTGCTCCCAAAATTTCAGAATACTCTCCCGATTCCGAATCTGCCAGCAGCCATCGATAGCTGCTTTGTCCCTCCGGGTCACTTCCGCTGTACTGATAGCTGCCCTGCAGCGCCGTCCCTGCCAGAGTGCCGGTAACAGAAACCTGGTCTGCAGCAACCCAAACAGAAGAAATTTCTACATCGTCCAAATAGAAAACCGCCGGTTTTTCCACAGAGGCCGTCCCCTTAATTGCATTTATGGGGAAGGCAAAAATAATGTCAATCCGACCTGTGTTTTCCGGTGCTTTGCTTGCGTCAATCGAATAGCTCAGCTTTGTCCAGCTTGCGGAGGACAGGGTAAACTCTCCGGAATTCACCAGGTTGCCGCCTGATGAGGTTCTGTAATAAGCGTAAATACGAGCCTTTTTCCCATTCCATTCCTGGGGAACCTTCATATAACCGGAAACGGTGTAGGAGGCTGACAAATTCGGATTCATCAGCTGATACATTGCTCCGTACATCGAATAGCCGTCCACTCTGGTTGTTTCCGACTTTAAGGAACCGTTTCCCGTTCTGGCCTGATCGCCGCTTAAGGAGATCCGGGTTCCCGATTGGGTAGTCGCATTGAAGGGGTAGCCGTAACTGAACCATCCGGATTCCAGACTTCCGCCTTCAAAGCCACCATCTGTCAACACCTGAGCCGCCTGCACACCAAGGGGAATCATGCAAAGGAGACACAGCACCAGCAGCAAGCTTATTTTTTTACACATTCTGACTCAATCCTTTCGTTTATAAATTTCACTTTACAAAAAAGCTCATTTATATTATAATAGAATGGAAGGGTATTGACAATGTGAAAAACCATTAGAAAGATGTGATTTTTATGAAATTTGATGTTAAAAAGCGTGTTACACGTCATAATTGTTTGCGTTTTTTACAAATTGCCAACGTGTTTCAATTTAAGATTCACAAAAATGCGTATGTTGAGGTAGATCCCTCCTGGAACTTTGAAAGCTCCCCCAAAAAACTGGAAAATTTTAATCGTTTGTACATTATTTTGGATGGAGAAGGATACATTCAAAATCAACAGGAGCAGGTTCATTTAACACCGGGGCATATTTATTTGATTCCTTCCCATATCAATTATCAATTTACCTGCCCGAAGTATATGAAAAAATTTTTTGTTCATTTCAGCGCTACCTTATGGGACGCCTTTGATGTGTTTGAGGAGACAGATCATATTTTAGTGATGGACAACCAGCTGGATTTTGATTTTTCAAGGTTTGATTCTTCCGAACCCGTTTCCTATATTTATTTATTACAGTCCAAGCTTCTCATTGAACAAATTGTATTGGATTTTTTAAACCTGGAATCTCAGAAATTTGAGCAGTTTTACAACATCCGCTATAAATATGAAAAGCTATACCGGTATGTAAAGGAAAATTTAAGCAATTCTCTTACCATTGAGAAAATTGCTCAGAACACCAATCTTCCCCTGTCCGCCCTGCAAAATCAATTTCCGGAGGAAACGGGAAAAACGGTAAAAAAATATATTCGGGACTGCTTGATCGAGGAAGCCTATAAAATGGTGATTTATAAAAATGAAACCACCGAAAAAATTGCAGAGGCTCTTGGCTTTTGCGACGGTTATTATTTTTCCGCATGGTTTAAACGAAATGTGGGATACAGCCCAAAATATATTCGCGAGCTTTACGGAATCTATGATAAAAACAAAAGCGCTCCCGGCGAAACCATATAAAAACAGAGCTGCAGCAAGCGGATGTTTCACCGCCGTTTTGCCGCAGCTCTTTTTTTCAGGCTGGATTCTTGCCCATCCGTCACAGACCGGCTTGACGGCAAGGCACCCTTTGCCCCGGCTCTGTTCCCGTTTATTTTTGTTTCATCTGATATGCCTTTACGGTATTTTTCATCAGCATTGCAATGGTCATGGGGCCAACCCCTCCGGGAACCGGCGTGATTGCACCGGCCACCTCCTTGACCTGTTCAAAATCCACATCTCCCGACCAGGTGCCATCCTCCAGACGGTTCATCCCCACGTCAATAACCACTGCCCCTTTTTTGACCATGTCTGCGGTAATCAGCTTGCCCTTTCCCACAGCGGCCACCAAAATATCCGCCCTGCGGGTGACCTCCTCCAGATGCTTCGTTCTGGAGTGGCAAACGGTTACGGTGCCGTTTTTCGCCAGCAGCAGCATGGCCTGGGGCTTGCCTACAATATTGCTTCTTCCTACCACCACGCACTCCTTGCCGCTGACCTCAATCCCGGTCAAAGCAATCAGCTCCATCACGCCCGCAGGGGTGCAGGGGGCGAAAACAGGCTCGCCGATCATGATTTTTCCCACGTTAAAGGGATGAAACGCATCCACGTCCTTTGCAGGATCGATGTGATAGATCACCGTTTTTTCATCAATCTGAGCAGGCAGGGGCAGCTGCACCAGAATTCCGTCTATCTGATCATCCTGATTAAGCTTTTGCACCAGCTCCAGCAGCTCCTCCTGGGTGGTATCGGCGCTCAAGGCATATTCATAGGAGGTGATGCCGATGTGCTCGCAGGCCTTTTTTTTGTTGTTGACGTATCGTCTTGAGGCGGGATCGTCCCCCACAATGACAACGGCCAGGCCGGGAGCCCGTCCCTTTTCTTTTAATTGAGAAACCTCCTCCTTTAAGCCCTCTCTGATTTCAGCGGCCAAAGCCTTTCCGTCCAGTATTCTTGCTGACATGTTGTTTGCCTCCCTTTCGTTTTTGTTGTTGACGATTGTTTTTGTTGGCAGCTGTTTGGCTGCCCTTGCGGGGAGCCTGCTGTCTTGCGGGCTTTCCCGGCGGGGGAATCAGGCAGTCCTTTCCGTAGCCGATCAAATCCTCCCGACCGGCTTGGATCAGTGCTTTTCGCACCAGGGAATAATGTTCCCGTCTGGAAAATTGCAGCAGTGCCCGCTGCATTTGTTTTTCTTCATAGGTTTTTGCCACATAAACCGGCTCCATAGTCAAAGGATCCAGTCCGGTATGGTACATGCAGGTGGAAACGGTGCCGGGAGTGGGATAAAAATCCTGCACCTGCTCCGGCATATAATGCATTTTTTTAAAGTACTGTGCCAGCTCAATGGCGTCGTACAAGGTGCTCCCGGGATGGGAGGACATGAAATAGGGCACCAGATACTGCTTAGTATCCCGATTCATTTGATAGAATTTATGATAAAATTTTTGATATACCTCCATGGGCGGCTTGCCCATATAGGACAGCACATTGTTGGAAACATGCTCCGGCGCAACCTTCAGCTGGCCGCTCACATGATATTTGCAAAGCTCCCGGAAAAAGGTGGGGTCAGGATCCGCCAGCAAATAGTCAAACCGGATTCCGGAACGGATAAACACTTTTTTCACCCCGGGCAGCTTTCGCAGCTTGCGCAGCAGGGACAGATAATCCTTGTGATCTGCGTGAATATTTTTACAAACGCCGGGATAAAGACAGCGTTTGTTTTTACAGGTGCCTGCCGTCAGCTGTTTTTGACAGGCTGGACGGCGGAAATTAGCGGTAGGCCCGCCAACATCGTGAATATATCCCTTAAAATC
>JAXEOR010000055.1:0-10244 GCA_034117945.1 Clostridia bacterium | reverse complement strand
AAAAGAGCAACAAAACACTACACAATCAAGATAAACATACGATAACTTATCAACAATCAACTAAATACGAGCGGCCGTTCTGCTCCGCATAGCGGCCGTTGAAAAACGCATTTGCGACCGCCAGAGGGCGCAAACTGCATTCTATGTTCAGATATATTTGATTTTGAACTTTCTTTTCTTGGCTGAAAGCACCTTGCAAAGAATATCATCTACTGCGTCCGTGTATCTGCCTTGTGCTATCAGGCTGTTCTTCAAACGGATAAGTGATTGCAACACTTTACCGCAATTATATAATAATAAAGGACATAGAGGTAGTGTGCGATTGTCGCTTGACCACCCCTAAATGAACGAATTAACAGGGTAACAACCGCCTTGTCCATTAGCAAAAATTTTTTCCGTTTTTTTCTTCAATTAGCAGAGAGGGCATTTTCATTAGCAAAATAGCGAAAATCCTGCTAATTTTTATTAGCAAGCCGTCCACCTGAAAGGCGGACGACATTAGTCCTAATTTCCATTAGCTGACGGAGAATTTGCTAATGAAAATCTGTGAAATTTACGATTTTTCTCTTTTCCCGTAAAAATGAAAAAACGCCGGAAACCCTTGATTTTACTGGGTTTTCCGGCGGAGTTTTTGGCGTTCCCGAGGTGATTCGAACACCCGACCTACCGCTTAGGAGGCGGTCGCTCTATCCAGCTGAGCTACGGAAACATCTTTGAAATCTATTCAATTATAGGTACAAACTAACTCAATGTCAATCGCCTTTGCCCCAAAGGCGGTCGTTATAACATATTCTTAGGAGGGGCATGTTATATCCACTTAACTATGGGGGCGGATTTGCTAATTCAATTTTATTATACCCTCTAAGTGGAAACGAACCGTTTACCACTTAGGAGGCGGACCCTCTATCCAGCTGAGGTACGGAGACATATTAAATTTAAGTGCTTTTTGCCAAGTTTGGTGGCGGAACTGTTTCCCCTTAGAAGGGGTTTATTATATCCATTTAACTAAAGGGGCACAATATTAAATATTCAGTTTTTAAAAACCTCGCCGGGCAATAGATCGGCCTTCTGCTGGGGAATCCTTGATCAGCCAGGCTGCAGGAACACATTTATTTCATAATACTTTTGTTTTTCAATCCCAAGCTAAAAGGCCAGCTCCTGTTCCAGCTCGTCCTCCAGTGCATCCGGCGGCATCTTCCCGGTCCAAATCTCAAAGGCATAAAAGGCCTGATAAAGCAGCATCCCAAGACCGTTCACGGTTTTACAGCCCGCCTGCTCGGCTGCCTGCAGCAGCTTGGTTTTCCCCGGATTATAAATAATATCCACAACCGCTTCCACATGCTTCAGATTACATTCCTCGTTCAAAGGCATTGCATCCGGGTAAGGATACATCCCGATAGAGGTTGCGTTGACCAAAACATCACAAGCCGCCAAATAATGCTCCGCCCTGTCAATCGCATCCGCCTTTGCGGTGCAGCTACCCTGCTGGGCAATTTTCTCGGCCACAGCCCTCGCCCGGTCAACAGAACGATTCAGAACAGTCACCTCTGCCGCTCCCTCTGCGCCGATCTTTTGCGCCAAAACTCCTCCGGCACCGCCCGCCCCCAATACAACCACTCTCTTTTGGACAACCGTGATGCCATGCTTGGCAAGCATTTTTATAAAGCCCAGTCCGTCTGTGTTATAGCCAATCAGCCTGCCTTCTTTTACGGCTACCGTGTTGACAGCTTCAAACAGCTTTCCATCCCCCCGGATTTCGTCCAAAAAGGGAAGCGCCTGCTTCTTATAGGGAATGGTAATATTAAACCCTTGAAACTCACTGCGAAACAGTTTCATCTGATCCGGCAATTGCTGAGGGAGCAGGTCAAAATGGAGATAAGAACCATCCATTCCGTAATATCGATATAGTGACTGGTGAATTTTACTGGAGATGCTGTGCCCCAGAGGATGACCAATCAACCCGTACTGTTCCTTCATCATGCTTTCTCTCCTTCAAAATGCCGCAACACAATCCGTTCCAACCTTCTTTTGATGCGAAAAAATCTTGTATTCCGATCTTCCAGCGGCAGCACCAGCACCGTAAGCAAACGAAGCCGATTGCCTGCAACAATGTCCGTAAAAATCTGATCTCCCACCATAGCAATCTGCTCTTTGGGAAGCCCCATCCTTGTTACGGCTCTTTTTAACACCTTCACCCTGGGCTTTTGGGCATTTGGATAAATGGAAATTTTCATTTCACGGTTAAAAGCACTCACCCTGCCCCGGGGACTGTTAGACACCAGCGCCATAGAAATTCCGGCCTCTTTCAACAAGAGAACATGCTTTAACAAATTCTCAGGAGGCTGATCTGCACACCGGGGTGCTAATGTTTCATCCAAATCAAAGATAATCCCCTTAATTCCGTACTGCCCAAGCAGTTCCGGAGTCAAATTCTCAACTCCGTTTAACAGCAAATCGGGATACAGCATGAAACCGATCCTTTCTGAATATAATTTACTGCTGAATGTTATCTGAAATGAGGTGTTTTTTTGCAATACTATCTATACAGCGATTTTCCAATCAAAAATATTCCGTCAAATCGCTTCACAATTCATCCATTGGAATATTTCTCAACGCAAACCGAATCCTTTCCGGAGCCCGGAGAAGAATTTTATCCGGTTCTGCCGGAAAACCTGTTGCTTTCCTTTTGTAAAAATGCAAAAAAAATCCCCGCTGTTGTTGTTCAATGCGCTGATTACTCGCACAAAACAAGACTTCCTCATCTTTTGAGCGAGCAGCAAGCCCTTCGCTTAGCCCAAAGATATCATGCCCGCCTATTTCATGACGCCGTGTCCAATGCCTGTTACTTTTGCTATGAAGAACACCGGATTCAGCATATGGTATGGCTAGAAGACGGCTTTCATCTTCACCGAAAAATAAAACATCTGCAGCGGCACGGCATAAAGGAGCTTGCCTTTTTCGTCAATCAAAATAATATACAAACGCTGCTGACGCTCATGCCCTTACTGCAATAAAGCACTTTTTTCCTTTAACAAAAAAGCAGCATTTTTTTCCATGGCATCCAGTGCGTCCGCCCCAAATCTTTTTACAATTTTTTTTGACGCAGCCTGCATATGGGTTTGTCTGTCGGTCATATTATGCATGTCCGACCCCAAAACCAAAGGCTTATCCAAGTTCATCAGCTTTTTGACAATCCGTCTCATGCGCCAATCCAAAAAAGCGTCTGCATTCAGCTGAACATAAACCTCCATGGCCAGCAGCTGCTCTATTTTTTCAAAATGCGTCAGCATAGGCCGATATCGATCCACATGGGCGATCACCGGCGTCAGCTTTCTTGAGGCGATCACTCGATACACTGCGTCATTCAGCCAGGGCTGCCACAATTCATAGGGCATTTCCAGCAGAATGCAGCTAGTTCCTTCAATACAAAGCTGATCCAGCAGTGCCAAATCAGGGATTTTCTTTGTCAAATGCACCTCGCACCCCAATCGAAGCTCAGGCAGAGCCTCTCCCTTCATTGCCTGCTTTAACACATCGTAGGCCTTTTGCCTGGCAGACAAAAATGCCTCCGGGTCAGTCTGATCACAAAAATAATGAGGGGTGGCCACCACGGTAGAAACGCCCTGATCTCTGGATCTGCGCAGCATTGCCAATGATTCTTCCACGCTGTCAGCCCCGTCGTCAATCCCGGGCAAAACATGGCTATGAAAATCAATCATTGGCAGTCACCCTCTTATTTATAAGAATAAGTTTTATAATCCCTGTAACTGTATTTAAAATATTTTCCGTATCTGTAATACTTGCGATAACGATACTTATAGCTGTGATCCAATTCCTCTGAATCGTTCATAATAAAGCCGATTACAGTAGCCTGGGCAAAGGTTAAGGACGACAAGGCTTTTTTCAGCGCCTCATTGGCAGTGTACTTCTGTCTGGCAACAAGCAGCACCGCATCAGCCAGCTTGCTGACAATAATTCCGTCCGTCACCATATTCACAGGAGGCGTATCAATAAAAATATAATCATATCTCTGGGACAAAGTCTCCAGTCCCTCCTTCAGTAAAGGAGAGGAAAGCAATTCTGCAGGGTTGGGAGGAATTGCTCCGGATGGTATACAGTCAACCCCCAGCTCCTTGCTCTGGTAAATGCAGGAATCCAATTTACAAAAGCCGCCCAGATAATTGGCCAGACCATTTTCATTCTTGACATGAGCATACTGATGAATTTTAGGCTTGCGCAAATCCGCGTCAATCACCAGCACCTTCACGCCGGTCATGGCAAAGGCGATGGCAACGTTCAGCGTTGTGGTTGTTTTACCCTCGCCGGGAACAGCGCTGGTCAAAACAATGGTATTGCATTGCTCCTTCTTTTTTAATGCAAACAGAATATTGGTTCTGGCAGTTTTGTAGGCCTCCTTGATCTGATAGCTGGCTTCTTCATTCAATAATTGAGACCGCTGCTGCCCCTGCTCATGTTCCTTTTTGTTCTTTTCTTTTACGCTTCTTTTTTTATTCAGCATCGCAAACCCTCCTTGCTGCCACACGGTTTATTTCGCCAAATTAGGAATCACGCCCAAAACCGGAAGCTGATACTTCATAGACAGTTCTTCCTCATCTTTTACGGTTGTATCTAGCATTTCCAGCACAAACACTGCCAATCCAGAAAGAAAGATCCCTACCAGACATCCAAGAAGAGTATTCTTTTTCACATTCGGAGAAGTTGGGTTCACCGGCATGGAGGCATTGTCAATAATCTCCACCGAACCGGCCTTGACCACTCTCATAATTTCCTGAGGCGCATTGTTTAGCACCTCCTGCACCACTTCTCTGGCAAGTTCAGGATTTTTACTCACAGCGCTGACCTGCAGAATTTCAGTTTCCCCAACCCCGCTCATGGAAAGCATTCCTTTTACCTGGGAAGCAGACACCTTTGAGTTCAACCGCTTGGAAATGGTCTGGCAAAACGTATCACTTTTCAGAATCTCGGAATAGGTATTGACCAGCTGAACCGAAAGATTGTATTCCGACGCGGTATAGGTTCTCAACTGGCTTTCCTGATTATTCACCACATACAGCGTTCCGCTGGAAGTGTATGTGGGATCGATCAAATAAACGGAGCACAAAAGGGTAATCAACCCAACCAAAACTCCTGACAAAAGAACAATCCACCATCTTTTTGAAAATATATCAATTAACTCATTCAAGCTGATGCTTTGCTCATTCAATTCAAAACCCCCCTTTTCAGTAACATTAAAAACGAAATAGGCCTATGCTTTCAAAAGAGCACAAGCCTAAATATTGTTTACCGAAATTTTCTTTTTCTGGCCGCCTCAGATTTCTTTTTACGCTTTACGCTTGGCTTTTCGTAATGCTCTCTTTTGCGTATTTCAGAAAGAACACCGGCTTTTGCGCATTGTCTTTTAAACCGTCTCAGCGCACTGTCCAACGACTCATTATCTTTAAGTCTGATTTCAGACATGTCATTTCCCTCCCTCCGTTACCGGGTTATGGCAATCGGTACCGAGGGAATCCTCCTTCAAATACCAATCTCTTTTTATTATACATCATAACCACCCTATTTGTCAAGACAGAGACAATAAAAAATTATAAAATATCTTTTCTTTTCATTTTTTATGCTCATTTTCACTGTTTTTCTGCCCATCTCCCTCATTCAAAAGAGGCTCTTATCCCTCACTTTTGGAAAGAAATGCAGCGCAGAAGCAGTGCTTGACAAGCCTGTGCACCTGATGTCACCTGCAAATCGGCTCAGCCCGGAGGCCAGCCCAGATTTCTTCCCGCAAGCATATGAAAATGGAGATGCTGTACCGTCTGCCCCCCGTCAACGCCGCAGTTATTGACAATGCGGTACCCGTTTTCCGCAACTCCCAGCTGACGAGCCACCTTGGCCGCCGCCTCAAAAATTTTGCTCACCACCCAGGAATTGTCCTCTGTCAGCTCATTGGCAGAGGAAATATGCTGTTTGGGAATCAGCAAAACATGAACGGGGGCTTCCGGATTGATATCCTCAAAGCAATAAACCCACTGATCCTCATACACCTTTTTGGAAGGAATTTCGCTCTTTAAAATCTTACAAAATAAACAATCAGACATACCGCTCCTCCTTTAGGAAAGCTGCTGAGATAACAGCTGCTGTGCCAACCCCAGTGCCTCGTCTATTTTTTCGGGATTCTTTGCGCCTGCCTGAGCAGAATCGGGCTTTCCGCCGCCGGATCCACCGGCAACCGCCGCAATTTCCTTTACCAGCTTTCCGGAATGAACTCCCCGCTCAACCGCTTCCTTCGCAGCGCACACCATAAAGTTTACCCGCTCGTTCTCCGCCGCCAGCACCAGCACATAGACACCGGACAATCTGTCCCGCAGCAAGTCAGCGTATTTGCGCAGGGCATTCATATCTCCCTGCATCCGATGGGTAATCAGCTGAATGCCGTCAACCTCCACTGCTTTTTTGATCACGTCGTCCATAGAACCTCTGGCCAGCTTGGACTGCAGCGCCTCCGCTTCCTTTTTCAGCTGCTTTACCTGACCGTTCAGCTCTTCCACCTTGGAAACAGCGTCTGCCGGAGAGGTTTTTAAGGCAGCAGCAATTTGATTCTCAAAGCTTTTCAGCCCATTCAGCCGCTGCAGCACCGCGTCTCCCGTGATGGCTTCAATTCTTCTCACGCCCGCCGCAACGCCGCCTTCGGAAACAATCTGAAACAGTGCCGCCTGGCTGGTATTCTGCAAATGGCAGCCACCGCAGAACTCCGTGCTCCGATCTCCCATTCTGACCACCCGAACCACATCGCCGTATTTCTCGCCAAACAAGGCGGTAGCCCCCGTTTTTTTAGCGTCCTCCAGCTTCATTTCCTGCACCGTTACCGGCAGGGAGGCCAAAATCATTTCATTGACCAGTGCCTCTGTCCGGGCAATTTCCTCCGCTGTCATAGCAGTAAAATGAGAAAAGTCAAACCGAAGCTTATCCGGCATCACAAGAGACCCCGCCTGCGCCACATGGCTGCCCAGCACCTGCTTTAAGGCCGCTTGCAGCAAATGGGTAGCAGAATGGTTTCTGGCGGTTGCCATCCGGCGCTTTTCGTCCACCTGCATGGTCAAAACATCCCCCAGCTTCACTTTTCCCGATTGAAGCTGGCAGGTATGCAAAAACTTGCCGTTCTGCTTTTTGCAATCCAGCACCGAAATTTCAGCATTTTCGCTTGTCATCATGCCTTGATCCCCTACCTGACCGCCGCTTTCACCGTAAAACACCGTCCGATCCGTCATCATCACAAACCGGCCGCCGGCAATTTCCTCCTTCGCCTCTCCATCAGCAAACAGCAGGGTCACTTTTCCCTGGCCTGATAAGGAATCATATCCTAAAAACTCTGTTTCCAGCGGCTTGGCCAGCTGGGTCAGAGCGTCTTCCTTCCAACCCGCGGTTTCCATATCTCCCCGAGCCTCTCTTGCCCGCTCCCGCTGCGCATCCATTTCCTTTTGGTACACCTCTTCGTCCACCGTCATGCCCTTTTCTTCCGCAATTTCCCTGGTCAGATCAATGGGGAACCCGAAGGTATCATACAGCTTAAAGGCTTTTTCGCCGGACAGCACCGTGCTGCCCTGCTCCTTTGCTTCTTGTAAATAATCGTTTAAAATGCTCAGCCCCTGGTCGATGGTTTCGTCAAACCGTTCCTCCTCCAGCTTCACAATTTTCTCAATATATTCCTGCTTTTGAGCCAGCTCCGGATAACCGGACTGAGATTCCTTGACCACCGTTCCTACCACCTGATACAAAAAGGGCTTGTCAATGCCCAGAAGCTTTCCGTGACGGGCAGCCCGGCGCAGCAAACGGCGCAGCACATATCCCCGCCCCTCATTGGAGGGCAGTACTCCATCGCAGATCATAAACACCGTTCCTCTGATATGGTCGGTAATCACCCGCAGGGAAACGTCTGCCTTTTCATTCTTTTTATATTCCACTCCGGCAATCCGGCAAATATGCTTCATCACATTCTGAATGGTATCCACCTCAAACAGATTGTCTACTCTTTGCATAATGGCCGCAATCCGCTCCAAACCCATTCCGGTATCAATATTCGGATGAGCCAAGGGATGATACTCTCCCTGCTCGTCCTTATCAAACTGGGTAAACACCAGATTCCAAAATTCCACATACCGGTCGCACTCGCAGCCCACCTTGCAATCCGGACTGCCGCAGCCGTATTCCTCTCCCCGGTCAAAATAGATTTCAGAGCAGGGACCGCAGGGACCGGTTCCGATTTCCCAGAAATTGTCCTCCTTGCCCATTCTGACCACCCGGTCAGCTGCTACGCCCACCTGCTTGGTCCAGATGTCAAAGGCCTCGTCATCATCCTCATAAATGGTAACCCACAGCTTGTCCACCGGCATTTCCATTTCCTTGGTCACAAACTCCCAAGCCCAGGCGGTTGCTTCTGTTTTAAAATAATCCCCGAAGGAGAAATTGCCCAACATTTCAAAAAAAGTACCGTGCCGTGCGGTTTTTCCGACCCGTTCGATATCCGGTGTCCGGATACATTTCTGACAGGTGGTCACCCGTTTTCTGGGGGGAACCTCTTTTCCTGTAAAATAAGGCTTTAAGGGCGCCATTCCCGCATTGATCAGCAGCAGGCTGGAATCATTCTGCGGCACCAGCGGAAAACTGGGCAGTCTCAAATGCCCCTTTGACTCAAAAAAACGCAGATAACGTTCTCTGATTTCGTTTAATCCTAATCGTTCCATTGCTTCATCCGCTCCTAAACTCAAATTACTTTTTATTATACCTTTTTTGCAAAACATTGTCAAGTTTTTTCCGCAATTCCATCCAAATTCCATGTTTCGCCCGCAATTACCGGCTCAAAAATTCGGTCATATACAGCCGGTACCGTTTGGGAAGATGACTGTTCTGGCACCGTGGGTTGTACCGGTCGGCAATGGCGACCGAATGAAAAAACTGCTTCCACAGCTCCCGGTATTTCCGCTCCTCCTCCCCCGGCTCCGGATTAGGAATCCGATCCACCGGCACAATCATTTTCTGACCGGGGGGCTGAAAAACCCCCGCCTTATAGTGCACCGTGTCGCACAGCAAAAAACGCTGACCGGAAAACCGCTTTGCAAAATGATCCAGCACAAGCTCCAGACAATCGCTTTTGGGCGCCATGCGGGCAAACATGACTCCATCCTCCAGCACGGAAAAACGGACAAATTCAACCAGCAGATGGGCCTCATTTGCCGCAAAGCGGGACAACTGCAGTACTCTCGCTCCCGCCTCCGTGGCAATGGCGTACCGAGCCCTGCCCCCTTCCCGAAGCACCATAGCAGCATACTCATAAATGGCATGATAACGAATCTCGTGCTCGCACAAAAAGGCAAGATAAATCTGCCGGTAGCATGCATAGCCTCCCTTGTTCACCAGCCCCCGCGCCACCCGCTTTGCCCAATCCTCCCGGGTAGGGATTTGCAAGGTTTGATGAAACAGGTCGGTCTGGTAGGTTTCCTCCACCACATCTGCCGGCTCAAGGCGATGAGAAAATCCGTAAAACAAGGCACTCAGCAGCCCTTCAAAGCTGCCGTCTATCACAAAAATCACAGTTGACCGCTTAGACATTGATATGCATCCTCTCTGGTTGGGGGCTGTAAAAAGCTGAGCTGCTCCGGAATTTGTGACAGCTTCGGATCATCCGCAAGACTTAGCCGAATCCACTCCGGTCGGTCATAAAGCCTCTCCATGGGCTTTCCGCTGCACAAAATAAAGTATTTCGCTCGCTTTAACACAATCCCCATTTTTTTCAAGCCCTCAAAGGTAACAGCCCCATACCGGCGGGCGGCTAAAATCCGTTTTGCTCCCGTCACACCGATCCCGGGCACCCGCAGCAGGGTTGGCTCGTCCGCCCGGTTGATTTCCACCGGAAACAATTCCGGATGGCGCAGTGCCCAGCCGCATTTGGGATCCACCAGGGGATCCAGATCGGGCTGGCTTTCGGTAAACAGCTCCTCCGCCGTAAACCCGTAAAACCGCAGCAGCCAGTCCGCCTGATAAAGCCTGTGCTCCCGTAAAAGAGGCGGAGGCGGCGCTTCACCCTCCTTGGGATCATGATTGACCGGCAGATAGGCGGAATAAAATACCCGTTTTAATCCGTAGGTTCGGTACAAGCCCTGAGCCAGGGAAACGATTGTTTGATCCGACTCGGGAGACGCCCCCACAATCATTTGAGTGCTTTGTCCCGCCCCGGC
>JAXEOR010000054.1:0-4125 GCA_034117945.1 Clostridia bacterium | reverse complement strand
TTGAATTCCTTTCCCACTTCCTCCAGGGTTCTTGCCCGGCCGTCATCCAGGCCAAACCGCAGCCGGAGCACCTTTTCCTCCCGGCTGGTCAGCGTATTCAGCACATCCACCAGCTGCTCCTTCAACCGCAGGAAGGAGGCTGCCTCGCTGGGAGCGGGGGCATCATCATCCGGAATAAAGTCGCCCAAATGGCTATCCTCCTCTTCCCCGATGGGTGTTTCCAAGGAAACGGGCTCCTGGGCAATTTTCATAATTTCCCGCACCTTATCCAAGGACATATTCATTTCCTTTGAAATTTCCTCCGCAGTAGGCTCTCTGCCCAGCTCCTGCAGCAAATGACGGGAAACTCGGATCAGCTTATTGATGGTTTCCACCATATGAACCGGAATCCGAATGGTTCTGGCCTGATCTGCAATAGCTCTGGTAATTGCCTGACGAATCCACCAGGTGGCATAGGTACTGAATTTGTATCCTTTCCGGTAATCAAATTTTTCTACCGCCTTAATCAGACCCAGATTCCCCTCCTGGATCAAATCCAGAAACAGCATACCCCGGCCAACATAGCGCTTGGCAATGCTGACCACCAGCCGCAGATTTGCCTCTGCCAGCCTTTTCTTTGCCGCCTCGTCTCCATCAGCCATTCTCTGAGCCAGCTCTGTTTCCTCATCGGGAGATAGAAGTTCCACCTTACCAATTTCCTTTAAATACATACGAACAGGGTCATCCAGACTGATCCCTTCCGGGATAGACAGATCCAAATCCTCGGGCTCAAGCTGAATTTCCTCCAGCTCCTGCTCCATATCCCCTACGATTTCAATCCCCATATTCTCAATGGACTCGTAGATCTTTTCAATCTGCTCCGGATCCAGCTCGATTTCTTCCAATGCATCCATAATTTCCTTATAGGACAGCATTCCTTTTTTCTTGCCCTTGTCCAGAAACTCTTTGATGACCTGCTTTTTGTTTTCGTTTCCAGCCATGCTTATTCCCCTTCTCGTACCTGTTGTTTGTGCTTACTTCTTTTATCCTGCAGCAGCAGCTGCTGCAATTGCTGTGCGCTGCTGACGCCCT
The DNA here is from genome assembly GCA_034117945.1 of Clostridia bacterium. Taxonomy (GTDB): domain Bacteria; phylum Bacillota; class Clostridia; order HGM11514; family HGM11514; genus SIG438. The sequence continues at coordinate 3,054 of JAXEOR010000054.1, read as the reverse complement.
GCTCCATTGTCTGTAGGTTTTTTTGCTGGCGAATCACAGAAATCAGTTGTCTGGCCGCCCGTTCGCTATTATCCAAATGCAGCTCCCGCACTGCAATTTCGCTTAAAATCCCTTGCTGCTCCTCTGAAAGCTGCCCATAAGCCGTTTCGCCCTTCTGAATCAGCCCAAACAGCAGCTGATGATCCGGCTTGGTAAAGAACTCTGCCTCCAAGCCCAGCTGAGTGCACAGCTTAGGCTGGTCATACAAAATTCCCAGCAGCATTTTTTCGTTGCTCTCCAGCTTGTCCGGGTTCACTCTTCGCCGCTCCATACGCTGCTCCGCTCTTTGCAGCACCGTCCGCCTTTTTTGAGACACCTTCTGGATTTCGGAAAACACTGCCTCGGGAGAAACCCCCGCTTCCGCAGATAAATGCTTCACCGAAAGCTCCAGCTCCACATCGCTTTCAATGGAGGAAAACACCAAGGCCGCCTCATGCACAAAAGCAATTTTTTGATCCATATCCTCCAGCCGGTACTGCTCCCGCAGCCGTTGGATCCGATACTCAATCTGCCCCGGGGCATCGTTCATCAGCCGAACAAAGGCGTCCTTTCCAAACCGCTTGATATACTCGTCCGGATCCTTGGCGTCCCGCTGGGTCAGCACACGAACCTTCATATTCTGCCCGGCCATGATTTCAATGCACCGAGCCGTTGCCTTCTGCCCTGCCTCGTCCGAATCAAAGCAGAGAATGACCTGATCGGCATACCGCTTAAGCAGTCTGGCATGATCCTCGGTAAAGGCGGTTCCCAAGGCTGCCACGGCGTTACAAATCCCCGCCTGATGCAAAGCGATCACGTCCATATATCCTTCCACGATCAGCAGCGTTCTGCCGCTTTCGTTTTTCGCATAGTGCAAGCCATACAAATTATGGCTTTTAGAAAACACCGGCGACTCCGGCGAATTCAAATATTTGGGCTTGGAATCATCCAGCACCCGGCCTCCAAATCCAATCACATTCCCCCGTAAATCAAGGATCGGAAACATCACCCGATTTCTGAAGCTGTCGTAATACCGATTTTCCTTTCGGCCCACCAGCCCCGCCTTGGCAATCAGCTGCTCCGAATAGCCCTTTTGGGTCAAATGCTTGAGCAGCGCATCCCACGAATCGGGGGCATACCCAAGGCCGAACCGCTTAATCGTCCCTTCTGTCAGCTCCCGGTTGGTCAAATACTCCCGTGCCTGATCCCCCTTAACCGCATACAGCATTTCATGAAAAAACACCGCCGTCTCACGGTTGAGTGCATACAACTGCTCCTTTTCCGTAGGATCCTGGCGGCTGACGCGCTCCCTTGAGGATTCCGGCACCGGGATATGAGCCCGATCTGCCAAAAACCGCACCGCTTCCACAAAATCAAGATGCTCCATTTTCATCACAAAATCGATCGCCCGCCCCCCGGCTCCGCAGCCAAAGCAATGATAAAACTGCTTTTCCGGAGAAACGGAAAAGGAAGGGGTTTTTTCGTGATGAAAGGGGCAAAGTCCCAGCAGATTACGCCCGGATTTTTTCAGCGGGAGATAATCAGAAATCAAGTCCGCAATATCAGTTGCGTCGCACACCCGATCGATAAAATCATCTGAAAAATACAACAGCCTGTCCCCGCTTTCCACCCGAAATCATCTTATGATTACTATTTCGACACAATCCACAAAAATCCTTTTAATTTTTAAAACTATTCCTTTCACAGTATTTCCCAACTCTTCGATTTTATACAAAGCCTTATTGTTTCGGGAATCGAAAAGAAAAATACCGAATCAGTCCTTCAAAAGAATGATTCGGTATCCATGTCAAAAACCCTTTTTTATTTTTGTGCCGAAGAAAACAGACGATATTGCTCCGGCGTCATAAACACGCAGTTTTGCTGCTGCAGGTATGCTACAATTTGTTTCAGCCCCTCCAAGGAACTTTCCTCCCAATAGCCCGGGTGAGCCTGCAGCACCAGGTACGGCTTATCCTTCACCATTTCGTAGTGATTCAAAAATGCCTCATAGCTGACAACTCCCGTCTGAATTTCCATAGTACAGGAATTGGTCAGATTCATTGCCTCCAGCCGCCCATTGGGATCGTTGGTAAACAGAACGGTGCTGATCTGAGGAAACTCCTGATTGAGCACCGAAATGGTATCTTCATTATTTTGATTGTAAGAGGCCGCAAAGCATGTGGCAGAATAATGCAAAACGGATTCCATCAAATCATAAGTCGCCTGAATGGTTTCCTTTTGTTTATCATAGCTGGCAGCAGGCGCTTCTCCCAAGGCCGCAAATTCTCCCTGGGCATGGTCATAGCCGTGAATCCAAAGCTGGTGTCCTTCTAAAATCCATTTTCTGATCAGCCCGATCTGGGCTTCATATTTCACAGGATCGTTCTTTGCGTCCTCCAGCCATTTGCCCAGCACTCCTGCCGCAGCCGGAATTCCCTGCTCCGCCAAATAAGAAAGTGCCTGATCAAACTGCGCCGTTTGCCCCATGACGGTGGGTCTGGCATCGTCAAACTTAAAAAGAATCACCTGGGTCGGCTCCAGACCGTCACTGGCAGAAAAGCAAAACGGTTCCATACTGTCCGAAAATACAAAGGCTTTGAGGGTATCAGCCCGGCTAAGCTTGTCCATCGAAAAAGAAAACGGCATGATCCCGGACAAAATTTCTCCTTTATGTAACACCTTGGAACGGATCATTTTATTATTTTGATATGCCGCCAGCATCACAACCGCCGAGACGGCTCCTCCCGACTGATTGGATACGGTCACCTTTCCCGAAACACAGTCGGCCTTCATCAGCTCCGACTGGCCGGTCATCCCCTCGATTGACAGCGAAACAGAAAATTTTCCTTCATTCAGCAAGGAAACCGGCTGCTTTTCCCCGGAATTCGCAAAGCAGCTCACCTGTATCATTCCCAACAACAGAACCAGTCCCAAAACCATTGCTGTTATTTTTTTCATAGTTCCTTCCTTTCTCACTCCAAGCCACAACCTGTTGTAGTATCCCTCTCAATCTTTATTATATATTGTATCTTCTTT
>JAXEOR010000053.1:0-5655 GCA_034117945.1 Clostridia bacterium | reverse complement strand
GGGGGGATGATGTACGGCATAAGGCGGTATCGTCCGGGCCCGGCTGCAGTTTTTTTGTGCTGTCTGTTTTTGGCAGTGGTGTGCTTCACCAAATATGATTATTTTATCAAGGGCGCAGCCCCTCGGTATCAGCCCTCTCAGCTTCAGGAGCTGTTGGAGGGAGAGGAGAAGATTGCCGCCCGGCCGCTGATGGGGAATACCATGGGCTATTCCTGGGGCGTTTATCATTTGCTGACCGAAAACCCTGAGCTGTCTTTGTCTGACGAGGCAGAGCTTTTGCTGTCTCCCCAACGGATTGAGGGGGGTGCATTGCTGGGCAGCGAAAGCTATGATACCCTGTATCTGTATGCCGCAGATCCTGCCCGGGCGGAGGAATACCGGCAAAAGCAGATGGTGGTTGGACAGGCATTGTCCGGCACGGTTGCTTTGCAGGAGGTGACAGGACAGAGCCTGACTGTTTCCTTGACCAATACCGGAAGTCCCTGGCTGTGCTACAGCGGGACAGAGAATTTGGCAGACTGTGTGCGGGTTGCAGTGTGGATCGATCAAGAAGGGGAGGAAACGAAGGAGCTGAGGCTGGATTTGCCCAAGCATTTGTATCGAGGTCAGCAGGCAACATTGGAAATTCCTTTGGAGCTGGAGGATGGAGACTATCGGATCCAGGTCAGTCCGGTGGTGGATTTGTCTCAGATTATTGCATCTGCCGCATTTGATGTGAAGATTAGGGACGGAGCAATTTTGGAATATGAGGAAACGGAACCGGAGCCGAAAACGTTTACAAAATTAGTGCCGGAGAATTATTTGCGGCAGACAACTGGGCTGTATCGTGGGTACAGCACGGGAAAGACGGTGCTTGATAAGCTTCATTGGAGCGCCGGGCAGCCCTATCTTGTACTGTATACAAAGGGGCAGACCGGGCAGATGACTCTTAGTGTCAACGGCCGGCAGCTGCCCTGTGTGAAACGGGGAGGAAATGCCTTTACCTTTTCCTTGGAGGGTATTTCAGTGATTGATCGGATTGAGATTGACTGTGAAACCCGCATACCGGCGAAAACCGCAGGCTTACCTGGTTGGCTGAGCTGGCTTCGGGCGGATTCTCCCTGCAAGCCGGTATCTTTCTTTGTCAGAGGAATTGATAAGCTGTTCGGCCTAGGATGGGATTTTTGTTCCTATGGGATTCGGATTGACCGGATGGTGTTGGAGGAGGAGCTATGAAAGGGTTTTTGAAGCGGAATCGAACTGAGATTTTGCTGTATGCTTCCTTTGTGTTGATTCATCTTCTATTGATGCAGGCCTCCCATATGCCCTTGATGTACGGAGACGAAAGAGGGTATATCGGCTGGGCCAGAAGGATATGGTACGGCACCTCAGACGGGGTTCGGTATTTGCCGGGCTACAGTTTGTTTTTGGTGCCGGTTTTGGCTGTCTGTAACGATATTACCAAGGCTTATCCTTGGATTTTGGCAGTGAACGGATTGATCGGCGGGATCATTCCGGTAGCAATTTACCGAATTTCAGGGTTTTTTGGTGAGCTTCCCAAAAAAAGAAGAATCTTATGCGCAGCGGGCTGTTCCTTATATCCGGCATATCTGCTTTATGCCAACATGGCACTGTGTGAAATATTGCTTGCGACCCTTTTTGTGCTTCTTATTTGGCAGTGCGGCACTTTAGCACTGAATCCGTCCCGAACAGCAGGGTGGATCAGGCTGGGCTTGATTGGACTGGGCATGACGGCGGTGCATGCCAGGGGAGCGGTCATTCTTCCGGCGATTTTGCTTTGTCTGCCTGTTTTGGCGGGCAGGGAAAACAGAAAAAAAGTTCTTTGGGGAATGGGCAGCTTGTTGTTGGTTACGATATTTTTGGGTGCATTTTTCCTGATGGGAAGCAGCGTGAATGCGGTGCATATAAGAGAGCAGCTTGCAGGCCTGCTGACCTCCCGGGGAATCAAGGATTTTTGTTACGCTCTTTTGTCCCAGGCCAGCTATTTGCTGTTTTCCGGCTATTTTTTGGCGGCGGTTGGGATTTGGTTTGGGGTTAGGATCATCAGAAAAAGAGAAAGAGGCTGGCAGTGTGCATGTTGTATTTTAGTTTGCTGCGGGGCGCTTTTTGCCATTTCGGCTTTGTTTATGAGCCATCATCAAAAGCCGGTGCACATTCTTTACGGGCGGTACAATGACTGCATGATGTCCGGCTTGCTGCTGCTGGGAACCCTGGGACTGCTGACTCAAAAAAGAGTTCCCCGGTGGTTGATACTTCCCTGCTTCTTTGTCATCGGCATTACGGGCTGGAAACAGGCGCCTTTGCTGGCGGGTGGCCAGAGAGGGGCTGAACTTGCCCGGATTGCATCCGGAAGTGTGGATTCCGAGGTGGCGCAGGTGTTTGGAATCGGATTATACCGGGCGGTGCTGGAAGGGTTTGATTATTGGCAGGCAGCACTGCTGTTCTGTTGTTTGACGGCGGCTGCAGCAATTCTTTTTCGCAAACGAAATACCGCGGGGCTGCTGTTGATTTGTGTTCTGTTTGCAGTGAATATTTGCTATACCGATGTGACTTATTTTGCCCGGTGGTCTGCCTCTCGGAATACAGAGTCAGAGGTGCTGCGCGTATTGGAGGGGAACGAGCAAATTAAGGTAGTGGAGCAGGAGGAAAATGGGCTGGGCTATGCCTGGGACTATGATAAATATATGACAGTATACCCTAAATTGGAAATTAGTGTGGACGAAAAGGGACAGAGCCTTCTTGCAACAAGGCAAAACAATTACAGCCTTCCTCTGCTTGCGGCGGAGCAGGATGTGAACATTTATCTTTGGGCGAGGAATCAGCAGGCGGCGGAGCAATATCAGCAGTGGATCATGGGAGAGGGAGAGGAAGCAGTGAGCCTTTCTCTTTCTCAGCAGGGAGAAGCGGTTTTGATCAACGAGGGAGCGGCCTTGATGTGCTATGACGCTGCTAAAAATATTCGGAAAAGTACAGCCCTTTTTGCGGCATGGTACGGGGAGGATGGCAGTATACTGCAAATTGACAGATTAGAGCTGCCTCGGAATTTATACCGGGGGGACCAGGCTGCCTGGCAGCTGACGGCACCGGAGGCGGCAAACCGGGTTTATTTGGCGGCGGCGGTGGAATATGATCACTGGCTTCCGGGGGGGAGTATGTATGAGATTGTGCACGAAAAGGGACGGATCCTTTCCGTCTCTGAATCAGAGGAAAAACCGGAGAAAGCTCTGCTTTCCTTTGGCTGGGTAGAGATGAGTCACATGAAGGAGGAGCCGGTTTTGCAAAATACCTCCTGGAACAGTAATCTGACCGGATTTTTTGGAACCATGGCCGGACAGGAAAGCACCATCTCCAACATTTCCTGCCCTGCAAAGCCCGGGGATACATTGGCGGTATATGCTTCCCGGGGCGGAGAGCTGGAGGCGGAGGTAAACGGCATTTCGGTCGGCTCTGCACGCTGGAAGGATGGCTGTTACCGATTTGCATTAAATGGGGGGCCTGTTACCCAGATTACCTTACGGTACAAGCAGGCCGGGCGGTGGCGGCAGTCCAACTGGAAGCTGTTAAACCGTTGGTATCAAAACAGGTACCAAGGCATTGAGATTGTAAGGCTGGAAATAGAGGAGGATTCGGAATGAAAAAAATAAAAAAGGAGCAATGGCTGGGGCAGGGTATTTTGTTTGTTCTTTTTGCCTTGTTTTTTCTGTATTTGGGCAAGGAGGCAAAAACTCCGTTAATTTATCCGGATGAGGCGGGGTATATTGGCTGGGCAAGACTGATCGCCGGGAAAAGGGGAGATGGGTTTCACTATTCTCCGGGCTACAGCTTGCTGTTGTCTCCCATTTTCTTTTTTACGGACGATATCACCAAGGCCTATCCGGTGATCATCAGGCTGAATGCCTTGATCGGGGCGTTGATTCCGGTTTTGTTGTATCGGCTCAGTGGTGTATGGTGCAGGCGCGAGGCGGTGCTGGAGCGGATGTGCTTGGCTGCTGGGGCCTCCTTGTATCCTTCGGTGACAGCCTATTCTCAGCTTGCCCTGTGCGAGAATTTCCTGTGTGTTTTGCTGCTGGGGATCACTCTTTGCTTTTGCGCTCTCTGGGAAAACAGAAACAGAGTGGGGATATGGCTTTTGGTGGCGGTTCTTTGCGTTTGGGCAACGCTGACCCACGCCAGGGGAATTACCTTTGGCATGGGGGCACTGGTGACGGCTGCCTTTTTGTGGAGAGATAAGAAAAAGGTGCTGATTGGAGGAGGCATATTCGGCGCCGGCTTGCTGGCGGCGGTGTGCGTATGGCTGCTTTCCAACCCCACCCATGTGGGTGCTGTGCACATGCTCAATCAGTTCCGGCATCTTCTTCAGCCCTCCGGGATAGGTGCTTTTTTTGGGACCCTCGCCTCTCATTTTTGCTATGCCCTGTGGTCAACCTACGGCATGATCGGGGTGGCATTGTGGTACGGGATCAGGGCAGTCCGCAAAAAGGAGCAGGGCTGGGGTGTTTGGGTATTTTTGTTGAGCAGCTTTTTCTTTTTGTGGTGCCTGTCCGCTTTTTACATGAGCCATCACGAAAAAGCAATTCATATTTTATATGGCCGGTATTTGGATGTGGCGATTCCTCTTTTGCTGTTGGGACTGTTCTGCGGCTGGAGCAAACGGAGAAAAATTCCCTGGTGGGTTTGGGCGATATGCGCCGGAGCAGTTGTTTTAACAGGAGGATTATACGCTCAGCAAACCATCGGGCTGGACGGTGGTATTATGAATTCTGTGGGAATTTTTTTGTATCGGTCTGTGCTGCGGTTTTTCCGCTTTTGGTGGGCGGCTGCCTTTTTTGCGGTGTTGACTGCTGCGGTGTTTTTGGTGGGAAGGCGGCATCGCAGCTTTAGCATATGGGCTCTGTGCGCCATATTTGTATTCCAGGCCTTCAGTATGAAAATTTCCTACTTTGATCCGGAGGCTTACGGGAAAAAGCAGGTGCCTCAGGTAATCGGGCAATTGCCTTATGGAGCTGAAATTTATGTGGCAGATTCTCAAACGTCCTATACCTGGCAGTATTATAATTACCCCATTCATCGGCCTGATTTGGTGATGGAGAAGGAAGATCGGGGACAGCCCTTTGTATTGAGCCGGCAATTGAGAACGGATGGTACCTTGATGGCCATTGAAAAAAACGCACCGATTTATTTATACTCCCGTCAGGAGGGAGCGGAAGGACTGGATTATCCCGGGGAGCTGACGGAATACAAAACTGCCTATCAATGGAAGTCCACGGGAGAAGGGGCAGAGGTGACGGTGATCAACCAGGGAAGTCCCTGGCTGTGCTTTAACGCAGTCAAAGACGTGCGGAATGGGGTGCGGTTGGGTGTTCGCCAGTTTGATAAGGATCAAAAGCTGATTGCGGATCAGCGATATGATCTTTCGGATAATATGTACCGAGGAGATCAGCAGACCTTTTCTCTGAGCTTTTCGGAGGATTGCGTGTATGCGGAGATTCAGCCGGTGATGGAATTTACTGCTTGGTTTTCTCAGCGGGGAGATACACCGCTGCTGCTGCGCAGGCAGGAAAAGGGATGGGTTGAAATGATTGGAAAAGGGCCGGAGTCGGATCATTCCTTCCGCCGGGTGGAATTTTCTCATCTGAGATATGCAAATTCGGTAGA
>JAXEOR010000052.1:0-27905 GCA_034117945.1 Clostridia bacterium | reverse complement strand
GCTGTCATACAAAGCGTTCACCTTAAACAAAAGCCATATTCTGGTGAACTCATTGCTGGAGGGAATGCTGTAAACCTTCAGCAGCTGCTCACAGTCGTTCCAATCGCTGACGGTGGAGCCATAAACAAATTTTCCGGTATTGGTCGTGCGTTCGTAGCTAAAATCCCCTTTTGCAAAATCCTTAAAATTGGTTTGCAGGGTGAAATTCAGCGCAGTTGCTGCGCCGTGCTTTACATACACAGAAGCATAGTAATACTTGCCGGTCTGAATGGTGACCTGCTCTTGACCTGCCAGGGTACGGCTTTTGCTGCCGCCCGAGGTCCATTTCAGTGCTCCTGAGCCGTTGTTTCCGCTGTTGACCTGGGTAATTCTCTTTGTGGAAAACGCATCAAGATCCTCCTGCGCTTCAAAGGAATAGGCCAGCAATGGCGCACTCACGGCTGCTGCGGCTTCCAAAGCCGGTGATAAGGCCATGGTAATGACCATCATGAGTGTGAGGCAAAACGCTGTCATTTGTTTCATTTTGGAATACCCCTTTCTTTATTTATTTTTTATCTTTAACAGCCGAACACTATGAGGCTCCATCACAAAGGAAATCTCCTGTTCAAAGGTGCCAAGATCCTCCTTCGCCCATAAATCTCTGGCATCTACAGGCTGGTTCAGCTGATAAGTAAGCTGTTCTTCTGTTTCTCCGATATTGAAAAACCCTATACATAACGTCCCGTCGGACAGTTCTCTTTCATAGACTCTGGTGTGCTTGACCAGCTGATAATCCCGGCCAAAGCTTTTCTTTTCATCAACACATATGGCGCCGGAGCACAAAATGTCTTGATTCACCTCAATAACCTCTTCGTTACAGAACATATTGATCTCAAACTCATTGAGCTTGGTCAAATCGCAGCTAAGCTGAATGGGGCTGGGGAACAGAGCTCTCATGGTATAGCCCACCAGCTGCTCGTTTTCCGTTAAAACACATCTGCCATAAACCGGGTCTCCCGCGTGATTCTTGCACAAAACCCCGCTTTCCAGCATATCCAAGTCAAAGAAATGACCGGGCTGGCAGTATTGTGCCCAATCATCCGGCGTGAAGCAAATTTGCTTCAGCGTATCCCAGCGCTCCCAGGAATCGGGATTAAATCTCCAGGACTGGCAATGCTTGCTCCAGTAATCCACCGAGGACAGCACTGCTCCCACCGTAATGCAGTAAGCAAAATCCCGAGGGCTTTCCTCAAGCGCCTGCCGCATCAGCTCTGCATTATCGGTATCGCATATATGCCCCCAGTCGTACTTCAAATAATCAAAGCCCCAGTCGCACCATTGGGCCACATTATTTTTTTCATAATGCTCCAGCCCCACAGGATAAGCCGTTCCGTAGCGATTGTCTCGTTCTCCCTTGGTGCAGCCCGGATAAATCCGGTCGTTTTCATGCCCTGCCGGCGCTCCCCAGGCCTTTTCCATGGGGGTGGAATAAATGCCGCATTTCAGCCCCAGAGAATGAATGTAATCGCACATTTTCTTCATATCAGGGAATTTCTCGTTGGGCATCACCGCATCATGGGGGCCGCCGTATTCTCCCTGCCAGGTAGAATCCAGATTCACATACTGATATCCAAAGCTGGAAAGGCCGCTGGCCACCAAGGCCTGAGCCTGCCGCTCAATATCCTCCTGAGTCACCTTGGATTTGAATGCGTTCCAGCTGGTCCAGCCCATCAAAGGCGTTTGGCAAACCCCTCCGGGCTTGATTCGGATCTCAACCTGCTTTTCCGCTTTTCCCTGGCTGTTTTCCGCAATTATCTTTACCGGATAGCTGCCCTCCGCCGTAACGGAGCCCTTCAAAAACCCTTCCCCGGAACCGGTCAGCCCTTTTGGAAAGCCCTCATAGGTAAAATGAATCGGCCGTTCTCCCAAGCAGGGAATCTGCATAAAAATCGGCTTGCCGGGAGACGCTCCGATTGCTCCGGGAATCATCAGCCTTGGAGCGCCCCGGTCAAAGGACCGAGCCTTTGCGATTTTAATTGTCATATGCATTCCTCCATATTTTTCAATCATTTCAAAAACCTTCGTTTTCTTTATCATAACAAAACAGGCTTGACATTTCAATAGAAAAATGATATTATAATATGGAAAAATCATAGTAAGAGGTTGGTCAAATATGCCAAATATGGTCGTTGAACATAAAAAAAATATACATTTAATTTTGGAAGAATTCGGCTATGCCCAGGCCGGCAGCTATTACGGAAATGCCCGTCCGGGGTACCGTCTGCACTTTGTCACCAAGGGCTTCGGGTTTTTTAACGGGATCCAGGTTCCGGAAAAAAATTTTTTTCTCTCCTTTCCCAACTCACCGGATTACTATTATTCCGACTCGGATCATATCTGGGAATATTTTTGGATCAGCTTTTCCGGCCCCGGGGCAGACGAGGTGCTGGAACAGGCGGGAATCAATTCTGTCACCGGCCCTATTCTGAATTTTGACAAGGTATATCACTTTTATCAGTCCGTTATTTTACACGATTTTCAGCCCATGGTTTCTCAGGCCTATGCCCAGGGCTGCTTTTCCATTTTAATGTCTTATATGACCCCCGAGCCGGACTTAAGGGGCGGCGGCGTCACGGCCCAGCATATCAAAAAAGCAAAATGCTATATCAATTCCTATTATGACAAAAAAATAACCGTTTCTGATATTGCGGAATTTGTGCATATCGATGAACGGTATTTGTACAACATTTTTAAAAAGGAAACAGGCGTCTCCCCTAAGGAATATCTCAACCGAAAGCGGTTCAGCGCGGCCTGTCAGCTGTTGGAAAATTCAGAGCTGCCTGTGAATGAAATTGCAAAATCCGTTGGATTTTCAGACCCTCTTTATTTTTCAAACTTTTTTAAGGAACGCAGCGGCGATTCACCGGTTCGTTACCGAAAAAAGAATTCCTCTTTATCTTAATGCAAAAGGGCTGGGGTCAAACGATTGATCCCATCGTTTGACCCCAGCCCGGATCGTTATCAGAAAACTATTTCTCTACTGTATCCTCCTCCAGCATATTGCACTCGACAAAGCCGCTGTTTTTCATAAGTACCGTCTTGATCTCTTTGGGTGCAAACGCCAGCTCCTGACAGGTATCAAACAGTCTGACTTTGGCTTTTTGGAAAGAGTCTGTGGTATTATACAGCCGCAGGATCTGCCCTTCCCCATTCTCCGCCTGCTTAATCACCGTCATTTGAACCTGCTCGGAATCGCATTCCCCAAAGGAGGCAGTCCCGGGGAAGCGCCCCTGGTGATTGGCCTCTGCCATCACAACAGGAGGGTTATGAAAAGCGGTTGCCCGGTTGGCAATCTTCTGCCGGGGCAGGAAATACAACAGTATTTTCCCTTCTGTAACCCCCTGTCCCATATAAGAATATTCCCGCTCCGGATCCAATGGCTCCGTTCTGAGATCCCCGTAAATACAGTTGCGCAGCAGGGTCAATCCCAAAGCGCCGTCCTGAAAGTCATAAGAAAATACGCTGTCCGCCGCGGCCTGCATGCAGCCCCCTTCGCTTTCTAAGGAAATCCATTCTCCCATCGGTCTTTCCCAAGGGCATTCCTCTCTTTGGGCAAAGCCGTAGGGAGAGGCGGCCGTTACGCTCTTTCCCTTTTCCCCGCCGCAAAGCTCCAGCTTCAAGCCGTACCGCTCCTCTCTCCAAAGGGCGCGATAACGGCATTCCACAGCATCCTCATACAGATAATAAGTAAGCTCCAGAGCCGATTTTTGAAATTCCCATACGGTTTTCAGAGCCGTCCTCACCGGGCCGCTTTCTATAATTTTGGAAGATTTCAGGGTCATATACTGCTTTTTGTCATCCCAAACTGTTTTGTTAAAGCCCCAGGTGTCGCATTCGTCATAGACAGCATAGGGCTTGAAAAGGTTGGCCGCAGCCACCGCCCCATCCTTTCGCAAAACACATTCCTCTTGATTCACGCTCACATGAAAATGGCTGTTTTCCAGCACCTTCACCGCCGGATCTGCCACCGTCACCGGACTTTTGGTTTGTCTTACAATATAGCTTTTACAGCTGAGCCCCTCCAGCTCCGCCCGGAATACAAACCGTGACCGGAACCCGGGAACCACGCACTGCTCCCGAATGATTTGACAGGGAATGATTCTGCCCTGCTCATCCTCCAGCTCAATGCCGTCCCGGTACCAGTCAAATTCCCAGGCCCACTGCACCTCTGCCTCCAGGGGAATCTCCACCCGGAAGGGATTGCAGTTCCACACCACCAGATTCCAGGCGTTGTCCGGATTATTTCCCGGCATCTGCATTTGATTGGTGATGGCCTGAAGGCTATAATGCAGCAGTTCTCCCGCCGTCTGCAATGCCCGCCCATGGAGATTGCGGGCGTCAAAATAAGCCGCTTTAATACAAGCACCGCCTAAAATATCGTGAAATTGATTAAACATAATATCCTGCCAGCACTGCCGGATGGTCTCCGCCGGATATTCCCTGCCCAGCAACCTTTGGGCAATCACACAGATTTTTTCTGCATTCAGCAGGGTATATTCCGCAATACGGTTATTCTTTTTGATCTCTGTCACATTGCTGTAGGGGCCGATAAAATTCACCAAAAACTCGCCCTTGATTCTGGGAAGCTGCTCCTCGTCCTGGCGGTCAAAAAAATCATCCACCCGGCTAAAGGAAATGGGATAGCTCTCAGACAGGCGATTGATTTCCTGAATCTGCGCTTTCGTGGGTGCTCCTCCGTGATCCGTCACTCCGAACACCATCATCAGATCGTGCTTTTGTGCCTTGTTTTTTTGACAAAGCTCCTTTAGCTCCTGATCACCGAAATAACTGCCCCCTTCCCCACCTAAGCGATAAGCTTTTAAAGAGGCTCCGTGATCGCCTTCCCATAAAAATAAGGGCTGCTCTAAGGAATAATGATCCTCCGCCGGCCGCCAGAAAACATAATTTTCTATTCCGCACTTAGCCAGAATCTGAGGCAAAGCCTCGCAGTGCCCAAAGCTGTCGATATTAAACGCCGTTTTACTTTTCATAGAAAAATAGGTCTGAAAATAACGCTGAGCATACAGTCCCTGGCGAACATAGCTTTCCCCTGACGCACCATAGCAGTCCGCCTGCAGCCACCAGCCCTCTGCCAGCTCCCAGCGCCCCTCCAGCACCCGTTCCTTGATTTGCTCAAACAGCTCCGGATCGGTCAGCCGCACCTGCTCCAAAACAGCGGGAGCAGAAAAGGAATACACAAAATTCGGATCCTCCTTCATTCGCTCCAATGCGGCACGAAAGGTTGCGGTAATGGAAGACAGAGCCTCGTCCCACTGCCAAAGCCATACCGGATCAAAATGCGTGTTGCCTATCATTGCAATCTGTTTCATGATTTTCTTCTCCTCTTCTTTCACTTCAAAAAGCCGCCGTTTCTGCGGCCTGCTGCTTCTGCCATCTATCATACAGCATTTTGCAGAATAAGTCAATGGATTTTCGTCCGAAAACCGTCTTTTTTGTCCGCCAAATATCTGCCGGGAATCCCGGAACAAAAAAGCAGCTGCACCAAAACCGGTCAGCCGCTTTTTTGTAGTTTTTTGAATGGTAATTACAGCTCAGGAAGTTCCAGCTTGATTTCATGCCCCAGCTTAGCAGATTTCACAATCCCGTCAATAATGGCTTGATTGTAAAAAATCTGAGAAGAAGGCACAGGGGCGGGCGTTCCGTTTTTCACCGCGTCCAGGAAGGAGCGGATTTTCCTGTCAAACAAATCTCCGAAGCCGCCTGATTCCACCAAAGGAATCACCGTTTCAACCCGTTCACCGGCCACATCGTGGAAGATGGTCATAGGACCGCCGGTAGAACCGTTCCAGCACTGGGTGGAGGGGATTTTTAAGCCACCCTTGGTACCCAGAATAATGGTATCCCCTGTGGTATCCATATGCATCGCCCAGGAAATTCTGAAATCCAGCACAATATCTCCTTCCAGCCGAATAAAGCCAGCAGCAAAATCATCCACACCAAACAGCTGGGCATATTCCGGATGGCCGGGAAAAAAGTCAGGATTTTTCCCGAAGAAGTCGGAAACATAGCCCGTTACCGTTAAGGGCTTTGGATAGCCCACGGCGTTAAGAACCATGTCCAAGGAATAGCACCCAATGTCCCCCATGGCACCAATTCCCGCAGTGTCCTCCCGGATAAAGGAGGCGTCATTCCCCACCGGAATCCCGTGACGGCGGCCGCCGCCGGTCTGAATATAATAAATTTTGCCCAACTCACCGGACTGCACAATCTTTTTGATCATCTGCATATTGCCGTCCATCCGGGGCTGGAACCCGATGGTTAAAATCTTACCGCTTTCCTTCTCGGCTCTGATGATGTCAGCCGCCTCTTCCACCGTTACGCTCATGGGCTTTTCCAGCAATACATGAACGCCCTTTTTCAGCGCAGCAATCGCACATTCCCCATGGGTTCTGTTGTAGGTGCAAACACTGACAGCATCCAGCTTTTCATGCTCCAGCATGGATTTGTGGTCAGGATAGCATGTGGCTCCTTCCACCCCAAAATCCTTCAAAAAGGCTTCCGCCCGGCCGGGAACCAAGTCTGCCGCTGCCACAATTTCCACATCCGGCATTTTCAGATAGCTTCTGATGTGATTTTTTGCAATCCCGCCTGTTCCGATGATCCCAATCCGCACCTTTTTGCTGGCGTCGATCTCAGCAGTCTCTCCTGCTTCCTGTTTAAACTGATTTAAAATTTCCTCTCCCTTTGCCATATTTCTCTCTCCTATCTGATGAAAAACGGGCGCAAATACATTGATTTGTGCCCGTTTTCATTTTCGTTAATTATGATTATACCTCAGGAATCTCCAGTTCGATTTCATGACCCAGCTTAGCAGATCTCACAATACCATCGATAATGGCCTGATTGTAGATAATCTGAGAAGAAGGAACAGGAGAAGGAGTTCCGTTCTTAGCAGCGTCCAGGAAGGAGCGGATCTTTTTGTCAAAGTTAGAAGGTCCGTTCTCGTTGATCACAGGGATCACAGTTTCAACCCGTTCTCCGGCCACATCATGGAAGATGGTCATAGGACCGCCGGTAGAACCGTTCCAGCACTCGGTGGAGGGGATCTTCAGACCGCCCTTGGTACCCAGAATGATGGTATCCCCGGTGGTATCCATATGCATTGCCCAAGCAATTCTGAAGTCCAGAACAATATCGCCTTCTAAGCGAACAAAGCCGGCAGCAAAATCATCCACACCGAACACATCCGCATATTCCGGATGGGCAGCATAATAAGAAGGATTCTTGCCGAAGAAATCGGAGGTATATCCGGTAACCGTTAAGGGCTTGGGATAGCCGATTGCATTCAGCACCATATCCATTGCATAGCAGCCGATGTCAGCCATCGCACCGATTCCGGCAGTTTTGTCCTCAATAAAGCTGGTACCGAAGGGAGTGGGAATCCCGTGACGGCGGCCGCCGCCGGTCTGGATATAATAAATCCTGCCCAGCTCGCCAGATTCCACAATCTTTTTGATCATTTTCATATTGGCGTCAAACCGAGGCTGGAAGCCGATAGACAGCACCTTGCCGCTTTCCTTTTCCGCCTTCATAATTTCAATGCCTTCCTCCAGCGTAACGCACATGGGTTTTTCCAGCAATACATGAACGCCCTTTTTCAGTGCATAAATCGTACATTCTGCATGGGTTCTGTTGTATGTACAAACGCTAACTGCATCCAGCTCCTCGTTATCCAGCATGGATTTGTGATCAGGATAGCATTTTACCCCTTCCACCCCGTGCTTTTTAAAGAAGGCTTCTGCCTTGCCGGGAACCAGATCCGCACCTGCTACCAGCTCCACATCAGGCATTTTCAGATAGCTTTGAATATGTGCGTCAGCAATCCAGCCGGTACCGATAATACCAACCTTCACCTTTTTGCTGGCGTCAACCACAACGGTTTCTCCGGCTTCGTTTTTAAATTGATTTAAAATTGCATCGTCCTTGCCCATTTTTTATATCGCTCCTTTTTTGTGAATCAATCACATTTTTACTCTACTATTGTAATATATATTTTGAAAAAATGCAACTGTTTTTTGAAAAAAAGCAACATTTTCTCTAATTTTTTTATAGCAGAGGAGCAAACAGTCGTAACAAATAACCAAAAATGCGTGAAATTACACTGATTTTCATACAATCTGCCAAGGTCACTCGATGGGACAATTTTAACGTCTCCATAAAATCCTGTTCCACATCGGCCGCACAGGGGCTGTCAATCATCAGTGCCGCACACTCATAATGCAGATACAAGCTGCGAAAATCGTGATTGATTGTGCCCACCACCGCTCTTGTATCGTCTGACACAGATAGCTTGGAATGGACAAACCCGGGCAGATATTCGTAAATTTTCACCCCTGCTCGAATCAGCTCGGGATAATAGGTTCTGGCCAGAGCATACATATAACGCTTGTCCGGAATATGAGGCAGCAGCAAAATCACATCCACCCCCCGCTTCGCAGTGAATTTCAGTGTTTCCCGCATTTCGCTGGAGGGCACCAGATAGGGCGTCATCACATGAACATACCGCTGGGCAGTATTCAGCAAGTCCAGATACACCCGCTCTCCTGTCGCCTCATTGTCCAGCGGGCTGTCTCCATAGGGTAGCACAAACCCCTCCGCCTGCTGCGGCTTTCTGCCGGTAACGCCGGAAAGATAGGATAAATATTCCTCCTCCCGAAAGCCACCCTTTTTGTCTGCCGCATTCCACATCTGCAAAAACATCATGGAAAAGCTGTCCACCGCGTCTCCCGTCAGCCGCACTGCCGTATCCTTCCAATGGCCAAACCGTTCCAGCCGGTTGATATACTCATCCCCCAGATTAATCCCGCCGGTATAGGCAATCTCTCCATCCACCACCACAATTTTTCTGTGATCCCGGTTGTTCTGAGCCGTAGAAAGCAAGGGATATACGGGAGAAAACACTCTGCATTGAATGCCTTCCTCCTCCAATGTCTTGTAATAATCCCCGGGCAGCATGCAAAGCCGGCCTCCCATGCCGTCATACATCAGCCGAACCTCAACCCCCTGATTCACCTTTTCCTTTAAAATTTCATGAATACTGGACCACATAATCCCGTGATGAATCATAAAAAATTCTAAAAAAATAAATTTTTTCGCACTGCACAAATCCCGTTTCAAATCCTCAAACATAAAATCGCCCAGGGAATAATACTTGACGGCTGTATTTTGATAAACCGGGAACCCGCAGCTTTCCCGCAGATAGCCCGCCAGGCCGCTCAATCTGGGCTCCTGCTCCTCCAGTGCCCGGGCTGCGTCCGGCATTTGGGGCAGGTGCCGGTTGGTGGTTTTGATGATATAGCCCAGCCGTTTTGAAATTTGCTTGGAGGGATAATCTATCTGCACCAAAAGGTACAGCAATATGGCAAAAGCCGGCGCCAAGGCGAATAAAACCAGCCAGCTCATTTGGAAGGCCGGATTTTTCTGCCGGTTCATTTCATAAACCACCAGCCCGGTGCAAAGCAGGATCTGCATCCAGTATAAATAGGCCAGATAATCCTCAAACCAAAGAAAGCCGGACACCAGCAAAAACAGCTGCAGCACTAAAAATGCAGCGCTCAGCAGCTTTTTACTAAAAATCAGCTTGAATAATTTTTCCATAGAAACTCCTTCAATGCTTTTTCTCATTTCGTATCAGTTTTACCGTTTCGCCCTTGGGTGCATCACAGTCCTCTTTTTGTTTATTATACCCTTATTTTTCTTTTTCGTCAACAGAAAACGAAAAAGTTTCCGTCAAATCAAAATGACCCTTGAACTGATCGGTTTCCTGTCCGTCTACCGTAAAGCTGACTCGCTCCACCTGGGGAATCTGGGTCAGGGAGTTGGTAACGGAATACAATGTTAAATATTCTCCCGTGCTGCCGCCGGAATGGGCATCTGCAAATTCCTGACTGAAATCCACCACCGCAGTATGCCCGGAAAACTCCTTTAGGGTCATGGTTCCTTGCTCAGGGAAGGGAGATTCCAAATTGTCACTGACCGGCCCTTTTCTCAGCTCCTCCAATACAAATGTTATTTTGTCCTCTGTGGAAGAAAACCGTTCCTTGGCTCCAAATCGTTTTTCCGCTACCAGCTGATGGGTTTCCTTGTGAGGAAAATACAAGCTGATCAGCACCTTTTTCTGATTGTTAATGGTTACAATATCTCTTTGCCCACATCCCGTTACCAAAAAGCATATGCAAAAAACCGCAAGATACCGCCAAATTTTCATCGTCCGTCTCCTCTCTGCCTGCCGCTTGCTTTCCCTTTGAACCCCGATCGGATCAAAAGCGCAAGACTTCCTTCGCATTAAAAATTATGCAGTCAAAAAAGCAGCTAGAACGGTAATTTTTTTGAGGTTTTCTCATATACTGTAGTTATCCCCTTTGTAAACAAGCAAGGGATAACAAAAAGAAAAGGAGGATGCTTTGTGAATAAAGAAAATAAGGAAGACAAAAAAACAAACCGCCCCATCCCTCAGGAACAAGGCGATTTGGATGAATTTATTTTCGGCACAACCACCGAACAGCTTCATTCTGAAAAATAATCAATCGCAGCCGCCAGCTGATCATCTCTCTGCACCATCAGGGTGGCTGATTTTACATACAACGCTCCCATTGTTGCCTTATCCAGGTCTCCGCATGGATAAAGCCCCTGATCCCCCTGAAAGACCGCAACAGCCTCTGCTGTTTTTTGATCAAATACTCCCTCCTGATTTCCCGGGTGGTATCCCAGCATGGCCAGCCGCAGCTGACAGGCCTTCACATCCTCTCCCTCATCACCCACATACAGCTTCCGTTCCATGGTGATCTGAGGATAGTCGCTGCTTTTGTTGATGGAAATCATGGGGTTTTCCACCTTGATATCAGGCACCAGGCCGGAGGCGGGCAGCAGCGTTCCGTCCGGCGTTCGATACTGGCAGACGGTCAGCTTATAGCCACCGTCAAAGGCCTTCAGAGGAAAAATCTGCTGACCTGTTCCCTTTCCGTAGGTTTGGGTTCCAATCAAAACACCCATATCATTATCCGAAAATGCCGCCGCCAGCAGTTCTGATGCGGATGCGCTGAGCTCGTTCACCAGCAGAGCCGTTTTATATTTCGGCAGCTTAAAGGATGCCGTGGAAACATGCACCTCATTTTTGCTTTCGTCCTTATATTCCATGGTGGCGATCAGCGTGCCCTTGGGCAGGAATAAGGAGGCAATTTCATAAGCCTCCGACCCATACCCGCCGGTGTTGTTGCGCAAATCAAAAATAATTTTTTCTGTTTTTCTTTTATCCGCCTCGGTCAGTATCTTTTTAACCTCCTCGGCGCAGCCCTCATTAAAGGAGGACAGCTTCAAATACAAAATATTGCCGTCCAAAAACTGATAGCTGACGGGATTTTGCTTGATTTTCACCCGAGTCAGGGTAACGGTATATTCCTCCCCGTCCCGCAGCAACCCCAGCTCTACCTTTGTGCCCAGCTCTCCCCGGATAAAAGGAGTGATTTCGTTCACATTCATTCCTCTAACATCACGGCCGTCCACAGAAATCAGCTCGTCTCCTGCCCGAACCCCCGCCATCTCCGCAGGCGAATGCTCCACAGGAAATCCGGTAATCACAATCCGCTCCTCCAGATTGGACACCACAATCCCTACCCCCACCAGACTGTCGTCCAGCTTTTGGGTAAAGCTGGAAAAGCTTTGTGCGTCATAAAACTGGCTGTTAGGATCAAGCGCTTCAAAGGCGGCTGCAAAGGCCTGCTCTAATTTTTCGCTGTCCACCCCCACCAGTGCCCGGATCGTACATTCATACAGCTTCTCCAGAGAAATATCAAATTTATAATCCTCTGCGATGCTCTTCATATAGGTCTTGTAATACTGAAACATGGTATTTTGCAGCAATTCCTTGTATTCCTCGACCGTAATTCCCATGTTTGCAGCATTTTCCTCCAGCTGCTTTTGAAACTCTTCCTCAGGGGTCAGAGAAGGCGTTTCTTCCACCTGCCCAAGCTCTTCCCCCGAGGTCTGAGGAGGATCCTCTGCCAGAGCGGGAATCCCAAAGGAAAACACAAGCAAAAGACAAAGCAAAAGGCTGATCATTCTCTGTTTCATCACAAATTCCTCCTAATCACAAGGCGTTACATCCGTTCCAACGCCGTAACCCCCAAAACACCCAGCGCATTTTGCAGCGTTGTTTTTACGCAGTCAATCAAAAGCAATCTTGCATTCATCAGGCCTTCCTCTTCCCCCTTGACCCGATTGGCATTGTAAAAGGAATGAAATACCGACGCTAATTCAATGGTGTAGCGGGTAATTTTGGACGGCTCATACAGCAAAGCTGCTTCTGTAATTTCCTGAGGGAATGCAGAAAGCCGCTCCAACAGCGCCATTTCCTGGGGGGTATTCAGCAGGGAGCAATCCACCTGAGAATACGCCGGCACCCTGATCCCCTCTGCCTCCAGCATCCGCAGAATACTGCAGCACCGGGCATAGGCATACTGCACATAATATACCGGATTTTCATTGGTTTGCGACACCGCCAGATCCAGATCAAAATCAAAATGACTGGAGGGCTGGCGCAGATTAAAGAAAAACCGGGCTGCATCACTTCCGATATCCTCTAACAGCTCGTTTAAGGTCACCGCTTTTCCTGTCCGCTTGGAAACCTTATAGACCTCCCCGTCCCGCATCAGCCGTACCAACTGCATCAGCACAAACTGAAGCCTGTCCGGATCAATCCCTAAAATATCCATGGCGCCCTTCATCCGAGCGGTATGACCGTGGTGATCCGCTCCCCAAACATCAATCACCGTATCAAAGCCACGAGTTTTAAATTTGTTTTGATGATAGGCAATATCCGCCGCAAAATAAGTAGGAATTCCGTTGGAACGAACCAGAACCTCGTCCTTTTCCGCCCCAAAAGCAGTTGCACCAAACCAGGTGGCGCCGTCCTTTTCATAGGCCTTTCCGGTGGCACAAAGCTGATCGATCGTTTTTTGCACCTCACCCGTCCGATACAGCTCGCTTTCCCGGAACCAAACGTCATAGGTCACCCCAAACTGCTCCATGGTTTTCTGAATACCGGCAATGTTTTTTTCCAGCCCAAAGGCTGCCAGTGCCTGTCTGCGCTCCTTGGAATCCTTGGAAAGCTCCCGGTCACCGTACAGTTCAATATACTCCCGCATCAGCTGGGTAATATCCTCCCCGTGATATCCATCCTCCGGAAATTTAACACTATCCTCCCCCAAAAGAAGCTGAAGATAACGAGCCTCCAGGGACATGCCGAATTTCTCAATTTGGTTTCCGGCATCATTGATATAAAATTCCCGGGTAACGTCATAGCCAGCAAAATCCAGCACGCTGGCCAGCACGTCCCCGATGGCGCCGCCCCGGGCATTTCCCACATGCATGGGGCCTGTAGGGTTAGCGGAAACAAATTCCACCATCACCTTTTTCCCCTGGCCGATCTCTACCCTGCCGTAATCGGCACCTTCCTTCTGAATCAGCTCCAGCACAGAATAAAACCAGACCGGCTTCAGCGTAAAATTAATAAAGCCGGGGCCTGCAGATTCTGCCCGCTCCACAGGACTACCATCCAGACAAAAGGCTCCGATCAGCCTGTCCGCAATCACACGGGGTGCCGCTTTTGCAGGCTTTGCCAAACGCATGGCGATGTTGGAGGCAAAATCCCCGTGGCCTGCGTCTTTGGGCTTTTCCAGCTCAATCTCAGCCCCAAAGCCGTCCAGCCCCTGGGCAGCCATTGCCTTCTCAATGATATTTTTGATTTCCTCTTTGACCAGTTGAATCGGATTTAACTTCACTGATTAAACCTCCCATACTTTCATACAAAAATAATTGTCAGATGTGGGAACATCGTTAATTTCCAAGTGGTAATCAAATTCCGCCTGTCCCCCTGTTTCGGTCATCTCCACATGCACTCTGTCTGAGCTGACCCCCATAGACAAAACTCCTGCCTCTGTTTCATATAACGTAACATGCTTTTTCCCCGGTTCCAGCATCAAATGCGAATTATTTCTTCCCACCCGGGCAATTGAAACCTCATTAGGCCGCAGAAAAATCATGGTTTTGGTGCCTTCCATCCCTGTAACCGAAGATTCATTGTATTCCAGGCAGTAGCCTTCCCCTTCGCAGCGGAGCATAGCCTCGGTCACAAATTCCACCTTTTCCTCTTCTCCGTCCTGCATTCTGTTTCCCTGTATCTTTAAAAACATCTTTTTTTCCATGGTTGTCAAAACCTTTCGATATCAATTTTTTCTACCTGCTCCTGTATTTCGCAGTGAAGAAACAAGCTGCCCAGAGAAGCAAAGTTCTCCACATTATCACTGACGTAATAGGAAACCGAGCCTTGGTTGTCCCCCAGCATGTCCTGCTTTTGCAATTCCCGGGCGACCGTTCCCGCTGCCTGAGCGCCAACGTCAATCAAGGTCACCTGATCCCCCAGGATCTCCCCGATCACCTTTTTGAGCAAAGGATAATGGGTGCAGCCCAGAATCACGGTATCCGCTCCAAACTGCTGAACAGGCTGCAAATATTCCTGTGCGATCAGGCGAGCCACCTGACAGTCGGTATACCCGTTTTCCACCAACGGCACAAACATAGGGCAGGCCTTTCCCATAACAGAAACCGCCGGGTCAAGCCGGCTGATCTCCCTTCCGTAGGAATTGCTGCGGATTGTTCCGCTGGTAGCCAGCACCGCAACCCTTCCCTTTTTGGTTGCTCTGACCGCCGCCTGAGAGGCCGGCTCCACCACCCCGATCAGGGGCAAAGAAGGATACTCCTCCTTCAGCTTTGGCAAGCCTACCGAGCTGGCAGTTCCGCAGGCGACCAGCACCATCTTCACGTCAAACCGACGCAGAAAATTAATATCCTGCCGGGTATATTTAATAATGGCTGCGTCTGACCTGGTGCCGTAGGGAACCCGACCCGTGTCGCCAAAATAAACAATATTTTCCTTCGGCAGCACTCGTCTCAGCTCCCGCACAGCCGTCAGGCCGCCCAGCCCCGAGTCAAATACGCCGATACAACGTTGATCCATTTTCTCTCTCCTTAGCAAGCCGCAAAGGCAATCAAATCATCCAGCACCTGAGAATAGGATTTCCCCTGTGCCATCCATAGCTTGGAAAACATGCTGATCTGCGTAAATCCGGGAAGGGTGTTTATCTCGTTGATATACACCGTCCCATCCTCTCCCAAAAAGAAATCGCATCGGGACAGCCCCCGGCAGCCCAAGGCCTGATAGGCCGTCAGGGCATAGGACCGGATTTGATCAGATTCCTCCTGAGTCAGCGCCGCCGGAATCACCGTTTGAGAAGCCTGATCGAAATATTTGGATTCATAATCATAAAACTCTCCGGCAGACAGCACCTCTCCCACGCAGGAAACCTCCGGCTTGTCATTGCCCAGCACCGCACATTCCAGTTCTCTGCCCACAATGGCTTTTTCCACCACAATTTTTCGGTCAATCCGCTGGGCTGTATCAAATGCCTCCAGCAGCTCCTCTCTGTCATGGGCTTTGGTAATCCCGATAGAAGAACCGGTGCTGGCAGGCTTCACAAAGCAAGGAAAGCCCAGCTCTCTTTGGCACCGATCTGCCTCCGCCTCACGATCCGCTTTTTCAATATCCTCAATCAGCAGCCACTGAGCCTGGGGGATCTGCACCCCATCAAACACCATCTTAGACAAAGCCTTATCCAATCCCAAAGCAGAGGCCGCCACGCCGCACCCCACAAAGGGAATTCCACTCATCCGAAACAAGCCCTGAATGCAGCCGTCTTCCCCATAGGCGCCATGCAGCACCGGGAACAGCACATCAATTTTCTCCAGTCTTACCCCTTCCCCGTCCCGAATCAGCAGGCCGTGATCCTTTCTGTCCGGAGACAAAACGCAGGGAACGCATGCTCCGTTTTGCCAGGTATGCTGCCGCATTTCCTCCGTGCTTCCTGAAAACAGCTTCCATTCCCCTTCCTTGGTGATTCCCACCTTAATAACCTCATATTTTTTCGGATCCAGCTCCTCCGCCACATAGCTGGCAGACACACAGGATACATCATATTCCTCCGACATACCGCCGAACAGCAAACAAATTTTTTTCAAACTACTCGCCTCCCAATACTATAACTTTTATTTTACCATACTTATTCCATAAATTCAATGATTATTTCTAACTTTTTCAAAGAATGTTGGTTTATTGGGAATAACAGGATGTTATTTTGTGCAAAAATGCCTCGGCAGCCAGTCCAATCCAGGCAAATGAAGAAAAAAGCCCCGTCACAGTGCCTTTTCTTTCGCACTGTGACAAGGACTGACGCAAGGTCCAAAAGAAGCAATCAAAAACAGCTTCAAGCAAAATCATCAACAACCGCTTATTTTTTTAATGCAGTGCTCCACTCCTGTTCCCGAAAGCCTGCAAGCACAAAATTTTCGCTGACCAACAGGGGCCTTTTTACCAGCATGCCGTCGGTTGCAAGAAGTGCCAGCTGCTCCTCCTCGGTCATGGCAGGCAGCTTGTCCTTTAACTGCATTGACTTATATAACAGTCCGCTGGTATTAAAAAATTTCTTTAAAGGCAGACCGCTTGTTTTATGCCAGCTCTTCAATTCTTCAAAGCTTGGACGAGCTTCCTTGATATCCCGAAGCTCATATTCAATTTGATTCTCCTCAAGCCACTTTTTCGCCTTTTGACAGGTGGTGCATTTTGGATAACAGATAAAAATCAACATTTTGTTCCTC
Source organism: Clostridia bacterium (assembly GCA_034117945.1). Lineage (GTDB taxonomy): Bacteria > Bacillota > Clostridia > HGM11514 > HGM11514 > SIG438. The sequence goes on along the minus strand of JAXEOR010000052.1, from coordinate 11,138 downwards.
CCTAAACATATTGTTTGCCCCTTCTCCCGGCCGCTCAAATTCATTCTCGACCGATCACCGGCACATAGGGGAATACAGTCCCACAAAAAGGGACTCTTTGCGCCTACGGGGCTGAAAAAGCGCAAAAAAGTCCGGACTATGCCGGACTTTTTCAACAGTCTATCACCGATACCCTCGTTACGGTAACCGAAATTAATCGCTTACCCGGGCAGGATTGATTTTAATTCCAGGGCCCATGGTAGATGAAATCGCAATGCTCTTCAGGTACTGACCCTTTGCCGCAGCGGGCTTTGCCTTCAACAGGGCAGACATCAAAGTGTCCAGATTTTCCTTCAGCTTTTGAGGACCAAAGGACACCTTGCCGATAGGGCAGTGGGTAATATTCGTTTTATCCAAACGATATTCAATCTTACCTGCTTTAATATCGCTGATTGCCTTAGCAACATCCATGGTAACCGTTCCGGCCTTGGGGTTAGGCATCAAGCCCTTAGGTCCTAAAACCTTACCCAAACGACCTACCAAGCCCATCATATCAGGGGTGGCAACGATAATGTCAAAATCAAACCAGTTTTCGCTCTGGATTTTCTGCACCATATCCTCAGCGCCAACAAAATCGGCTCCGGCATTCTTTGCTTCCGCCTCTTTTTCGCCCTTGGCAAACACCAGAACACGAACGGTTTTTCCTGTTCCGTGAGGCAGAACAACTGCGCCTCTCACCTGCTGGTCAGCATGTCTGGAGTCAACGCCCAGCTTTACATGAAGCTCAACGGTTTCATCAAATTTTGCTTTTCCGGTTTTCACAACCAGATCCACCGCTTCCGCAGGATCGTATAATTTACTTTTATCAATCAGCTTTGCGCTATCCTGATATTTCTTACCTCTTTTCAAAATGCTCTACTCCTTTCGTGGTAACACGGAATGAAGCCATCATTCCTCCCACCAGATTACGGGATTGCTCCCTTCGCTTATTCCGAAAGAAAAAGCGGGGTGTTTTCCGGTTTGCAAACCTTAGTCCACAACCACTATACCCATGCTTCTTGCCGTACCGGCAATCATGCTCATTGCCGCGTCAATATCGGCAGCATTCAGATCGGGCATTTTTGTTTCGGCAATCTGACGAACCGCGTCCTTTGTAATATTCGCTACCTTCGTCTTGTTCGGCACGCCGGAACCATGTTCAATTTTACAAGCCTTTTTAATCAACACAGCAGCAGGCGGCGTTTTTGTGATAAAAGAGAAAGATCTGTCCGCATACACTGTAATGACAACAGGAATCACCAAGCCTGCGTCCTTTGCTGTCTTTTCGTTGAATTCCTTACAAAATCCCATAATGTTCACACCGTGCTGACCTAACGCAGGTCCAACAGGGGGCGCCGGAGTTGCTTTACCGGCTGGAATTTGCAATTTAATGAAACCAACAACCTTCTGAGCCATAGTTTACTTGCACCTCCTTAAAATGTGGTAAATGGCGGAACGGTTTTCCCGTTCCTCCCACCTATAATAAGCGGCACAGGCCGCATATTATTTTTTTCATCGGCCGCCAAAACCGGCCTGTCCAAAGACGGACTACACCAAAACTTCCACCTGATCAAATTCCAATTCCACAGGGGTTTCCCGGCCAAACATGGAAACGCAAACGCGAACCTTTTTCTTTTCCATGCTGATTTCCTCTACCACGCCGATAAAGCTTTCCAGCGGTCCGTCAATCACCTTCACGCTGTCGCCCACCTGGTATTCAATCGAAACCGTTTTTGTTTCGATGCCCATGTTGGCGGCCTCATCCTCGGACAAAGGAACCGGCTTGCTCCCGGGACCTACAAACCCAGTCACGCCCCGGGTATTGCGGACAATGTACCAGGTTTCATCCGTCATCACCATTTTCACCATTACATAGGTAGGGAATTTTTTGCGGACAGACACCTTTTTCTGCCCGTCCTTCATTTCCACAACCTCTTCCATGGGCACCTGAACGTCAACAACCAGATCCTCCATGTTACGGTTTTTTGCAGTCATTTCGATACTGTCTCTGACCTTGTTTTCGTACCCCGTCAGCGTATGAACCACATACCATTTTGCGTTTTCTGCCATATGATACAGGAAGTCCGCAGACTTCCGCACCTCCCTCTGCCTTCTAAATTAAAATCAGCCTAACTTCAGCAGTTCTCTCAGTCCCAGGCTGAACACCCAGTCCAGCACCGCCAAGCAGATTCCGACAATAATAATTGCAACCAAAACAACCGTTGTATCTTTTCTGACTTTAGAAAAGCTGGGCCATATGACCTTTTTCAGTTCTACCCAAACGCCTTTAAAATACTTACCAATTCTCTGAAATATATTCATTTTTTCCGCAGCTGCTGCCATGGCATGAAACCCTCCTGCATTCAAATAAACTACTTTGTTTCCTTATGAGTCGTATGCTTTTTGCAAAATCTGCAATACTTGCTCAGTTCCAATCTGTCGGGAGTATTCTTTTTGTTTTTCATGGTGTTGTAATTTCTCTGTTTGCATTCTGTGCAAGCTAATGTAATTTTCACTCTCATCGGTACACCTCCTACCTGCTTTCTGAACAAAACGGTACGAATTTTTACACATCAAAAATAGGCCTCTTCGTACCCAAGTACAAATAATCATACCATATTCCCGAAAAATAGTCAAGCATTTTTCAAAATATTTTTAAAATTCTTAGTTTTTTAGGAAAAAACCGGGATATCTTACTCCGTTTTTATCGGTTTTCCAGCAGTTCCTCTGCCTGAGACTGTAGCAAATAGCCGCAGTCCACCATGGCGCTGACCACCTGTGCCTGTCTCTGACGAGCCAAATCGGGATTCACATCCAGGGAATAAACCGACGGAGCATTGGGAATTCCGGCCAAAAGAGTGCATTCCTCATCCGTCATGTCCCAGGGCTCCTTTCCAAAATAGCCCACAGACGCATCATACAAATTGTAATAGCCGCTGCCGTAATAAATCCCGTTCACATACAGTTCCAGGATTTCCTGCTTGGAATACTTCCGTTCCATGTCCAGTGCCATAAAAATCTCCGCAGCCTTCCGCTGAGGTGTGTCGTCCATGGGGAAATACATATTTTTGGAAAGCTGTTGGGTCAGCGTACTGCCCCCCTGCAGCAGCTTTTTCTCCTTTAGGTCGGTGAATATCGCCCGGGCTGTGCCGATGATGTCAAAGCCCTTATGCTGATAAAACCGTCTGTCCTCCACCGCCACCACCGCCTTGCGGTACACATCGGGAATTTGATCCGCAGTAACAAAATGCTGCTGGGTTCGGAGATCCTCCACCGCTTCTTCCAAAGGAAGCTGAGCCAAGGCATTCTGATACTGCCGGTATCCCTGCCAGGTCACAACCGCCCCGATTCCGCACACGATCAAAATTAGCAGCAGCACCAAACGTTTGATCCACTTCATTGTTCCTTCCTCCCGCTGTTTTTTTTGCAGGAATGAGCGCAGTCAGAACAGCCGCAGTCGCAAAATTCCCCTCTTTTCCATTTTCTGATTCTTCTTACGATTACAAACACGCACCAGACTCCGATGATTCCTCCAATAACCCAGCTCATAGTCTCATCCTCCTATCAGCATTGCGATTTGATAAAATAAAGTTGACACCGTCCAGGCAACTCCCAGCTGGAGCCCCACAGAGCCGGCAGTCCATTTCCAGGATTTTGTTTCCCGATGAATGGTTACAATGGTTGCGATACAGGGAATGTAAAGCAGACAAAACAGCATCATGGAATAAGCGTTGACCACGCCAAAGCCTTCCGCCACCAGCATGCCCCCCAGGGCACTCATGCCTTCTGTGGAAAAAATATTGCTGATTCCGTACAAAACGCTCATGGAGGAAACCACCACCTCCTTGGCGGAAATGCCGGAAATCAAAGCCACGATCACCGTCCAGTAGCCCAGCCCCGCCGGCTTCATCACAGGCACCAAAAACCGGCCGATGATAGCCGCAAAGCTGTCTCCCACACTTCCCTTCACCATTCCCTCCGGTCCGTAATGCAGCAAAAACCAAAGTACAATGGAAGCCAGGAAGATGGTAGTTCCCGCTTTGGTCAGATAATCAGACACCTTTTCCCAAACATAAATTAAAATGGTTCTGGCATTGGGCGTTTTATATTCCGGCAGCTCCATCAAAAGCGCGCTGCCCTCTGCCCGCTCTCTTCTGTTGATGATCAGCAAAATCAAAATCGCTACTCCCAGGCCGATCACATACATAGAATAGGCCGCCAGCATAGCATATTTACCGAAAAACAGCTGGGAAAACAGCACATAAACCGGCAGGCGGGCACTGCACGACATAAAGGGCGTGACCAAAATGGTATGCAGCCGATCCCGTCTGTTTTCCAGCGCACGGGAGGCCATCACCGCCGGCACACTGCACCCAAAGCCCAGCAGCATCGGAATAAAGGCTCTTCCCGAAAGACCCAGCTTTCCCATCAGGCCATCCATCACATAGGCCACCCGGGACATATATCCGCTGTCCTCCAAAAAGGCCAGTGCCAAAAACAAAATAAAAATATTGGGTAAAAAGGTTAAAATACCGCCCACGCCGGCGATAATGCCGTCAACCACCAGAGAGGTTAAGCCCTCCCCCGCTCCTACGGCTTGCATCAGAGTAAGAACTGCCCCAGACAGCCACTCCAGCCCGATCTCAAAATAGCCCTTCAGCCAGTCGCCTACGGTGAAGGTCAAAAAGAATACCAGAGCCATAATCCCTAAAAACACAGGGATTCCCCAGACAGGGTGGGTCAAAACCCGATCCGCCCGATCTGTTTTTTGGCTTTTATCCTCCTTATTGACCAGCACCTCCTGAATAATTTCCTCAATAAAGTCATATTTCTGATTGATAAAATCCGCCTCATAGCTCCGGTCAATCAGATCGGACAGGTCAATGGGATACCGCTTTTTGACCGCCTCATCCCCTTCCATCAGCTTGATGGCATGCCAGCGGTAATTGACCATATCCGGATATTCCCGCTCCAGCCGCTCCATCACCAAATCCAGTTTGTCCTCCAGCTCGTCACTGTATACCACCACATATTCCTGATGATGATCATGCACATGATGCCCTTTGGCATGATGATGCTCCAGCCGATCTACCGGCCTACCCTTGTGATGAGATGCCGCATGCATCAGCACGTTCAGCCCCGTCCGTTTCCGGGCGCATACGGGAACGCAGGGAATCCCCAGCATTTCAGGCAGCCGGTGCAGGTCAATTTCCATGCCCCGCTCCTCTACAATATCCATCATATTCAGAGCCAGCACCACAGGCTTTCCTAATTCAATCAGCTGCAGAGTCAGATAAAGATTCCGTTCCAGGGCGGAAGCGTCTGCCACGTCTACCACAACATCCACCTCATCCTCCAGCAGATATTCCCGTGACAACTGCTCCTCCATGGTATAGGAGGTCAGGGAGTAAATGCCGGGCAGATCCACCAGTCGAACCTCCTGTCCCTGAAAATGCATACTCCCTTCCATTTTTTCTACCGTAACCCCCGGCCAGTTGGCTACCTTCAGCTTGGCGCCGGTGTAAGCATTAAATAAGGTTGTTTTTCCACAGTTGGGGTTGCCGATAAAGGCAACGTGCAAAGAATCGCTCATCAATCTCCCTCCCCAACAAGAATTCCCGCCGCAAACCGCCTGCCGATGGCAAACCGGGTGCCGCGGATATGAATGATCATAGATCCGGAACGCTTTCTGTTGATAATTTTCACCTTAGATCCCTTCGTCAGCCCCAGCATTTGCAGCCGGCGCTTCACAGCCGTTTCCAGTTGAATGGACTGCACTGTATACTCTTCCCCTTTTTTTCCTTCTGTCAAACTCATAGTACCTCTCTCCATTTGTTAGCATATACTAACTTTATCACAACTCCGCCAAATTGTCAAGTCAATCACGCTATTCTTTATTCATATGGGTATTGGAATACAAATTCCGGTAACGGTTAGGGGAAAGTCCCTCGTGATACTGAAAAAATTTGATGCAGGCGGAGGCGTCCCGAAAGCCGCACTGTCCGGCAATTTCCTTTACGAAATCATTGGTATGGCAAAGACGATCCTTCAGCTTTAACAGCACAAAACGGTCGATCAAGCCCTTCAGACCCGTTCCGTACTGCCGCCGTATCAGCCGGGACAGATGCTCCGGATGATAACCGAATGTTTTCGCCACCTGCTCCACCGTCAAGCTGCCGTCTGCATGAACCCGGATCCATTCGTAGACCTCCTTTGCCAGTCTGGATTCCGTTTCTCCCTCGGAAAACACAGCGCTGCAAAGCAAATGAAGCAGCACTGCATTGACAACATAGTCGGGGCAATTGGGCAGATTACTGTAATGAAGCAGCTCCTTAAAAAGAGAGGGCTGGCCAAACCGTTCCATCACCCCGGGCACCCCCTTCAGCTCCCCTTCTGAAAGAAAATGCACCCAGAAAAAGGAGGTATGCCCAGTGCTTTGTGAAATTCCCTCATGGGAAAGAAAGGGGCGCAGTAAACAAAGATCCCCCTTTTTGAGGTGGAGCTCCCTCTCCTCCTCCTTCATATGCACCTTCCCGTCCACCACATAAATCAATTCAAAATCCCGTTCCGTCCGTTTGGGATGAATCCAGGGCTGCTGAGTATTAAACAGCCCCATATAGACAAAGGAAAGAATTTGATCCTCTTTTGTTAACATATCTGTTTTCTCCAATCAATCACTGTTTTTTGCTCTTGATTTTCCCTCTTCTATAGGATACAATAAAACCAGAAAAAACGCAAGTGAAATAGAGTCATTTTTAAAATTTTTTTCGCAAATATGTAAAGCTGTCCAGCAGCAGCGAGGCGGCGGAAGGGAGATCAACCATGAATCAAATTTCATTTCATCAGGTTTCTTTGACCGATGGATTTTGGAAAAGAAAGGAGGAATTAAATCGGAAAATTACCATTGAGGCTGTATGGGAGCAGTTTTCCCAGACCGGCAGAATCCATGCCTTCACCTGCGACTGGAAACCGGGCATGGAGCCCAAGCCCCATGTTTTTTGGGATTCTGACGTAGCAAAATGGATGGAGGGGGCGGCAAACCTCATTGCCCAGCAGCCCGATCCATCTCTGAGCGAACGGCTGGAATGGCTGATTGATCAAATAGAGAAAAATCAAGATCCCAACGGTTATTTCAATATTTATTTTACGGTCTGCGAGCCTGACAAGCGCTTTACCGACCGAAACTGTCATGAGCTGTACTGCGCCGGACATTTGATAGAAGCGGCAGTGGCCTATTATGAAGCAACGGGAAAGGATCGCTTTTTAAAGCTGATGATGCGTTATGCCGATTATATCAAAAGAGTCTTTATGGAGGAGCAATCTGCCGCCTTTGTTACCCCGGGACATGAAGAAATTGAGCTAGCCCTTGTCAGACTCTATCGCTGCACCAAGGAAAAGCGTTATTTAGAGCTGGCTTTGTTTTTTGTCAACCAGCGGGGACAAAAGCCGGAAGGCCTGAAGGCCTTTGCCAACACGCAGGAATGCTATCATCAAAGTCACCTGCCTGTGCGCCGGCAGCACACCGCCTTAGGTCACGCAGTGCGGGCATGCTATCTTTACTGCGCCATGGCGGATCTGGCCTTGGAAACGCAGGATCAGGAGCTGGAAGAGGCCTGTAAAGCGTTGTTTGCCGATATTGCAGACAAAAAAATGTACCTGACGGGCGGTATTGGCTCTACTCATGTGGGAGAGGCCTTTACCATTCCCTATGACCTGCCCAATCAAACAGCCTACACCGAAACCTGCGCCGCCATCGGCCTGATGCTGTTTGCCCGGCGCATGTCCAAATTGGAGGCTGATGCGAAATATCAGGATGTGCTGGAACGAGCCATGTATAATGGCATGCTGTCCGGTCTCTCCTTAGACGGAAAACGGTTTTTCTACGAAAATCCCTTGGAAATCAATTTACGCTATCATCAAAGATATAATTGCACCGGTTCCTCGGAACACCTGCCTTTGTCTGTCCGTCCTGAAATCTTCGGCTGCTCCTGCTGCCCGCCCAATTTGAATCGGGTTTTATCATCTATGGGGGATTTTTGCTACGGAATGGAAGGGGAAACCATTTATGTTCATCAGTTTATGGACAGTGTGATGGAGCAGGATGGTGTCAGACTGGTTCAAAAAACCAAGTATCCCCTTGAAGGAACCGTGTCTGTGACTCTGACGGGAGCAAGCCGCCTGAAAATTCGGATTCCAAGCTGGTGCCAAAGCTTTTCCGTCAGCGTTCCCTATACCATGGATCGGGGCTATGCCGTAATCCAAGACCTGTCCTCCCCGGTTCAAATCCAATTTGATATGACACCCTTTTTGGTAGCCTCCACCCCCAGGGTATGGGAAAATGCAAACCGGGCGGCGGTGCAGCGGGGGCCGATGGTATACTGTCTGGAAGGAATCGACAATCACGAAGAAAACATTCACAATCTTTATCTTGACAAAAATACTGCCTTTACAGAAACCGACAGCGAATTGTTCGGTGCCCCTGTGTTAACCGCAAAGGGCTGGAAGCGGCAGGATTCGGAGCAGCTTTACGCACCCCTGTCAGAGCAGTTTGTCCCGGTCAGTCTGACCCTGATCCCCTACCATTGCTTTGCAAACCGGAAGGAATCTGATTTACTGGTCTGGCTGAATTATAGATAAAGTTGCAATTGCAACAGAATTTTCTCCCAAATTCGGGTATACTAATGGATAGCATAAAATTTTGCCAAAAGGATGTGTTACCATGGAGTGTGTACGCAAGGTTACGGAGGATATTTTCTGGGTTGGCGGCAACGACCGCAGACTGGCTCTGTTTGAAAATGTATATCCCATCCCCCAGGGGGTGTCTTATAACTCTTATTTGATTATGGATGAAAAAACCGTTTTGACCGATGGTGTGGATCATGCGGTAACAAAGCAGTTTTTTGAAAATGTATCTGCCCTTTTGAAGGACAGGCCGCTGGATTATCTGATTATTAATCATATGGAACCGGATCATGCCGGCTCTATTGCAGAAATCGTGAAACGGTATCCGGAGGTCACTCTGGTTTGCAACGAAAAAACGAAGAAGATGCTGTCCCAGTTTTTTGCAGAGGATTTTCAAATCGTGACAGTGGGACCCAAGGATACTCTTTGCTCCGGTGCTCACACCTTCTCCTTTGTCATGGCGCCTATGGTGCACTGGCCGGAGGTCATGGTCACCTATGATGCATCCGCAAAGGTGCTGTTTTCCGCAGATGCCTTCGGAACCTTCGGTGCGCTGGAGGGGCACTTGTTTGCAGACGCTATGGATTTTCAAACCCAGTGGCTGCCGGAGGCTCGGCGGTATTATGCCAACATCGTGGGAAAATACGGCCCCTCGGTGCAGGCCTTGTTAAAAGCGGCCTCCCAACTGGAAATTGAAGCAATCTGCCCGCTGCACGGCCCCGTGATCCGCAAGGACTTCTCGCTGTATCTGAAGGCCTACCAAAGCTGGAGCACCTACACACCGGAAGAGGAAGGGGTGCTGATTGCCTATGCCTCCATCTACGGAAACACGGAAAATGCGGCCGAGGTGCTGGCCTTTGAACTGGCGCAAAGAGGGGTCAGGAACATCAGGGTGTGCGATACCGCCTCCACCCATCCCTCCTATCTGGTGGCGGAAGCCTTCCGGTGCAGTCATCTTGTATTCGCCGCCGCCTCTTATAATTCCGGCCTGTTTGACAGCATGGAAATTTTGCTGAATGATTTGGTTCACCACAATCTGCAAAACCGCAAGGTGGCATTGATTGAAAACGGAAGCTGGGCGCCCTCTGCAGGGAAAAAGATGACCGAGCTGGTTGGTCAAATGAAGCAAATGGAAATGATCGCTCCCCTTCTGACCGTCCGCTCCTCCTTAAAACCGGAGCAAAAAGAGGAAATTTCCGCAATTGCAGACGCAATTGCCCAATGCATCGGGAAGGAATAATTTCAGACGGATTGCGTCTGCCGACACTATCAGACCGCCCATTTCACCAAAAGCAACGAGAAAGCCTTGACAAATTTATTTTTTATGGTATAATGAAATGGCGGGATTTTTCTGAGGCAAAGCCGGCAAACGCAATCCCTTTTTGCTTTTACTGTCTCAATGAAAGAATGACTCATCGAAAATGAAATTTGATAAGCATTAAAACAACAATCTTCAACTTTTCATTTCATATTTGCGGATGTGGCGAAATTGGCATACGCGCAAGATTTAGGTTCTTGTGCCTTTGGCGTGCAGGTTCGATCCCTGTCATCCGCACCACTGCCCAAAACACTTGTAGGATTTCCCTATAAGTGTTTTGTTGTTAATGGAATGAAATTTATGCTCCTATGTTCAAAACCTTATTATCCACAATCATATATTTCTTATGATTACATAATTGTTCTGTCTACTTGATTGACATTGATCCAGAAAACTCCGGTATCATGTTAAGTGACGGAACAAACCCGAACCGGAGGTTTCAAAACGAGTCACTTAGATGATACCACAAAAAACAGAAAGGGGTAGCATCTGAATGATAAAGAGAAAATGAACGAAATGTAGAAAACCCATGCAGAAAAATAAAAAAAGCGAAAAATTTTTCTTGACATTTGCGGGAAGGAATGGTATAATGATTAATGTTGACTGAGCAAAAAACGGTCTGGAGAGGTGGCTGAGCTGGTCTAAGGCGCACGACTGGAAATCGTGTAACGGCTAATACCCGTTCGAGGGTTCGAATCCCTCCCTCTCCGCCAAATGCTAAAAAACCGCTTATTTTAAGCGGTTTTTGTTTTTTCTTACACGTTTTTTACACGTTTTTTAAAGTTTATTCAAAATTTCAACCGCTCTTTCCTCTTCTTTTGGGTAAAGATGGGCATATGTTTCCCATGTGATTTTTACATCAGAGTGTGCCCTCCCAGAAAAAATAGACAGTAAAACTCTGCAAAAAACGGAATGAATCGTAATAATTCTTTCATTTTCGTAGAAGTTGTCGCATTTATTCCACGGTTCACTTGCGGGCGACCTCTGCCGATGTGATGATGCGGCGAAAGAACGAAGCAGCCCCAAGGGCGGTTCGCCCCGGCACAAGCCTATCATATCGGCTCCTCATTGTCAAGCAACGTATCTACCATAAACGCTCAGCAGGTGCTCGTACGCAATC
>JAXEOR010000051.1:0-2330 GCA_034117945.1 Clostridia bacterium | reverse complement strand
CCAGGCCTTCAATCAAAATTCCAAGTATCGTGCAAACTACCATAGCAATCAGTACGGAAACAACCGGCGGCAGATGAAGGTAGGCGGTGGAGCAAAAGGAAAGATAGGCTCCCACCATGATCACATCTCCGTGAGCGAAGTTCAGCATTTTTGCAATGCCGTACACCATCGTGTAGCCCAGTGCTATGATGGCATATACGCTGCCAAGACTGATTCCGTTAATTAAATTTGAAAGAAAAGTCATTGCTTACACCTCAATTTTCTGTTTCTGTATAAAGGAGTAACAAGAGTAGAAAAGGAGGGGCTGCGTAATTGCAGCCGCCTCTCTTAATCATTGATTACATTCCCACATATACGCCGTTCTGGATGACCATACCCTTCGGAGATTTGGAAACCTCACCGGAATCAGACCAGGTCATTTGCGTACCGGTCAGGCCGTCAATCTGAAAATCAGGGCTTGTGAATACAGCGATCAACTCTTCACAGATGTCTGCTGCGCTCATATCCGCTGTAATTCCTGCCTTTTGGCATGCGCTGTAAATTGCCATCACGCTGTCATATGCGTCTGCCGCAAACTGATTGGGGGTTTCACCGTATTTTTCCTGATACTTTGCAACAAAGCTCTTGGTCAGCTCGTCTTCTGCGTCAGCGGTGAAGGGAGTCAGCAGCATAACACCTTCTGCCAAAGAGGTATCAAAGTTATCCAGCGTCAGGATACCGTCCATACCGTCAACACCGAAGAATTTCGGTGCATACTGCATTTTGTCCGCCTGAGACAGAATTAAGGAAGCGGGAGTGTAGTAAATCGGCAGGAAAACCAGATCAGCTTCTGCTGCTTTGATTTCGTTCAACTGAGAGGTGAAATCGTTGGCAGAGTCATCAGTAAAGGTTTTCACGCATACAACATCCAGACCCAGCTGGTCTGCTTCAGACTGGAATTTTTGATAAATTCCGGTGGAATAAGCGTCGGAATTGTTGTAGATGACTGCGATCTTGGTACCCAGGTTTTGATCCTTAATATACTGAGCGGAAGCAACACCCTGGTTAGGATCGGTAAAGCACATCTGGAACATATTGTCCTTACGCTGAATGGTTACGTTACCGCTTTTATCCGGCTGACCGCCGATAACGTCGGTGGAAGAAGCGGAAGGGGTTAAAGCAAAGATTCTGTCTGCATTGGTTTCAGTAGAAACGGCGATGCAGGGCTGTGTGGTAACCGTTCCGAGAGAAATCTGCATGCCCCAGTCCTTTAATTTGTTGTAGGCATTGACAGACTTTTCAGCGTCGTTTTCGTCATCCTCAAACTTCAGTTCGAATTGAATGTCGCCCTTGGCATTGATTTCCTCAACGGCAATTTCAGCACCGTTTTTCACTGCCTGGCCGTAAATCGCAGCCGCTCCGGTAACCGGGCCAATGCCGCCAATTTTGATTGCGCCGGTGCTGGTGCTGCCACCTTCACTGCTGGGCTCGGTGGAAGAAGAACCGCAGCCGGAGAGGCAAGCAAGAGCCATGGCAGAGGCCATTACAATGCTTGCTAACTTTGTGCCTTTTTTCATAGATGATTCCTTCTTTCGTGATATAAAAATTTATTTTAGCCAAATGGCAAAAATACAATGATAAAAAACAGCTCTGCCAAAAAAGCAAAGCTGAAAATTTTTAAACAACGGTTTTCAATTGATGCAGGGAACCCAAACCGAAAAAATTTTTTCACAATGCCTTTTTTGTTGGAAGAGATTGACCAGCCGGACTAGAAGGCTGGTGCTAAACAACAGGCCAATCATCATTTTGCATAGCAAGAAATGAATAAAAACAGACACTGCACCAAGCACATTGTCTGCTGTTATGTGAAAAATTGCATGAAAATCAAAGGGCGCAGCACTGACAGCACTGCGGCAGTGAGCAAAACCAAGCCGTTTCATTGCTCAAGCCTCCTTTACATTTTCATAACCTTTCTTCAATAGTACCATATTTTCGCCTTCCTGTCAAGAAATCATCACAAGAAATCTGAATTTTGATACAATTGTATAAAAATCAGTCGAAAATAATCCCCGGAAAGAGTTGTTTTGTTACATAAAAGCCTATAGAAAGCAGGGGATAAGCTGGTGGAATTTTTTGGATGCCCTCCGTCAAATCCGCCCCGAACAGGGGTTAGCAGCGTCGCCTAGGCGCATTCTTTGTTAACGATATTGCTTGATTCCCTCTCGAAAGGCCTTTGTGGTTTCTTCCGTTTCGTCCAGCCAGTAGGGGCGGGCAAGAGTTTTATAAAACTCCTCTCTCATGTCATAATCTGCGCTGGACCACCAAAGAGCCATTTTAATATTCGGATATTT
>JAXEOR010000050.1:0-5661 GCA_034117945.1 Clostridia bacterium | reverse complement strand
TTTAAAAACTTCCGCCTCGTCCCCCATGGCTTTCCCCAGAGGAAGAAGTATGACTGTCTGAATTTGATTTGGGTTTTTCTGTTTTTGTCACCGTACTGTACAGGAAAATATCCCTGGAATCTGTCAGATTCATACTGCCCGGCTTCATATAATTTGCGGCATAATCCTGCTTAACTGCTGTTTTCATCTTGCCTAGCTTGTTCTGCATCAACAAAAATGCCAGCAAAAGTGGCAGCAGCAGTGCCCCGGCAATCACGCACAAAAGATATTTGGCGCTGTGCTGTTTTTGATCAAAAGGCTTTCCCTGCTTTGCCATTTCCAAAAGCTCTTCGGAACGCTGGGCAAAGACTGTCATCGCCGAAGCATAATCGTTCTCTTTCAAGAAGGGCAAAATCTCTTTTTCCAGGTAAGCAAGACCGTTTTGGTTAAAAAAGGCTTCGCCGCTGCCATGGGTTGTGAACCAATATTCCCGCGTATCTGCGCATATGTACAAAAGGATGCCATCCCCATTCTGGCCTGCTCCGTAGCCCTTATAATCAAAAAGATCATCTGCCGTACTTTCGGCGTCAAACCCGGACATGATTTCTTCTGTATAAATTGCCACGTCAAAGTTGTAGGCAGTGCGGATTTGATCAAGCCTTGCGGACAGCTCCTCAAATTGACCGTCTGTTAGATACCCCGCTTCATCCACAATGGGTGGATTTACAAACTCCGCAGAAACCGGAAACACAGATACAGCGCAAATGAGCATAAGCGTGATTGCTAAAACAATTTTTTTCACATTCTCACCCCCTTAATGCAGCAAAAGCCACGCAACAGCTGCTGCGGCAACATAAGCGATTCCTGCGACCTTGGCAAAATACTTCCACTTTTTGCTTTTATCCACCGGATACTGCCCCACTACCTTGCCGGTCTGGCCGTTGATGGCGAATTTATACATGGTGTCCATATATTTAATATTCAGCATCCAAACAGGAAGAAGAGCATATCTGATTTTCCCGTTGGAAAAATCAACATGAGTATGCTCCGGAATGACTGCAGTGTACGCCTTGGTTGTATCGGAAAAGGCGGAAACTGTGGAGTTTTCCACCCGCTGGTTGGCTCTGTCTATACTTTCCTCCGCAGTCACGTCATATTTATCTGCCAAATACCCCGAAAGATATGCGCTGTTAAATTCTACCGCATCCTCATACTGAAAAGGCTCCACCGCCTCCATATAAGCGTCATCCGCTTTCTTTGAGCCGTCAACCGGAATGTTGGCAAAGCCTATGCTGCCGCTTCTGAACAGCTTAAAATGCTCTGTCCTGGTGTAATTATAATTGGAATCGCTCCAGGTAGTCACCCGCTCGGCGCTGTAGGACAGAGCCGCATTACAATCGCAGTCGAACATCCAGAAGGGAATATAAACCCCCGCCATTTCTTCAATTTTCTTTTTGTTTTTAAATGCGTCCGGCAAAAAGGGGGCATTTTTGAAATCCCCTTCAAAGGCAGCCCTTGCCGCCTTTTTATCCACCCGGAAGGGAATGATATAATCCGGTTTGAGCGTTCCCTCAAACTGACCCTTTATAATGGTAGAATTGCCGCAGTAGGGACAAACGGTAGAACCCATGGTATCGTCTCCCGTAATTTCCGCTCCGCAGGAAGGACAGCTGTAGCTTGAAAGGGTAACATCCCCTGCGTTCTCAAAGCTTCTGGGTTCGTAATGCTCCCAGTCAAATTTTGACGCACCCTGAGAGGTTTTTTCTGCATCGTCCATTTGCTGCATAGTATCCAAAGAAAAATCATTTTCGCAGGATTCGCAGTGCAAGCTCTGGGCTTGACCGCTGAATACAAGGGGCGCTCCGCAGCATGGGCATTGGTAATTCTGAATCGTATCCATCTTTTACCTCCTGTTTTTATTTTTGTGGCAAGCAAACAAATTATCCGCCGGCCACCCTTGCCATCACCGGCTCTCCTGATTCGTGCAGCTTTTCTGCACAAACACAGCACATCTCAATTTCATCGCAGATTAAAAAGCAGCAATCGCAAATCAGTCCGTGACAGATCGGGCAAATGCTGAAGTAATCGATCGCCTCATCCAAAACGGCATTACGGGCAAAGTTCCATTCCCGCCTGTACAGTGCGTCATAAACTGTTTTTTTGTTTTTATCGCTCACCTTTTCCCCCGCCCTTGAAAAAGGGATGGGTCTGCTGTGCCACCTCGTTCCACAGGAGGAGCACATAAACTCAAAGCAAAAGCTCTCCTCGGTGGAACAGTCTTTCATATGCCTGATCAATTCGTCCCGCATCATACAACTCCCCCCTTCCATAATAACTTTTTTATCACCTATATTTTAATGTATTTCATATGGAAAAGATAGTGTCCATCGAACACTTTTTGGCGTATTTCCCGGAATATTATCCATTGGATACCATCAATACAACCAAAAAAGGACCTTCCGTTTATGCAAAAATAACAAAAGGACTGCCCGAAAACGAGACAGTCCAAAAAATGCATATTACTCTTTTACCCCAAAAGGAATATCATCCAGCTTTCCGCACCGGCGCAGCAGATCAATATAGAGCATCAGTTCGTCCTTGGAGGAAACCTCCAGCTTTTCATAAATGCTGCGGTTGTGCTTTCGTACGGTGCTCATGCTGATATAGGCCAAATCAGGAATTTCCATAATCTGATATCCGTTTATGTAATATTCCAAAATGTTGCGCTCTGCATTGGTAAGGCTTTTGCACCGTTCAATAAAGTTATCAAAGATCTCCCGGATGCCCTCCGGCAAATCACCCGTCTCAACGGTGGTATGCTCCTGCTGCGTTCTTAAAAACTGCATCAGCTCATCCAGCTCAGACAGCCCTGATGATGCATCATGTGATAAATTTCCATGCTGAATGGCCTCCAGCCCCTGGGTAATAGGACGGACATACCGTCTGGACAGAAAGACAGACATCATAATCAGGCAAAGCAGCAACAAAACAAAGATAAGCACCAGGATAATTTTTCTTTTGGCCACATATGCTCTGAAACTAGAAGCAGAAAGCAGCACCGTTACCGTCCACCTGGTATCGTTGGGTAATACCGACATAGAAATGTCTTCTGATGCGCCGATATACTCTTTTTTGCCGGAGCTGTAATGTTGAAACTGCCTCTCCGATTTCATGCGGAGAGAATTTTCCGGGAATTTCCCCCGCTTTTCAGCACCGCACAAGCCTTCTGACAAATAGAGCGTTCCCTGCTCCAAAGGAGCCAGCACCGTTACCATCGTTCCAAATTCGCTGTCAAAAGAAGGGTAGGCAAGCTGAAAATACAGCTCGCTGATTTCAAGGCCGCAAACGCCGTAAAATTCGCCCTGGCTGCCCACAATGGGAACCACAAGATACATCACCTTTTCCCAGGTTTCCGGGAGTTCTTGTTTTTTTGTCCACACATAAGAACCGTCATAGCATAGGGCGGGATTGCCTTTAAACTTCCAATAAAAAGGGAACTTTTTCACATCAAATTCCATATTCCAGCGGTTATGCAGCTCAAGCTTATTTTTTCTGGCAACCTCCTTTCCTCCCCGAAACAGTGCCGTTCCGGAATTCACAGGATTGCAGTCATTCATACTGGTGCGCCGCAAATAAAGACCGCTTCGCGAATCGTCGGCTCCCGGCGCCTCTGTATTTACTGTTGCGTCTAAAATAACATATGCCCCGCTGCAGCCCAATGCTTCCAAGGAGCCGCTTAGGGGATTGTAAAGAGCCTGCTGCAAATCCTCAATCCGCTCCGGATGATTGTTCAGTTCCTGAAAGGACATGTTGTTTTTCTGCATCATGTAATCAATTTCTGTACTGATTTTTCCGGAAAGCTTAATGCCCTGAGCCGTAAAATTATCCAGCTGCTGGGTAATTTTTGACACAGAATTGTCCAGCATTATAGAAAGGCCCTGATGCACATGCTGCTGGGAAAAAGAAAGCAGCCCCGTAACTGCAAACACCACCAGCAAAATGCACAGAATCACCGCAATAATCGATAAAAAGTAAAGCATCAATTTTTGCTGCATGCTGATGCTGCGGTTTTTTAACTGAGAGCAAACCGTTTTCAAATCTTCAAAATACTTTAGCATTGCTTGTTCTCCCTATTTTTGGCTGCCTGAGGTCTGATGTAATTCATTTTTCAGCTTTTTAAAATACTGATCTGTCAGGTGAGACAGCACATCGTCAGTCTCTTCCCCGCTGTATGTTCTTGTGATATATTCATTTCTCCCCTCTGAGAGCAGCCGTCGGATCACGGAAGTGAACTGTGTTTCCCTGTCCAGATAGCTTTCAAACCGGGGAGGATAAACAAACTTGTAATCCGGATTGATTTCCTGTATGGTTTGATACAGGTCTTGATATTTCGGATCGGTCAGCTTTTGGGTTTCCTGCTCCAAATAGCTTTCGTAAGCGCCCTGGCAAACCGGAACATACCCCAAGGATGTTGCAAACTTAGCGTTTTGCTCAGGTGCGGTTATCCATTTGATAAAGGTGCAGGCCGCTTTTTCCCGCTCCGGAGTGGATTTCACGGTGCAAAAGCCGCTCCCCCTCTGCATCACCATCTTCTCCCCCTTTTCAAAGGAGGGGTAGGGCATGGAAATGATTTCTATTTCCTCGGAGGTATTGTCCTCATAGGTAACAATATTTTCATAATACAAAACACTTGCGGAGGATGCAATGGTGGCAATCACGTCGCCCGTACGCAGGGCTTCGGTGGCATACCCCTCACCCAGCCAAACACCCCCCTGAAAAGCCGCCTTAGCAAGAGGCTCCCAAGCGGTTTGGTAGGCCGGAGAAAAGGAAAACATTTCATCCTCAAAAAAATCCTCTCCCAAAGACTTTACCCCGATCTGAAAATAGTGAAAGGGATAATCGTTTGCCAAAAAGGCCTTCCCGTCATTGGGAGTATCGGGGGTGAGGCCGTCTGTCCAGTCTGCATACAATGAGGCGGTGCGATATAGCCCCTCCCAAGTGGAAAGATCCTCCAGCTTTGCTCCGGTATCCTGTGCAAAGCGATCAAACAGTGTTCGATTTATAAAGAGAAGCTCGGTCGACTTTGCCACCGGAAAAATGAGCAGCTGATCGTCAAAGGTGCCCTCCTCCACAAAGGCGCTGATATATTCGGAAAGCTCTTCCTCTGTAAAATAATCATGATAATCCACCAGAATATCCGTATCACGCATAGCCGATATGGTTTTGGGATAGCAGTTAAAAATATCAGGCAAATCAGGGGCGCCGGGCTCCTTGTTTGCCGCTGCTAGAATGCCCTCATGAATTTTGTTGGAATTGGACACAGAAGTTACAGTAACGCTGATCCCTTCCTCTGCGCCCACCGTGCTGTTAAATTCCTCGATCAACTCATTGATAGGCGATGCAACCTGTTCTCCGTACACATGCCAAAGGGTTAGATGAACCAGTTCCTTATTTTTTCCGCATCCCGTTATGGTAAAAAGCAGGACAATGCTGCACAAAACGCAAAGCAATTTTCTATATCTCACTGAAAACTCCCCCTTTTTTACAAGCTATCTATGACTGCTGTGACATATTCGCCGGAAACGCTTTCAAAGAAAAATGCGTCAATCATCCCGTCACTGCGCGCCTGTCGGATGCGTCGGGCAGTATCCGGGAAGGAGGTTTCGTCAACCACAAGGGCAA
>JAXEOR010000049.1:0-14573 GCA_034117945.1 Clostridia bacterium | reverse complement strand
CATAATGATGATCACATCCGCAAAGGACTCTCCCGAATAAAGGGAGGTAATCCCCGAGATGACAGCTGCTGCGATCAGAATCAGGATCATAGGATCCGCCAATTCCTTAAAAAACCGTTGCAGCAAAGAAATTTTTTTCCCTTCCGCCAGCTTGTTTGGCCCGTACTGCTCCAAGCGGCGGGTGGCTTGATCGGAGGATAATCCCCCTTCTGCGCTGTCAAGCTCCCTCAGCACCTGAGCCCCTTCTTTTAAATACTCTTTCATCAGAAAACCTCCCATTTTTCTGTATTTAGTATGTCTATTTAAAAAGACTCATATGCAGGAATCCCTGTATATGAGTCTCATTCTCTACAGATAAGCCAGATAGCAACCGCTATCATGCTGTTGACTTACCACGCATCAACTGCGGAATTACTCCCTCAAAGATTAAAAATGAATGACGCCCGTGTGCTCCAGCAGAATTTTAAGCCCCATGAGAATTAACACAATTCCCCCGGCCAGCTCTGCCTTTGATTTGAATTTCAGGCCGAATACACTGCCGATTTTCACCCCGGCCGCACCGAACAAAAAGGTGATTGCCCCAATCAAAGAAACAGCCGGTACAATCTCCACCTGCAAAAAAGCAAAGGTAACCCCAACCGCCAGGGCGTCAATGCTGGTTGCAATGGCCAGGGGAAGCATGGTACGGGGAGAAAAGGAACTGTTGAGCTGCTCTGACTGCCCCCGGGATTCTAAAATCATATTGCCCCCGATCAACCCCAGCAACAAAAAGGCGATCCAATGATCAATCCCGGTAATCAGGCCGCTGAACTGTCTTCCTAAAAAATAGCCCAAAACCGGCATAAGCGCCTGAAATCCGCCAAAATAAAGACCGCACAGCACAGAATGCTTCCAGGTTACCCCCCTGGTTGAAAGCCCCTTACAAATAGAAACCGCAAAGGCGTCCATAGAAAGGCCCACTGCCAAAAGCGCCAATTCCCAAATACTCATAAATTCTCCTTCTCCGTCTGTCGGGATAGAAAAAAGACTTATCTGTGCATTCGCAGATAAGTCTCGTCATTTTATACAAAGCCAGAAGCATACGCTTCAGAATGTTGGCTTGGTCACGCTCAAAAACAGAACGCTGACTACTCCCTTATACTGATTCTCTAAAAAATCATTTCGGTTTTCATTAAATTGATGGTATTATACCACATACAAAATCTATTGTCAAGTGTTTTTTGTAAAATTTTTTATGAAAAGGTAAGGATGAAAATCATCACCGAGGAGTTCACCCCCCCATTTTCTCAAAATTTTTATTTGTATTTTTTTGGAATATCTCTTGACAGATTCCGAAGGATATGGTAAGATACAATCGTTGAGAAATTGTTGTTTTGAAACGCTTTTTCACGAATTTTCTTTTATTTGAGGGAACGGCGGCGCAAACGGCTGTGCGAGGTGGGGAGAATTTTGTTAAAAACAAGAGAAAGTAAGTCGGGATTTTCCTGGATAGAACTGGCTGTGGGCACTGTGTTTTTGATTGCGGCGATCGCTCTTTGTCTGATTGTTTTTTCCGAGCGGAGCAAGGAAGTGAGCTCCAACCAGCTGATTCCCCTGCAAAGCGGAAATACGCAGAGCGACCCGGCCGGGGCGGCGACTATTGTGGTTGACGTGAAGGGAAATGTTGTGTCCCCCGGGGTATACACCCTCCCTGCCGGAAGCCGGGTGCAGGACGCGGTTGAGGCCGCCGGCGGATTTTGCAGCGAAGAGGACAGTCTTCAGGTGAATCTTGCAAAAAAATTAACAGACGGCGAGATGATCCTGATCGGCACCGGGCCGCAGCAGCTGGTTAACATCAACACTGCCAGCCCGGAGGAATTAGACAGTCTACCCGGAATCGGCGAGGTGCTGGCCGGCAGAATTGTGCAGTATCGGGAGGAGTACGGTTCTTTTTATACGGTGGACGACCTGAAAAATGTGCAGGGGATCGGAAATGCCTTGTTTGAAAAGCTGAAAGACCTTATTACAGTTTGAGAGGGAGAATCACAATGGAGGAAGTTTTGTTACAGCAATTAGAAAAAATCACCTGCCTGTCTCATAATTTGCGGACGCCGCTGAATGCTCTTTCCAGTGCACTTCAGGTTCTGCAAATGTATGAAAGCGGCCGGGAAATTCCCATCCGGCAAAAATATTATAAAATTGCGGATCGGAACATCAAAAGAATGGATCGCATGATCAATCATTTCATGGATTATTTCCAGATGGCAAAGGGAGAAACTCCCTTTTGCCCCAGGGTGGTGGACGGGGTGGCTCTGACCCAGGCTCTTTGCCGCTGCGCCCAGGAGTGCTTCGGAGAAGAGCTGGTGGATATGAATTTCACCGCAGAAGGGAAATTTCCCGCTTGGGTGGACGAAGCTTTGGTGGAGCAGGCCTTTTGGAATCTGATCTCCAATGCGGTCAATGCCACCAAGGAAAGACCCTGCCGGCTGGAAATTAAAATCCGCTGCTGCGAGGAACTGTTTGAGCTTTCCGTCCGGGATTTCGGAAAGGGTATTGCGGAGGAGGATCAAAAGCGGATTTTTGATCCCTTGGTTCAGCTGGATTCCTTCCAGAGCGGCATTGGGCTGGGGCTTTCGATTATTATGGAAATTATGAAGCTTCATCAGGGAGACGTTGTGCTGATCAGCGCCCCCGGCGAGGGCAGCACCTTTATCCTGCGGTTTCCCTTTAAAAAGGCTGTGGGTACAGTGCAGAAAAACAGCAGCCTGAGCCAGTATGAGGTGGATACGGAAAGACTGAGCAGAGCCAGAATTGAGCTGGCAGACTTTTTGGCTTAACAGGCACCTTTTCATTTTGAATACAAAGGAGAAATAACGGTGAAACGTATTATTGGAATGATTTTAGCGGCTATGCTGCTTTCTTTTCCCTGTTATGCAGCTGAGGAGCAGGCGGCTCAACAGGTGATTGTAAACGACCGGTCAGTGGGAGAACAAAGGGACGGACTGATCCCCCTGCGGGGAACCCTGGAGGCCTTGGGCTCTGTGGTGTATTATCTGCCCCGCACCAACAGTATTTTGGCATTGACTCGGGACGGGGATACCATTCAGCATGTTCTTGGCTCCAATGCCATCACAAAAAACGGAACTACAACTGAATTTTCGGAGCACTCCGAAAACCAGAACGGCACGGCGATGATCCCTTTGTCTATGGTGCAGCATTGCTATGAAATTTTTTTACAGCAGAGCGAAGACGGAACTCTATCAATTGAGAAAAATATGACCTCTCACCCGGCTCATTTGGTGATACGGGATGTGCTACAGCTGTCTATGGAGCCTTATTTTTTGCCCACTCGCTTTGACCGATACCGTGCCTACCGCACTCAGCACCCTGATGAGGCGGTGAAAAATTGTATTATTCGGGTCAATATCGGGCTGGACACGCCCTTTTATACCGGTATTAAGGAAACCGCTCGGCCGGACAGTCTGCAAACGCTGGTGAATCCTTATCTGCGCCTGCCGGAGCAGTTTGAAGCCAAGAACCTTGTTTGGGCGGCACCCGAAACCACCGTGCAGGACGGAAAGGAATACCGGATGAATCGGGAGGCTTATGAGGCCTTTGTTTCCATGCGTCAGGCGGCTGCGGCAGAGGGGATTTCTTTAAAAATGATTTCCGCCTACCGCACCCAGAATTATCAGCAAATGCTTTACCAGAATTACGTTTTACAAAACGGCTTGGCCTATGCTGCCAAATATTCTGCTCGACCGGGGCACTCTGAGCACCAGACCGGTCTGGCGGTGGATGTCAATTCCGTGGAAAATTATTTTGCAGATACTCCCGCCTTTACCTGGATGCAAAGAAACGCTCACCGGTATGGGTTCATTCTGCGATACCCTTTGGGAAAGGAATGGATCACCGGCTATGCCTACGAGCCATGGCATTATCGGTATGTAGGCCAGGGAATTGCCACCAATATCAAGGAATGGGATTTGACCTATGAGGAATATTATGTTACTTATCTGCAAAGGTCGGCCTATCAGATCAATCCGGAGGAAACCAGAAAAAATGTGATGGGGCTGATGGAGCCGTAAAGTTTTAAAGGAAATGCAGCAGAAAAGATTCAACGGAATGCGCAAATGTGAACATATCCTATGCGCTTTTCCGTTGAATTATTTTTTACCCGCATTTACCTGAATGAATGTTAAATTTGCTGTATCTCTAAAAAATTTTGCAGAAGGCTTGAAAAGATGGGCAAAACCAATTGACAAAATTCGGACGAAATGGTACAATTACTTTGTATGCAAATTTTAAGGAAGGGCGGGAGCTTTAAAATGAAGTTTGTTTGTTTCGGAGAGATTATGGGACGGCTGAATCCGGAAGGATATCTGCGGTTTACCCAGGCGCAGAAGTTTGAAATTTCCTACGGAGGCGGAGAGGCCAATGTGGCAGTATCGCTGGCGCATTACGGAAAGCAGGCATGCTATGTGACCAAGCTGCCGGAGAATGACCTGGCAAAAACAGCACTGCGGACGTTAAAAGGGCATGACGTGGATGTGTCCCAGGTGGTCATCGGTGGGGAAAGAATGGGCATGTATTATGCGGAAAAGGGCGCTTCTCAGCGGCCTTCCAAGGTGATTTATGACCGGAAATATTCCTCCATTTCCATGGCTCAGAAAAGTGATTTTGACTGGAAAAAAATATTAGACGGAGCCTGCTGGTTCCACTTTACCGGCATTACCCCTGCTTTGGGAGAAAATGTGGCTGAAATTTGCTTGGACGCATGCAAAACCGCAAAGGAAATGGGTATTACGGTAAGCTGCGATTTGAATTTCAGAAAAAATCTTTGGACCTCCGAAAAGGCCGGACAGGTGATGGGAACCCTGATGCCTTATGTTGACGTTGCCATTGCCAACGAGGAGGACTGCGAAAAGGTATTCGGGATTAAAGCGGAAAATACGGATATTACCGGCGGGGAGCTGTCCCATGAAGGCTATAAGGCTGTGGCAAAGCAGCTGTCTGATCGGTTTGGAATCGATAAAGTGGCGATTACCTTAAGAGGGAGCATTTCCGCCAGCATCAATCAATGGGCCGGCATGCTGTATCAAAAGGGCGAATGCTGGTTTTCCAAAAATTATACCATTAATATCGTAGACCGGGTAGGCGGGGGAGATTCCTTCGGTGGCGGCTTGATTTACGCCCTGTCGGAAGGATATTCCAATCAGGACGCTATTGAGTTTGCCGTGGCGGCCTCCTGCTTAAAGCATACCATTGAGCATGATTTTAACGATGTTACCGTGGACGAAGTGAAAAAGCTGATGAGCGGTGACGGATCCGGAAGAGTGCAGCGGTAGGGAAGTCAGCGGAATGAGAAAAATGGAATTTTTTGTATAGGAATAGCATATTTGTCTAGTTCCGAAATCCTTTTTCTTGTTATTTTGTTAACAATGAGAATTGACTTTTTCCTTATGATGTGCTAAAATTTTTAAAAAGGGTTACACTATCTTTAAATAGACGAAAGGAGTACCACAATGACTTATTCGAATGAAGTGGAGCATATGTGCCCGGTGGCTAAGGGTGCGAATCACGGTCCTGCTCCCATCCCTCAAGAGGGACAATGGACAAAAGCAACAGAAATCAAAGATATCAGCGGCTTCACCCACGGTGTGGGCTGGTGTGCACCTCAGCAGGGAGCATGTAAGCTGACCTTGAACGTGAAGGAGGGCGTGATTCAAGAGGCTCTGGTAGAAACCATCGGCTGCTCGGGAATGACTCATTCCGCTGCCATGGCATCTGAAATTCTGCCCGGCAAAACCATTTTGGAAGCGCTGAATACCGACTTAGTGTGCGACGCAATCAACACTGCAATGCGGGAGCTGTTTTTGCAGATTGTGTACGGCAGAACCCAGTCCGCTTTTTCTGAGGACGGCCTGACCATCGGCGCCGGCCTGGAGGATCTGGGCAAAGGGCTGCGCAGCCAGGTGGGCACCATGTACGGTACCCTGGCAAAGGGCTCCAGATACCTGGAAATGGCAGAAGGCTATGTCAAGGCCATTGCACTGGACAAGGATAATCAAATTATCGGTTATCAGTTTGTGCAGCTGGGAAAAATGATGGAAATGATCAAAAAGGGAACTCCTGCTGATGAAGCTTTGGAAAAAGCCACCGGCAGCTATGGCAGATTTAACGAAGCGGTTCGGGTTATCGACCCACGCGAAGAATAAGGAGGGCGTCGGAATGGCTTTATTTGAGAGTTATGAAAGAAGAATTAAGCAAATTGATGAGGTTTGCAAAAAGTACGGAATCGCTTCCATTGAAGATGCCCGTCAGATCGGACTGGACAAGGGCGTTGATGCTTATTCCATCGTAAAGGAAATTCAGCCTATTTGCTTTGAAAATGCCGGCTGGGCCTATGCGCTGGGAACGGCGATTGCCATTAAAAAGAATGTGACCAGTGCAGTGGAGGCTGCAAAGTGCCTGGGCGAGGGTCTGCAGGCCTTCTGTATCCCCGGATCTGTTGCAGACGATCGTAAGGTCGGTTTGGGACACGGAAATCTGGGCGCTATGCTGTTGGAAGAAAACACAAAATGCTTTGCTTTCCTGGCAGGACATGAGTCCTTCGCTGCGGCGGAAGGTGCCATTGGAATTGCCAAAACAGCAAACAAAATCAGAAAAACACCTCTGAAGGTTATTTTGAACGGCCTGGGAAAGGATGCCGCTCAGATTATTTCCAGAATCAACGGCTTTACCTATGTGCAGACAGACTTTGATTATGCTACCGGTAAGGTGACGATTGTGAAGGAAACTCCTTATTCTGACGGGGAGCGGGCGAAGGTGCGGTGCTACGGCGCAAATGACGTTCGCGAGGGCGTTGCCATTATGCACATGGAAGAGGTTGACGTTTCCATTACCGGTAACTCTACCAATCCTACCCGGTTCCAGCATCCTGTTGCAGGCACCTATAAGAAGGAGTGCGTAGAGCAGGGAAAGAAATATTTCTCTGTTGCCTCCGGCGGCGGTACCGGAAGAACGTTGCATCCTGACAACATGGCAGCCGGCCCTGCTTCCTACGGCTTGACCGATACCATGGGAAGAATGCATTCTGACGCGCAGTTTGCCGGTTCTTCCTCCGTTCCTGCTCACGTTGAAATGATGGGCTTGATCGGCATGGGCAACAACCCCATGGTAGGGGCTACTGTTGCGGTGGCAGTTGCCATTCAGCAGGCTATGACAAAATAAGAAATCCCGAAATAAGAAAAATAAATACGCACCTCGAAGGAAGCTGCTTTTCGGGGTGCGTATTGTTTTTGAAAAAAAATGCCGGCCAAGCGGAGCTTGGTCAGCCTAATTTCTTGTTTTGGAATGTTTTTGTGACGATCGGCATTTGACCGCCGAACAAAAAAGACCATACCCAAGGATACAGCCTTTTCGGGAAACGCTTATTTTTTCAGTTCATTTAAGCAGTCGGCGCAAATGTTCTTTCCCTTATAGGAATTCACATCCTTTGCATTTCCGCAGAAAATACAAGCAGGCTCATATTTCTTCAGAATTACCGTGTTGCCGTCTACATAAATTTCCAAAGCGTCTTTCACGTTAATGTCCAGTGTTCTTCTCAATTCAATGGGAAGCACAACCCGTCCTAATTCGTCAACTTTTCTAACAATCCCAGTAGATTTCATGTAATAAATCCTCCTTCGTGGTATTCTAACAAAAGTTTATCATTTTATAGCATATTTGTCAATATTTTTTTGAAAAAAATTTTGAATTTAAAACTATTTTTCTTTTGGCAAGGATTTTAGGTCTAAAAATTGGTGAAAATTCATAAATTTTAGAAGGACGGTGAAGGCTATGTTGAATTGGATTTGGAGCGGAATGATCCTTTGCTCCTTGGTTTACGGTGCCTGCACAGGAGGCCTGGAGCAAACCATTGGGGGCTGCTTTTCCGGAACGGAGGAGGCGGTCACCTTGGTGCTGTCCATGGCGGGAATTTTAAGCTTTTGGAGCGGATTGTTAAAGGTGGCGCAGGCGGGAGGGGTTTTGTCCCTGCTGGAGCGGGGGCTGGCTCCTGTGACAAAGCGGCTGCTTCCGGGAATACCGGAAGGGTCGGAGGCTATGAACAAGGTTTGCGCAAATATTGCGGCAAATTTATTCGGATTGGGCAATGCAGCCACGCCCTTTGGCATTGCCGCAATCAAAAGTATGAAAAAATATGCGGCGGGAGAAGGAATTGCCTCGGACGATATGTGTACCTTTGTGGTGCTGAATACTGCGTCCATTCAGCTGGTGCCTTCTACCGTTATTGCCATGCGGGCGGGGCTTGGATCGGCGGCGCCCGCCTCTTTGATTCCCTTATGCTGGCTGAGCAGCGGGGCGGCTCTGGGGGCGGGGCTGTTTTGCGCCGGGCTGATGAAACGCAGGAAAGGATGACTATGTCAAAATATATCTTGCCTTGCTTGATCCTGTTGATTTTAATTTCCGGCATAATCCGAAAAACAGACAGCTATGCCTGCTTTTTGGAGGGCGCCAAGGAAGGACTGATCTCGGCAGCGCAGATTGCGCCTGCGCTGATTGGGCTGCTGGCGGCCATTGGAATGATGCGAGCCTCCGGATTGATGGATTTTATCGTAGATTGTTTATCTCCCGTTACTTCATTTTTGAAGATTCCAAAGGAAATTCTGCCTTTGATGCTGATGCGACCCGTTTCCGGAAGCGGGGCTTTGGCAATTGTCAGCGACCTGCTGCACACCTATGGACCGGATTCTGACATAGGCCTGTTGGCTGCCGTTATGATGGGGTCTACCGAAACCACCTTTTATGCCATCAGCGTTTATTTTGCGGCGGCAGGGATCCGCAAGGTCAGATATACGGTGGCGGCGGCTTTGGCGGCGGATGCGGTGGGGATGCTGGTCAGCATTTTGGTTTGCAGGCTTTAGGGGGTGAGGGACATTCGGATTTCAGATATGCGCCAAAAAGAGGTGATTAATCTCTCAGACGGCAAACGGCTGGGGTTTGTGTGCGACGTGGGCTTTGATCTGGAGGAGGGGCAAATCCAATCCCTGATTGTTCCGGGAGAAAGCCGAATCAGTTTGTTTGGGAAAAATCAAGATATTGTCATCCCCTGGGAGTCGATCAAAAAGATCGGAAACGATATTGTTTTGGTTGATTTTGAATAAATTGCGGAAAACAGCTCATTTGGTAATGACAAAGGGGCTGTTTTGTGTTATAATGAAATCAGCGAAAACCAAAGGAGGGGAAGGAAGGTTGAAGTCGGTTACGCTGATTGCGCTCAATGCAAAATACTGTCACACTTCGTTAGCGGTTCGCTCCATCGGAGCGGCATGCAGGCAGCAGGGAATTCCAACTGAAATCTTGGAACGAACCGTCAACGAGCCCTTTCGTCAGCTGATGGGAGCGGTGCTGCAATGCCAAAGCGACGTATATGCTTTTTCCTGTTATTTATGGAATATCAGTCTGGTCAAGCAAATCTGCACGGATTTAAAACAAATGAAGCCGGACTGTGAAATTTTGCTGGGCGGGCCAGAGGTTTCCTATGATCCGAAGGAATATCCCTTTGCGGACGTGGTGGTGTGCGGAGAGGGGGAGCTGTCCGTTCCGGCCTATTTGCTGGGGCAGGTTCGGGGCCCTGTGATCCGGGGCATTCCGGTGGCGCCTCTGGACAGGCTGACCTTTTGTTATTCTCAGGAGGATTTGGAGCAAAATAAGAATCGTCTGATTTATTATGAAAGCTCCAGAGGCTGCCCTTTTTCCTGCAGCTACTGCCTTTCTTCCGTGGAGCAGGGGGTTCGGTTTATGAGCGTGGAGCGGGTTTGCCGGGACTTAAAGCAGTTTGACCAGGCCGGTGTGGCGCTGGTGAAATTTGTGGATCGCACCTTTAATGCGGATCGGAAGCGGGCCCTTGCCATATGGAAATTTGCCGCAGAGCAATGCAGTCACACCTCCTTTCATTTTGAACTGGCGGGAGAGCTGCTGACAGAGGAGGAGCTTTCTTTTCTTGCCACAGTGCCAAAGGGGAAATTCCAATTTGAAATCGGGGTGCAAAGCACCAATCCGGCCACCTTAGAGGCAGTTGATCGAAAGGGAGACCAGGCTCGGCTGTTTGACCGGATCAGGCGGTTAATGAAGGCGGGGAATATTCATGTGCATACGGATTTGATCGTGGGTATGCCTTATGAAACCTATGAACGGTTTCAGCAGTCCTTTAACGATGTGTATGCCTTGCAGTCGGATTGCCTTCAGGTGGGCTTTTTAAAGCTTCTCAAGGGCTCCAAAATCAGGCGGGAGGCGGAAAAGTGGGACTATCGGTATTCCCGGGAGGCGCCCTATGAGATTTATGACAATCAGTTTATGTCCTATGATCAGGTGGCAAGGCTGGAAAAAATCGCCGAGACGGTGGAGCGGTATTATAACAGCGGAGCGTTTGCCCGTTCCGTTGCCTATGCCCTTACCCGATTTTCTTCCCCCTTTGCTTTTTACGAGGCCTTTTCAAAGGAGTTTGACGGAAGAGGCGCGATTGCCCAAAAAAAGCTGTATGAAATACTATATCGGTTTTATACCGGCCTGTTCGGGGAGGATCCGTTATTGACGCAATGGATGCGGTTTGACTGGCTGTATCACACAGGGGGTGCTCCCGTTCCGGATTATTTGGGAGACTATCAAACCCTGCAGCCTCTTTTGTTCCGGCTGTTGGAGACGCCCGGGTTTTGTGAAATCTATTTGCCCCAATATGTCTCCCTGAAAAGGAAGGAGATTGTGAAGAAGGTGTTTTTGGCAGAATTTTACCTGCCCCGTCAGGTTTATGTTTTGTTCTGCGGAGAAACCATTTTTGATGTGACAAAGGAATGTTTGAAAATTGTGCACAGTTCGGATTGATTTTTGGAAGGATCTGTGCTATAATAAAGCTGTAAAGTAAGGCGGGAAAACTGGGAATCATCAGAGAGCGGCTGCTCTTTTGAATGACAGAAAGAACGGGAAGGAGTTTTGATGCGATATGCTGCTGCAAGGCGGAAAGGTGTTAAACGAACAGTTTGAATGGGAAGAAAAGGATGTTTTGATCGGAGAGGGGAAAATTGAAGCCCTGCTTGCTCCCGGCACCGGAGGGAGAGACTGTGTGGATGTGAGCGGACTGCTGATTTTACCGGGGTTGGTGGATACCCATATTCACGGCGCAGACGGGACGGATACGCTGGACGGTGATTTTGAGCCCATTTCAAAATTTTTGATCCGTCACGGTGTGACCTCCTTTTTGCCTACCACAACCACCACCTCTGTCCAGCAGATTAACAAAACGCTGCATGCAGACAGGAAGGTGTCAGGAGCGCAGATTTTAGGGTTTCATCTGGAGGGACCCTATCTGAACGCTGCGTATAAAGGGGCGCAGAATGAAATCTACTTAAAGCAGCCCGATTGGGAGGATTTCGACGACTACAGCCATGTGAAAATGATGACGGTAGCACCGGAGATTCCGGGAGCTTTGGAATATATCCGCCAGGCGTCTCAGAAATTTACCATTGCACTGGGGCACAGCGACTGCACCTATGAAACGGCTGTGCAGGCGATGGAGGCGGGGGCGTCCAGCGTGACTCATTTGTGCAACGGCATGAAGGGACTGCATCACCGTCAGCCCAATCTGCTGGGGGCGGGTCTAGAGCAAAAAGGCTGCTACACCCAGGTGATTGCCGACGGAATTCACATCCATCCGGGGATGCTGCGGCTGATTTATCAGTGCAAGGGGCCGGATCGGATGACGCTGATTTCTGATTCCATGAGTGCGGCAGGCCTGCCGGACGGGACCTATGATTTAGGCGGGCAGGCTGTGTTTGTGAAGGAAGGTGTGGCCAGAATTGATGCGGGAAATCTGGCAGGCAGCACCACGAATTTATGGGACTGCGTGAAGCTTTTGGAGCGGATCGGAATTCCCTTTGAGGACGGAGTGAAGATGGCAAGTCTGACGCCGGCTCGTATGATCGGCGCCGCTCACAAGGGAGCAGTGGGAGCAGGGTTTGACGCGGATTTGCTGCTGACAGATCAGAACCGGAACATTCATAGGGTGATGGTGGGAGGACAATGGGCGGATATTTCCTGAGGGTTTGACTCATACTAATCCCGGAAAGGATGGGATGGAATGAGACAGATCAGAACGGATTTGGCCATGGAGGCCAGAGAATTTTACTGTGAAAATAACAAAAGCCGGGAGCCGGAGGGGGTTCAGACTCGGACAGAGGAGCGGGACGGGGTTTCGATTACCCGGGTGCAGATTTTGAATCGGCAGGGGGAACAGGCCTTGGGAAAGCCTGCGGGACGGTATGTGACCCTGGAGTGCGGGGAGCTTGCCTCAGGAAATCCCGAGCGGGCAGAACAAATCAGTAAGGTGATGGCTCGGGAGCTAAGCAGGCTTTTGCCGGAATCATGCCCCTGCGTGCTTGTTGCCGGGTTGGGCAACTGGAATATCACGCCGGACGCACTGGGGCCGAAAACGGTTTCAAAATTATTTGTCACCCGGCATTTGAAGCAATATTTCCCCGATCGTCAGGAGATGACGGAGGTTTGCACCATTTCACCGGGTGTTCTGGGCATTACGGGGATTGAAACAGGGGAGATTGTGAAGGGGGTTTCAGATTGCGTTCAACCGGACTGCGTGATCGCGATTGATGCTTTGGCCTCCCGAAAAATGAGCCGGGTCAATACCACCATTCAGCTTTCCGATACCGGAATCAGCCCGGGAGCGGGGATCGGGAACCATAGATTTGAGCTGACGGAACAAACGCTGGGGGTGCCGGTGATCGGAATCGGCGTTCCCACCGTAGTGGATGCGGCTACCATCGCAGGAGACGCCATCCAGCTGCTGATGAATGCGTTCCAGGAGCAGGCGGAGGGAAACAAAGAGGTGGTAAAGCTTTCCTCCTTGCTGGAGGATCCCTATGACGCCTTGCGGGAGGTGCTTCATCGGGAAAATTTGATTGTAACCCCGAAGGACACGGATTTTACAATAACAGAGGCCTCCAAGGTGCTTGCCTCCGGCCTGAATCTGGCACTGCAGCCAGGGTTTACTTATCAGGAGCTGCAGCAGCTGCAAAATTAAAAATAAATTTTTACAGACCGGGAGACTGGGGGATCCTTCTCCCGGCTCTTTGCGATTGGTGAAAAAGGGGAGTTTGTATGGAAACCATCTTACAACTTGATACCGCTGTTTTAGACTGGATTCACCGCTACATGAGCTGCGGCTTTTTAGATCACATCATGCCCTTGCTGTCCTTTTTGGGGAACAAAGGGGGCTTGTGGATCGGAACAGCGGCAGTGCTGCTGTTTTGCAATCGGCACAGAAAGACCGGCCTTGCGATGCTGGTTTCCTTAGGCCTGTGCCTGGTGATTGGCAATCTGATATTAAAGCCGTTGGTGGGAAGAGCCCGCCCCTTTGAGGGGGGCGCTATGACGACGCTTTTGATTGAGGCGCCCTTGGATTTTTCCTTTCCCTCCGGGCACACTATGACCTCCTTTGCCTCAGCCGGGGTGCTGCTGGCGGCGGACAAACGGCTGGGGATTCCTGCCCTGTGTATGGCGGTTTTGATTGCCTTTTCCCGGCTGTATCTGTATGTGCACTATCCTACTGATGTGCTGGCCGGCGCGGTGCTTGGGTTGGTCGTCAGCTTTGTTTCCTGTCGGCTGTGCAGGCTGAAACCGGGAAAACAGTGAGGTGTTCCGCAGTTAGGAAACAAAAATGATTGCCGCCAATGTGGCAACGACACCCAGATTCCATGTAAGAGGATGGGGGTGGATGGCCGCAACCAGAAGGGCAGTGAGACATACGGTGACCTTGAATGCAGCGGCAAGCCTGCGCCGGACAACGGCGGGGGCTTTCTTTTGATACCTTTTTAAATCCTTGGGAAAGCAAAGCCGGTGAGCGGCCTTTTGCGCAAGAAGCTGGGCGTAGTGGGGATCACCCGGATCCAGAGTTTGCAAATATTTCATTGAAATTCCTCCTTTTTTAGCTTAAATGAAAAAGTGAAGTTAGGGTAAATACTCCTGTTGCACTTCAAAAAATCAAATAAGCGGTATTTTTTGGCTTTTTAGAGTGTGCACAGTTCCAAAAAAGCCTGAATTTAATATATTTCACTGTCATTTTGGCATAGCAAAATAGACAGATTGAAACCTCATTTTTTCAAAGTGAACGCAACCTGCCTTGGCTTAAAAATATGTTGCGGTCACTATCTGCTTTTAATTTTAGTTATCTTCTCAGCAGGTCAGGCGTTAAATTCACCTCATCTGCCGGTATTTTATGTAATCCTATCAATTCCATCAATCGAAGTATGCTCTTGTCGGTTGTGGCTTCATAAGGAGAAATGCCTCCGAGCGATTCTCTGCGAATACTGTTAATGTTGTTGGCAAGAATGAGCATATCTTCCTGCGTGTATGGATTTAATGTTTTTCCCTTTGGCAGTACGTAACGGATGAATTCATGGTTCTTCTCAATCTGTGGCTTTTGCCAAGATGCCTGAGGATCACAGTAAAAAACTTTTGTTCGTTTCTTACCATTTTCTGTGGTTTCCAAATCCCTTGTATGCTTGAATTCACTGCCGTTATCG
>JAXEOR010000048.1:0-17094 GCA_034117945.1 Clostridia bacterium | reverse complement strand
AACAAAAAAACAAAATCAAAATACAGGGCAAAAAGGAAAGAACGCTCCCCACCCCCTGAAAAATGCCCTCCTCCAGCAAGGAGGCAAGCAGGGGCGGCAGATCGGAAAGACACCCCGTCAAGAATGATGCAGCATTTCTGACCAGTCCCTCCATCCATCTTTTGCAGCTTCCCCCCACAGGGCCGAAGGTAAGGTAAAATATCAGCAAAAGAATGGTGCCGAATAAGGGAATGGCCGCCGCAGAATGCATAAAAATTCGATCCAGTTTTTGGGTAATGTCTGTTTTTGCAGGCTCCTGCCGGATGCATTCTTCACATAGCAGCTCTACATACCGATATCGCCTGTCCGCCGTCAGCAAATATTCCTCCCCCGGGCGGGACGGCGCAGGAGGGATGGGGCAGCGGTGACTGCTGATCTGATCCTGTATGGCATGGATCAGCTGACCGGTGCCTTTATTTTTTTTGGCAGAAACCCCCACAACCGGAATCCCCAGCATAGCCGACAGCCGATCAAACCGAATCCGGATACCCCTTTTTTCTGCCTCATCCATCATATTCACTGCCAGCACCATTGGGAGCCCCAGCTCGGTTAGTTGCAGAGTTAAATACAGATTTCTGGGCAGATGGGAGGCATCTGTAATGTTGATGATTCCCTGCACCTGGGAAAGGGCATCCCGGGTAACGGCTTCTTCTGCGGAATAAGGGGTGAGGGAATACACCCCGGGAAGATCCATCAGCACCGTATCCGCAAGCCCCCGCAGTCTTCCCTTGTGGTATTCCACAGTGACGCCGGGAAAATTTCCAGTGTGCTGAGCGGAGCCGGTTAATCGGTTGAACAGGGTTGTTTTCCCGCAGTTTTGATTTCCTACCAGCGCAATCAGCATAAGGGTTCCTCCTTGACTTGAATTTGCCTGGCATGGGACAGGCGCAGAGATAAATAATAGCCTCTGAGAAAAATTTCTACCGGATCTCCCAGAGGGGCTGTCCGGTGCATGGTTACTTTGGTATGGGGCAGCAGGCCGTAATCATAAAAACGGTTTTTTAACCGTTCTTCTCCTCCTACCGAGAGAATTTGTCCCCTTTGTCCGGGCTTGAGTTGATCCAGTGTCATCATAATCCCACCTTTCGGGATAATTTATGCAGTGACTTTGTATAAAATGCTAAAAATTGCAATCTGAACAAAAAAAGGTTGAATCTTTATTCTTTTTGTTGTATAATTATAACACCAACAAAAAATGGGGTGTAAAAATGATACGAGTAGGAATTGTGGGCGTGACAGGATATGCAGGAGCGGAGCTGGTGAGAATTTTATGCGGGCATCCGAAAGTCTTGATTGTGCATGCTATGTCAAAAAGCTATGCCGGCCAGCCCCTCACCCAGTTGTATCCCTCCTTGCGGAAGGTCAGGGACTTGGTGTGCGAGGAGGTGGATCCGGAGCCTTTAAAGCAGGACTGCGATGTAGTATTCACCGCACTGCCTCATGGAACGTCAGCGGAAATCATTTCTCAGCTGATGGAGCAGCCCGGATTGAAGGTGATTGATTTAAGCGCCGATTTTCGGTATCTTGATCCGGAGGTGTACCGGCAGTGGTACGGGCTGGAGCATGGCGCGAAGGAGTTGCTGAAGGAGGCTGTATACGGCCTTTGCGAGCTTTATCGGGAAAAAATTAAGAAAGCCAGGTTGATTGGTAACCCGGGCTGCTACACCACCTGCTCGATTTTAGGTGCGGCGCCATTATTGGCAAAGGGGCTGATTCAGCCCGATTCTCTGGTGATTGACGCCAAATCCGGCGTTTCCGGAGCGGGGCGGAAGCTGGTGATTGACAATCATTTCTGCGAATGTACGGAAAATACAAAGGCCTACGGCGTGGCCAAGCACAGACACACGTCGGAAATTGAGCAGGAATTGTCTCTCCTCGCCGGACAGGAGATTGTGCTGTCCTTTACCCCCCATCTGATTCCTCAAAAACGGGGGATTTTAGCCACCATATACGGTTCTCTGAAGGAAATGAAAACCACCGGGGAGCTGCTGGAGATCTATCGGGAGTTTTATGGAGACGAGCATTTTATCCGGATTTATGAGGAAGGAACCCTGCCGGAAACCAATCATGTGGCCGGTTCCAATTTTGTGGATATCGGCCTGGTGGCGGATCCCAGAACCAAGCGGGTGATTGTGGTCAGCTGTATTGATAATTTGTATAAGGGCGCTGCCGGACAGGCGGTGCAGAATATGAACCTGATGTTTGGTCTGCCGGAGACAACGGCGATTGACTGTCCGGGATTTTATCTGTAAGGGAGAATGACTATGGATGTAGAAGCTTTGATTAAAAAGGCCAATATTCTGATCGAGGCCTTGCCTTATATTCAAAAATTTTCAAACAAAACCTTTGTGATCAAATACGGCGGAAACGCGATGGTAAACGAAGAGCTGAAGGCGTCGGTCATGGAGGATATTACGCTGCTGAAATTTATTGGGATCAATCCCATTGTGGTGCATGGGGGCGGGCCGGATATTACAAAGGCCCTGTCGGATATGAACATTGAAAGTCGGTTTCAAAACGGACTGCGGGTGACGGACGCAGAAACCATGCGGGTGGTACAGATGGTGCTGATGGGCAAGACCAACAAGGAAATTGTGTCCCTGGTGAACTGTAACGGAGGGAAAGCCTTGGGAATCTGCGGGATTGACGGCGGTCTGATTCATTGCCGCAAGCATATGCCGGAAATTGACGGAAAGCCTGCCGATTTGGGCTTTGTAGGGGAAATTACCGGCATTAACAGCCATATTTTACAGCACATGATTCAGGATGAATTTATTCCCGTGGTGGCACCCATCGGCATGGACGAGGCGGGGCAAAGCTATAATATTAATGCAGATACCGTTGCCAGCGCTGTGGCCTGCGCCGTGAAGGCGGAAA
Organism: Clostridia bacterium; assembly: GCA_034117945.1. Classification (GTDB taxonomy): domain Bacteria; phylum Bacillota; class Clostridia; order HGM11514; family HGM11514; genus SIG438. Next base: position 14,178 of record JAXEOR010000048.1, on the reverse strand, counting down.
AGCTAATTACTCTGACCGACGTCAGCGGCGTAAAGGATGAGCAGGGACAGATTATTTATGAAATTTTTCAGGATGAAATTTTAAAGATGATCAACGACGGGGTGATTACCGGCGGAATGATTCCCAAATTGCTGGGCTGCCTTGAGGCCATTGACAGCGGCGTGAACAGCGTTCATATTATCGACGGCCGCCTGCCCCACTGCATTTTGCTTGAAATATTCACCAATTCCGGAATCGGAACCATGATCAAAAAACAGCCGCACCAATCCGTATAAAATGGGTTGAGGTCTTGACATGGACTGAAAAATGTGGTAAAATGATAACAAACAATTGAATCTTATGTATCTTCAGGGCAGGGTGAAATTCCCGACCGGCGGTAAAGTCCGCGAGCGCTTATGCGTATGATTTGGTGTAATTCCAAAACCGACAGTACAGTCTGGATGAAAGAAGATTGATTTCTTATTTTGTACAATGATATCGCCTGAGGAGGATGCTTTTCAGGCGGTATTTTTTATTTTCCTGCATGTTATTATTTTTTGCCGGTGCAGGGCGGCGGAAGGGAGAGTTTATCATGAATCAAAGAACAAAACAATTGACCACGGTTGCCATGCTGTGCGCTATGTCCTATGCGGTGATGGTAATTGGGAGAATTCCGATCGTACTGTTTTTAAAGTACGAACCAAAGGATGTGTTAATTACCATCGGCGGATTTTTATTCGGGCCGCTGTGCTCCTTTGTAATTTCCTTGGTGGTGTCCCTGGTGGAAATGGTAACGGTGAGCGATACCGGCATTATCGGCTGCGTTATGAACCTGATTTCCAGCTGCGCCTTTGCTTGCAGCGCAGCGGTTATTTACAAGAAAAAGCATACCCTGTCCGGCGCTGTTTGGGGCTTGCTGGTGGGCTGCTTGGCCATGACGGCGGTGATGCTGCTTTGGAATTATTTGATTACACCTCTTTATATGGGGATGCCCCGTCAGGCGGTGGCAGAGCTTCTTTTACCGGCCTTTTTGCCCTTTAATTTGCTGAAGGGCGGCCTGAATATGGCCATTACGCTGCTGCTGTATAAGCCGGTTGTCAAGGCCTTGCGGAAAACAAAATTGGTAGAAGAATCGGCAGGAACTGCGGCCGGGAACAAAAAAATCGGGATCTGGCTGGTGGCCGTATTGCTGCTTGCTACCTGCGTTCTTGCGGCAATGGCGTGGAAGGGACTGCTTTAAGCTTATAAATACCGTCGGTTTGGAGCAAACTAAGGGGGAATTTCCCGGATTCTTTTTGGGGAAACTTGGTTTGAAACCGGAAAGGCGATGAGTGAAATGCAGACCATCTATGAAAACGGAGCCGTTGTCACCATGGAGGCTGCTCCTCAAGCCCAGGCTCTTTTGACGGAGGACAATATCATTCTGGCAGTGGGAACAAGAGAAGAGGTGCGGGCCGCCGCCTCTTCTCAGGCAGTTTCGGTAGATTTGCAGGGAGGGGCTGTACTGCCGGGGCTGATTGAGGTATACGGCCGCTTTTCAGACTGCGTAATGCATTTTTTGCAGACGTCTGCGGAGGGGGCAGACTGCTTTGATGAAATTATTGCCCTGATTCGGCAATTTATTGACCAGCGAAATCTCCCCAAGGGGCATTGGGTGGTGGTCAGGGACTTTGATCAAAATAAGGTGGGTTCTCCCGATCGGTCCATTTTGGATTTGGCGGCGCCGGAGCACCCGGTGGTGCTGGTGTACAAATCCGGTTTCGCAGGGGTGTTTAGCTCCATGGCCTTGGAGCGGCTGGGAATCACCCTTGAAACCCATGCTCCCAGGGGAGGAAGAATTGAGCAAAAAAGAGGCAGGCTGACGGGATACATCGAAGGGCAAGCCTTTCCCTTCTTTTTCAGTCAGATTCCGCCGCCCTCCAAAGGGGAGCTGCTGGAGGCCTGCCGGATGGCACAGCAGCATTATGCCTCTCAAGGCTTTACCACAGTGCAGGAGGTATTGTTAACGGAAGAGCTTGCCCCATTGTATCAAACCCTGCTTTCCTCCGGACTGCTGGAGCTGGATCTGGTGGCCTATGCAGATCTTTCCGGATGTGCAGGCCTGTTAAAACAATTTCAGGGCTACATTCAGCACAAACGAAATCATTTTAAAATCGGAGGCTACGGTATCCTGCCGGAGGAGACAGACCACGACAGCCTCGCTTGGGGGAGGCCTGTTCAAGGGGACTGCGATCAGAAGTTCCTCAATCAGATCAAAAAAGCGGCCATGAGCGAAATGCAGCTGGTGGCTCATTGCAGCAATCAAGAATCCTGCGGGCAATATCTGACCGGGTTAAGGCTGGCAGAGCAGGAATTTCCCAAGCTTTCCGCTCTGCGGCCGGTTCTTGTTTGGGATCGGCCGCCGGGAGGAGATTGGGTGCCCGCAGTCAAGGAGCTTAGAGCGATTCCCTCCTTCCCAATTCCCTCAGGAAAGCGGACGGCGGGGAAGGACGGTGCTGTGAACCGTGCCTTAGAGCAAGGGATTTTGTTTACACTGTATCAGAATCAAGCAAAGCCGGATCTATCGGAGACGGTATGGGGCGGGGCAAACAGAACAATCAAAGCCGGCGGACAGCCGGGAAGGGGAAATCCGCCAGAGGGAATCTGGAGGGCTGTGACGATGAATGCCGCCTATCAGATTTTTGAGGAGGAACAAAAGGGCAGCCTGAAGCCCGGAAAGCTGGCTGATTTTGTGATTTTAGAGCAAAATCCTCTGGAGATAGACCCTATGAAAATGAAAAAAATCCGGGTGCTGGAAACCGTGAAGGAGGGGAAAACGGTATATCGAGCAACCTAAAAAAGGCCTGGGGCAATGTGTGCCTCAGGCCTTTTTGATATATTCTATTATGTGATGATACCTGCGCAGCTACGGCATTTGAGGGGAATCGTCAGGCGTTTCCTCAGAGTCTCGTGAGCCCTCCACCCCTTCCCGAATGACCTTGGGGATAGGCTCGTAACGGCTGGTGGAGATCATTTCACTTTGTATGGTTTCTCCGTTTTCGGTGATGATCCGATAGGTGTTTACCACGCACCCGTCCTTGCCGTTTTGAATAATCTCCTGCTCTCCCGGCTCCAGCTGATCGGTCATAACGGTTTTGCTGTGGTAAGGCAGGGTTTCGGTGACGCTGTTGCTGATGTTAACGGTTTGCCCCGGATTTGCATTGGTTCCCTGAATGGTCACGGTCAAGGTGCTGCCGTTGGTGCTGGTTAAGATCCGGATGGGGAACAGCTGGTTGTTTTTAAACTGTAAATCGATCCCGTCTGTGGAAATTTCCGCGTCCTGCCCGGCGGGAATGAAGGTGACGGGCAGTGCGTGGCTTGTGCGGGAGAGAATCTCTAAGTTAGCATACAGCGCCGCGGAATACAGGGTTGAGGCCACCTGACAAATTCCTCCCCCCGGCGCCTGCTTTACCTCGCCTCTGGAATATACGTTGGCATTGTGAAATCCTTTTTCCTCCGAGCCGTCTCCGATCCGCTCTAAAAAGGAAAAGATTTCTCCCGCTTCTAAAATAATTCCGTTCAGTCGCTCGGCCGCCAGCTCCACATTGAAGTTTCTGCCCTGATCTCCTGAGCCGTAGGAGGTGGTATAGGTAGCGATGGTGTCCTTTAAAATATTGGTGTCCAGATCGGCATAGGTCACGCTTGCCTTGGTAAAGATCAAGGGAATTTCATAGGTGTGCTGCTTTTTCTTCAGCAGGCTTTGTGCGGCGGACTTGTCAAAGGAAACTCCGTCCTCATCCGGAACAATTGAAATTTCTCCGTTTTCCGTAACATATCTGGCATTGACAGGATCTTTAAAATATTGGGCCGCCAAATCCTCCACCAGCACAGGCTGGGGCTTTTCTTCCTTTGTTTTTAGAACAATGGGCTCCTGGTTTCCGGACAGGAGGGCATCTAAAATATCGTGCATCATTTGCTCCCGGTCAAACACCTCTCCCTTTTCTCCGGCGGTGATCAAAATATGATCCTCCTCCAGCCGGGTGGATGCTTCCTTCACAGGGGTTTTGACCTTTTTTTGCAGAGATTCTAATTTTTCTGTCAGCTTATCCTCATTGTAGGAAATGTTGGGATAAACCGTTGTTCCCATCAGCCGGGCCATCAGAATATCTTTGCAGCGGACAAACACATTTCCGTTTTTTCCTAAAAGATAGCATTGGCTGACGGCATCCTCCCAGTCAATTTTTGCCCCCAGCTCCTCCAACCGGAAGGAGATTTCCACATTGGAATAGGAAAGAACCACAGGACGCTCCTTGATTCCTTCTGCCGCCTGCATGGTTTGCTTTTTTGCATTTTCCAGGGTTTTTCCCTCCAGAGAAAGAGAGGATAGATTCACCCCGTATGCCACCGTTTGCTGAATATAGCAGGTGAACAGCAAAACGCAGGCAGAGGAAACCAACACCACCGCTAAAATTGCTGATAAGAAAATGGGAATTGCTTTTTTCATGGAACGCCTCCTGTAAGCTGTTGATCAGTCCAAAAAGGGGAGCAAAAAAGACGTTGTTTGTCGGCGAAAGCTGCACCAATCCTGCCAGGAGGCGCAGTGCTCCTCCATCCGGCGGCAAATATCTGTTAGGGCTTTTTTATCCGCCTCCAGATATTCGCAGATTTCGTGCTGGGTTGCGTCTTTTAAAATCGTGCCCCCGGTTTCCTTTAAATGAAACACAAAGGAGATATACGGTAACCTTTCTTTTTCATAGCAGATGTCATACCCAACGGCCCCCAAAAATTGAACAAGCTCTACCTTCAGCCCCAATTCCTCCTGGATCTCCCGGAACAGAGCGTGGGAAACCTGTTCCCCGAACTGAATCCCACCGGTGGGGATGCGGTAAATCCCGTCCGGATAGCTTGCTGCGCGGATCACGATGAATTTGCCGTTTTTTCGTTCTACTGCGAAGGCAACCTCTCCCCATCGATCTATCTGAACCTGTTTTTTAAATTCCTCAAAAAATTTTTTGGAAGAAAAGGTGAGCCGAACGGGTCGAAAAATTCCTTTTTGACCGAACTGCCGGTTTACCTGATGAAAAATGTCTTCTAACTGAGCCGAATTCAAGGTTTTTCCCTCCAAAATAGCGATAAAAACTACAATAGTGCTCCCTGTGCTTTTCCCCGTCAGAAAAAACGCAGACAGAACCTCCTTTTTATTATATCTTATTTCCGGCAGAATGTAAATAACAAAAAAACAATTCTGAAAAATAATTTGTCCGCATAAACTGGGAAGGAAGAAAGAAGAGGAAAAGAGTGTCTGATATGAAACGAAAAAAACAAATTTTTTGGTTGCTGATCTTTCTTTTTTTTCTTGGGCTGCTGGCCAGGGCGAAGATTTGTCTGAACACAGACCAAACCAAGGAAATACTGGGAAGAACGCTTTTTTTGAATTCCGGGGAAAGAGCCGATTTGTCCCACAGCCTTTTGCGGATGGGAACCGTTATTTTTGCCATGGAGAAAAAGAAAACGCCCCAGCCGGTCGAAACAACCGTTCCCGCCGCAACTGCCAAAACTGAGATTGCGCTGCGCAACCAGACATCCTTTGATATTGATACAAATGCGCTGCTCAGGCGCCCTCTTGCTTTTTTGCCGGTCAAAAAGGACTCCCTTCCCCAGGTGCTGATTGTACATACCCACACCTCTGAGGGCTATTCCCCTCAGGAGCGCACCCAGGACGCAGACCAAAACGTTGTTGCTATAGGGGCGGTGATTGCAGAGTATTTAAGGGAGAAGGGGGTGAATGTGATTCACGATCAGACCATTCATGACGCAGATTACAACGGCTCTTATGCCCGCTGTTTGGAAACGGTGGAGGCAAGATTACAAGAACACCCTTCTATCCAGATTGTGCTGGATGTTCACCGAGACGCAGCCACCCTGGAGGATGGAGAAAGCCTGCGGGCAGCGGCACAGATCAACGGAACCCAGACCGGACAGATTATGCTGGTAGCCGGAACCAACGAGGGAGGGCTGTCGCATCCTAATTGGGAAACAAACCTGTCCTTTGCCCTGCGGATTCAGCAGGCAATGGATCAGAATTATCCCGGCCTGTCCCGCCCCCTTAATATTAGGAAGGAGCGGTTTAACCAGCATCTTGCGCCAGGTATGCTGATTGTGGAGGTGGCCGCCAGCGGAAATTCACTGCAGGAGGCAAAGGAGGGGGCCGAATTGTTTGTCCGTTCTCTTTGGACAGTGCTGAAATAGCTTTACATTTTGAGAAAAGAGTGGTATAATAGACAAAGCTGATAAAGAGGAGGAATACCAATGAAAATTTTGTTTTTTGGAGATTCTTTGACAGACGGCAACCGGGACAGAAGACCTGAGGCCGATCTGAATGGAAATATGGGGCAAAGCTATCCCTGCTTGGTCAGTGCCAGACTGGGGCGGGATTACCCGGAAAAGCAGCTGACCTTTTGCAACAGAGGAATCGGCGGCAACCGTCTTTCTGAGCTGTATGCCCGCCTGGAGCCGGATGTGGTGATGGAGCGGCCGGATGTGGTGAGCATTATGGCGGGAATCAACGACTGCGGCTTTTATTCTCTGTGGGGGCTGGAGGTTGACGTGAACCGATTTCAAAGCCTGTATCACCGCCTGATCAATGAAATCAGAGGCTTTTTGCCGGAGGTGAGGTTTCTTTTATGCGAGCCGGTGTTTTATCCGGCGGGATGGCGAAAGGATAATCAGGAGCATATTGCCGAAATGCTGCCCCCGGTTCGCCGGGCGGTGCAGGAGGTAGCACGGGAACAGGGCATTCCCTTTGTAGCCCTGCAGGACAAGTTTACGGCTCTTTGTGAAAAGGGCAACCCGGAATATTGGCTGTGGGACGGAATTCATCCCACTCTGGCCGGTCACCAGCTGATTGCAGACGAATGGATCAAGGCCTTTTGGCAGCTTGGGCTGTAGAAAAGGCTTGGTGCCCGATCGGCCCGCTTGAAATGGGAAAAAAAGGGGTGCCGATTCCTTCTTGACAGCACAGGGGAACTGTGATATACTGAACAGGATAAAAGCAAATGAGGTTTTGAAATGGGAATACATAACAAACGAATGATTTCTTGCATATTAACTGCGGTACTGGCGCTTTCCGGTACTGCTGTTTTTGCTGATACGGAGCAGATGCCGGAGGAAAAGCCCCTTGTTTATTTTCACGCAAATATGTTTGATGACGTGTCCGGCCAGGAATATTATTATGATGCTGTGGAATACGCCGTTCAAAAGGGGCTGATGACCGGAATGGGGGAAAATCAGTTTTCTCCCGATCTGACAGTGACGAGGGCTCAGCTGCTTTTGATTTTGTGGAATCTTTCCGGCCGGCCGGATGCGCCGCTGTCGGAGGAGACGGACAAGCCCTGGTACAGTGCTGCGGCGGCATGGGGGTCGGAATCGGGAGTATCTTCCTATGAAACGGAGGAACTGGAGCAGCCCATCACCCGAGGAGAAATGGGAGAGCTGTTTTACCGGTATGCCGGCCATCAGGGCTTTGATATCGGAAAAATCGATTCCCTGCAGCAGTTTTCAGACGCAGATTTATTGCAGGAAGCCCAAGGAGAAGCCATGGGCTGGCTGGTGCAGCAGGGGATTGTGGAGGGGTATCCTGATGGAACCTTAAAGCCGGAGCAGGCTGTCTCCCGGGGAGACTTTGCCGTGCTGCTGTATCATTTCTGCCAAAAGCTAATGCCGGAGGAGCTGCAGGATGTTCCGGTGTTTGCGGGAGCGCAGACGATGAGTGCTGTGGTAATGGATACCCAGCTGGGAAATTTTTGGGCAAAGGCAGGGGAGATTACCGCCTCCGATGACATTGAAAGGGTGATTGCGGTTACCTGGTGTGCGGAGGATCAAAGCGATATGAGCTGGAAGGAGCTGGAGCTTCGGGAGGACGGCTCTTACGGCGGCCTGATTCAGGCAGCGGATCATCAATTTCATTTCGGAACCTATACGGTGGATTTTTATTTGCAGCTTTCTAACGGAATGCAGCTGCCCTTGGGCAGAACCTCTGTTTTGCTGGAGGGGAAGGAGTCTCAGGCGAGAGTGTGGACCCAGGTGTATCGGGTGTACGATCAGGCGGGCTGGGATTTATATTCCTGCTACAACTGGGTGGTGCAAAACACCTCTTATCAAAAGCTGCCCATCCCCTTGGTTCCCCCGGAAGGATATACCGAGGCGGAATGGTATGCCCTCCAGTCCTTTGAGCTGGGGCAGGGCAATTGCTACTGCTATGCGGCCGCCTTTTATTATCTGGCATTGGGACTGGGGTATGACGCCCATTTTATTCAAGGTCAGGTGGGACTGGCAAGAGGGGGCTACGGGCCTCACGGCTGGGTCATCATCAATATCGACGGAAGCTCTTACATCTGCGATCCGGAATCCCAAGACGATATTGGCCGGTATAATTTTTACATGCAGCCGGCGGGCAGCCCGGTATTAAGGTATCGTTGGGAGTGAGTGGAGATGGTATTTAGTTCCTTGGTGTTTTTGTGCGTGTTTTTGCCGATTGTGCTTTTGGGATATTATCTGATTCCCTCTCTGAAGGCTAAAAACTGCTTTCTGATTGCAGCAAGCCTGCTGTTTTATGCTTACGGCGAGCCCGTTTATGTGCTACTGATGCTGGGCAGTATTTTGATGAATTACGGCTTCGGCAGATGGCTGGAGGCTGCAAACAGGGGCAGAAAGGGCATTACGGCCTTGGCGGTGGTTTTGAATTTGGGGCTGCTGTTTGTGTTCAAATATCTTGATATGATGATACAAACGGTGAATCAGCTGGCCGGAAGCCGCTTTCCCTTGGCAGGGCTGGCGCTTCCTATTGGGATTTCCTTTTTTACCTTTCAGGCCCTGTCCTATGTGATTGATGTGTATCGGGGGGAGGCGAAGGGGGAAAAAAGCCTGGCCTGCGTGATGCTGTATATTTCCTTTTTTCCCCAGCTGATTGCCGGGCCTATTGTTAAATATCATGATATCCGGGAGCAGATTCACGACCGCAAGGGGGATCCCTCTGAAATTGCTTTTGGACTGCGCCGGTTTATTTTGGGCTTGTCCAAAAAGGTGCTGATCGCCAATCCCATGGCGGTAACGGCGGATGCGCTGTTTGCAGAGCAGGTCTTTTCCACTCCTGCCGCATGGACGGCAGCGGTTGCCTATTTGTTTCAGATTTATTTTGATTTCAGCGGCTATAGCGATATGGCCATTGGATTGGGGCATATGTTCGGCTTTTGTTTTCTGGAGAATTTCAAATATCCTTATATCTCGAAAAGCATTCAAGAATTCTGGCGGAGATGGCATATTTCCCTGTCCACCTGGCTGAAGGAATATTTATACATTCCTCTGGGGGGAAACCGCCGGGGAAAGGTGCGCACCTGCATCAACAAACTGATTGTGTTTTTTGCCACCGGGCTGTGGCATGGAGCCAACTGGACCTTTGTGGTCTGGGGGCTGTGGCATGGACTTTGGATGCTGGCGGAGGAGGCACTTCCCTTTCTTAAAAAAATGCCCGGATTTTTGCGGCATTTATATACCTTGCTGGTGGTTTGCGTCGGTTTTGTGATGTTTCGGGCGGACAGCTTTGGTCAGGGAATCCGAATGATTGGTGCCATGTTCGGGAAAGCTTCCCTTTCCCGGCAGCCTGCTTTGCTTGCCCAGCTGACGCCCTTGTTTTTCGCAACTCTGGCTTTTGCGGTGATCGGCAGTCTGCCTGTTGCAAAGTGGATGAAATGTCGGATGTATCAAAAGAAGACCTGGGTCAGAATTTGGGAGTCTGCGGGGTTTTTGTACAGCCTGGCACTGCTTGTTTTGTGCCTGCTGAACCTGTCTGCCGGCACCTATAATCCCTTTATTTATTTTCGATTTTAGGAGAAAGGAATATGAACCGAACAAAAGCCTTTGTTTTTATTGCAGTGGTGTGGATCATTTTGCTGCTGCCTTTTGCCGGGATGAGCCTTTGGCCAACGAATACAACGGCAGAAAATACGCCGCTTGCCGAAATTCCCTCCGGGTACAAGGAGGGCAAGCCCAATTTGTCTTATTTGTCCGATTGGGGGGCTTATTTTGAAGATCATTTTGCTTTTCGACAGCAGCTGGTAACAGCCAATGCAAAGCTTTATGCCACTCTTTTCAAGCACAGCACTACCGATCAGGTGATTTTGGGAGAGGATGGATGGCTGTATTACAGTGGAACTCTGGAGGATTATCAGGGCGAAAATTTATTCAGCGAAAGAACCTGGTTTGCTTTGGTGCATAACCTTAAGCTGATGCAGGAATATGTCGAAAGTCAGGGCAGCCGCCTTTTGATTACGGTGGCGCCCAACAAAAATAGCTTGTACGGGGCGTATATGCCGTCCAATTACCTTGCTGGAACCGGAAAAAATATAGATTCCCTGGCAGACAGGCTGGAGGCGGCGGGCATTGAGTATGTGGATTTATATTCCCTGTTTCAGCATCAGCAGGAACCCCTTTATTTTCAACGGGATTCTCATTGGAATCAAAAGGGAGCGGTGCTTGCTTACCGGGCTTTGATGGAGAAGATGGGAAAGCCCCATGAGACCTATCTGAATGTTCCTTATTCTGAAAAGCTGGTGCATATGGGGGATTTGGATACCATGCTGTATCCCCTGGGAGCCAAGCCGGAACGGGACGTCATTTATGAAAGGGACTGGAATTTTCTTTGCCCCACAGAGGATTATATGGAAAACTGGATTGAAACGGAGCAGCCCGATCAGGAGGGAACCCTTCTGATGTTTCGGGATTCCTTTGGGGAAAGTCTGCTTCCCTTTTTGGCGGAGGAGTTTCATTACGGTTATTTTTCCCGGCTGGTGCCTTATCATTTGACCCAGATTGAGCAGTATCGGCCGGATTTTGTTGTGATTGAGCGGGTGGAGCGCAGGCTTTTTTCCTTTGCATCCGAAGCGCCTGTTATGCCGGCTCCTCAGAGGGAGAGCATGACTGCTGTTCAGGTTGCTACCGAATCTACCGTCCAAGGGGAAATGGAAGGCTCCTATTTTTCCGTAAGGGGCTGGATTGATCCGGCTTTTTTGGAGGAGAAAAGCGAAATCTATGTGTCTGTCCGGGATGGGAATGGAGTGTGTAAAACCTATCTGCCCTTTTACCTTTCCTCTCCTGAGGGAGAGGGGTATCAGATGTATCTGAAGAAGGAGGACGCCCCGGCGGGGACGGTTCATGTGAATGTGATTGTAAAGCGACAAGAGCAGCTTGCCATTGTGGCTTCTGCGGAATTTGAAAACAAGGAGGAAGATTTGTAATGAGAAAAATGATTTGTGTGCTGCTTGCCCTGTCTATGCTTGGAATGGTGGGCTGCGGCAAGGAAGAGAAAAAGGCGGAGCCTGTGAAGGAAACGGTTCAGATAGCCGATTTGACCATCGGAAATCAGTCGGATCAGGCCTATTCCCTGTTGTTGAAAAACAGCGTGGGACAGGATATTACCGGTGTGATGATCAAAAGAGCCGACCGGGAGGAGTATCCTGCCGATATGATGAAGGAGGAGGACGTTTGGATCCAGGGAAAGGTTGCCCAGCTTTTTTATACGCCGGAAGATCTCCTTTCTGATGGCCAAACCGAAAAAGCACTGAATGCGGTTTATCAGTTGAAATTGATCCTGGCGGACGGCAGCGAGGCGGAACTGAGCTCCTTTGGCATGAAGGATATAGACGGACAAGCAGAGCTGCGGTGCGAGGATTCAGTGGTGTTTGTGGTTTATCAAAGCAAGGCTCTGAACAGCCAGGTTTCTACCAAGGAGCAGGAATTGGCCGCAAAGGCACAGCGTGAGGCTCAGGAGGCAGAGACTGATGTATGGAGCCAGGAAACGGAACAATATCAGCAGCCCGTTCCCCAGGAACAGGGAGGCTATGAGCAAACCGTCCAGCAGGAGGCTGTTGGATATGAGGAGCCGGTTGTAACCGAGCCGGAGCCCGTTCCCCAAGTGCCTGAGCAAAGCGAGGAAAGCTGCCTGGGAGAAGTGGAAATTGTGAATCCGTAATTTCTTGCAGTTGTTTAGACGGGGAAGGAGACTTGCTCCAAGATCTCTTTTTCTTCTGAAATCAAGCCTGTTCTTGTTATGATGGAGCGTTACGAACAATAAAAAGCTGCCCCTGATTGCAGGTGCAGCTTTTTTGTATCAAAAACAACTAATAAAAACGAATTATTTCTATTAAAAAAATTATTTCTATGGTTGCTGCCCTTCAATCACCATCCGAAGCAGCATTTTGGCATTTTGCGCATCCAGGGTTTCTCTTTCGGTCATGTTCTCCCCCGGATACAGCAGGGTGATGTAATACTGCCTGTCGGTCATGGAAAACATAGAAAACATCGGGTTTTCCGCAGAAATGGGAATCCCGTAGGTGCTGTCTCCGATTTCCAGCCCGTACTCCTCATAATAGGGGCGCAGATCCTCCAGCCCTCCATCCTCCGCCAGAGCGAGCATGGAGTCCTTGTCTAAAATCAGCACCGAAGCCTCCCGGTTCAGAAGCATTCCCTGAATCCGCACAACGGCGGCTACGTCCTGCTGTGCCTGAGAGGAATCGCCGGTGATCATCAGAAAATAGGGCAGTACATGGACGGTGCCGTCACCGTTGGCGTCCGCCATGACCGCCTCCATGTGATCTTGAAATTCCTTCATAGAGGCCTCGTCCTGGCCAAAGCTACCCAGAAACACCACTGTCGTATCATAATCGATCCGGCTTTTCACCTGAATGATGGTGGTAACCACCAAAAACACTGCCAGCAGGGCAAAAATGGTGTGCCACTTGTAATAGTAAAAAAAGTTTTCAACAGCTGTTCGAAATGAGCCCTGCTTTTGCAAGGGGATCCGCCTCCTTCAACCTTTGGTTTGTTATCATTGTATTCAAATTGCTCCGGATGATGCATCCCATCCGCCGCCGTCCCCCAAGGTGCGGAAAAAAGCTTACTTTCATTGTAGCAGAACTGCGCCCTTTTTGCAAGTCTTTTCCGCAAAATTTTGCCCGGGTAAAAACAAAATCTGCCGGCAATACAATACGGCCGGCAGACCAAAAAGTTTTTTTGCGGTTATTTCACGGTAACCAGCCTGCGGGCTTCATCCCAGTCTACTTGATAGCCCAGATTTTCAGCCAAAAACCGCAGAGGAATCATGGTTCTGTCGCCGGACAGGTAGGGGGGTGCGTCAAGAGGGCGCTCCTCTCCGTCTACCACTGCGGTTTCCCGGCCGATCTGAAACAGGATGGTATGACCGGCACCTGTTACGGTAATCTCCTCTGTTTCCTGATTCCAGTCTACCGCTGCATGCAGCTTTTCAAACAAAAACCGGGCGGGGATCATGGTGCGGTCATTTTGCGTTTCGGGAGGCACCTCAAAGCCCAGAGCCTCTCCCTTTAAAATCATCCGAACCGTTTCGGGGGGCTGATAGTCCAGCACAAAGGTCTGGTATCTGGCATCAATCCAGATTTTCCCATTCAGGTACAGCACCTTCTTTAGCTCCAAAAAGGTGTTGGGCAGCTGGAAATCAGTCCAGTACAGGCCGTCTGTGGAAACGGATAGGATATTAGGCGTGTCCAGATCGGAAAAATAGGTTTTCCAAGACTTGCGGCAGTAAAACAGGCCGCCTGTGGCCTTTGCCTCCCGGGGAGGGTTCATGGATTCATACCGGATGGGAATGTCTCCCTTGTCCGGCTCCCGTAGGGACAAAACGCTGCCCTCCCGCACCAGGGTAAATAATCCGTTACATTCCGGATAGCTTGCCTGACCCTCTGTTTTGGAAAAGCTTTTTCCGTCTGATGTTTCGTAAATATCATCCGACAGGCAGTAAATCTTTCCGTTGGAGGAAAGAAGATCGTACACGTAGGTGGGTGTCTCCCAGACAGAGCGGAACCGGAAGTTTTTATCAAAGAGATAGATTTTATTTTGAGAGGCGGTGTTGCCGATGCACCAGTCAACGCCCCCGTCCCAGCCGCAGAACCGGGCGGCATAGCCCCAGTCTGTTTTGACGATGTCATAATTTCTGCTGCGGCTTTGGAACACCTCTATGGCACTGGAGGGCAGCTCTACCTTCCTCCAAGTTCCCTCCTGAAGACGGTACAGCTCCTCATTTCTCCACTGCATATATTCCTGGCCGTTGTAGAACACGTCCGGGAAGGGGAACTCCTCCGAAAACTGAGGAAAGTCGCTGCCCGCCACAGGCATCAGCTTTTTTCTGGAATC
>JAXEOR010000047.1:0-4632 GCA_034117945.1 Clostridia bacterium | reverse complement strand
TAACTATGTCAGCGAGTGTGCCAGTATTGCCATTCTGTACTATGGAAACAACCATACCGTGGAGTATAACGATGTGTCTAAGGCATGCATGGAAACCTCTGACCAGGGCGCAATTTATTCCGGTCGAAACTGGACCTGCCGGGGCAATATAATTCGTTACAATTATATTCATGACATGAAGATGATCAACACCACCACCGGCATGAAAATTCAGGCGATATATCTGGACGATATGCATTCCTCTACCGAGGTGTATGGCAATGTAATTTACAATGTTTATGCGGCGACCCTGTTTGGTGGCGGCAGGAACAATACCTTCCGCAATAATGTGATGATCGATTGCGAAGAGCCCTTCCGAATGGATAACCGCGGCTTAACCTGGGCGGATACTTCTGAAGACAGCCAGATGATGACCCGTCTGAAGGAGGTTCCCTATACTACAGGCATTTGGGCGGAGACTTATCCGGAGCTGGTCAACATTCTGGAGGATGATCCTGCGGTGCCGAAGTATAATACCATCACAGGAAACGTTTCCTACAGAACGCCGGAGTATAATCTGGCCAGTGAGGTTATTCAGTACGGTACCTTTGAAAACAACATTACGCTGAAGGATACAAAGGCCTTTGCGGATTATAAAAACAAAGACTTTACCATTCTGGAGGACAGCGAGGTATATCAAAAGCTGCCCGATTTTGAACCCATTCCTTTTTCTGAAATAGGTCTGCTGGATCAGAAAATAGAGGCATCAGCAAAGGATTCTGTTGTTTTGTACATTGGTTCTCCCAGAGCCGTTGCCAAAGGAAGAGAGACCTTGGTGGATCCTGATAACAGGAACGTACAGCCTGTTGTGCTGAATGATCGAACCCTGGTTCCTGTTCGGTTTATTGCGGAAAGCTTCGGTGCCCAGGTGAGCTGGGAAAAAGAAACGCAAACGGTAGGTATTGCTGCCGCAGGAAAAACGATTTCCCTGCAAATTGGCAGTCAGGACATGAAGGTGGATGGCGAGACGGTGCAGCTGGATGTTCCGGCGCAGACCATAGAAGACAGAACCATGGTGCCTTTGCGGGCGATTGCAGAAGCCCTTGGAAAAATAGTGTTCTGGGACGACAGAGGGTTGATTGTCATGAGCGACGGGTCAATTGTTGCGCAGGAGGATACTTTTGTGATTGACGCCTTGATCCGTAAGGTGACCATGGATTAACAGGGGGACAGCTTATGTATGACACAATATTGATCGGCGCCGGCTACTGGGCGGTAGGATTTTGCGAGGCCAGCGGGGGAAAAAATCTGATCCTGTCGGACAGTGTTTATTTAGACGACTTTTCCCCCTGCCTGCGCCGGGCGGAGACCGGCTTTGAAACGGAGCGGGGAGAGCGGATGCATCGGGAGTTCCAGCAGGCGGGCTTTCTTCGGGGTGCTTTGGCGGATCCTGTGCAGGGAGCCTGCTGGCTGTATCAAAAGGCGGAGCAGATGGACGTTGAAATTTTATATCAGACAATGGTATCTGAGATTTCAGACCGTTTTGTCATCGCTCATAACGACGAAGGAGCTCTCTGCCTTGAAGCAAAACGAGTGGTGGATCTTCGCCCACGGGGCAGCAGCTATTACTGGAATATTCTTGTGCAGGGAAAAAATTCGGATTGCTTGGAGCATTTCAATCCCCATTATCGGGTGCTGCATCTGCCGGTGGAAGGGAATTTTGTTTCTGCCAGACGGCAGTTTGAGACCTACCGTTTGGCACATCCTGAGCTGCGCTATGTGATGGGAGCGGTTCAGCTGGAGACAGCGGGGCAGCAGGCAAGTCCCTTTCGGTGCTATGAGCAGGGCTTTGGGGCAGGAGGTCAACAATAGAGGAGCAATTAAGTGATGTTAGAATTTAAAACAATCAAAAATCATCAGCATACGGCTGTGCGATGCCGGCCTGATTTTCAAGAGCACTATGAGATCATTGTAGCGGGAGGAGGTACGGCGGGCGTGATTGCCGCCATTACCGCTGCGGAGCATGTCAGCGTTTTGTGCGTAGAACGGGTCACCTTTTTAGGGGGCATGGGAAGCGGCATTGTGATGGGGTATTATTACGGAGATGGATTTGAAAGCAACTGCAGAAAAATGGATCTGGATATTAAGCGGGAGTCGGTTCGGTCTTACTGCGGCTTGAAAAAATGGAACGAGGAAATTCATCCGGATGCCAAAAAGCAATACTATCAGACAAGACTGGAGCAGCTGGGCGGGCACATTTGTTATCAGAGTATGGTTACAGGGGTCTGGATGGAGGACTGTAGGGTTGTGGGCGTCAGACTGTTAAGCGAAGGGAAGGAGCGGGATATTTCCTGCGGATATGTGATTGATGCAACGGCTGAGGGCAGCGTGTGCCGCCTGGCGGGGTTTCCGGTAAAAATCGGCCGGGAGCATGACGGCCAGTGCCAGACCTACTCCCTGGTTTCATTTGTGGAAAATGAGGAGGAAAAGCTGGAGCATGTGTACCGGGACAACGGGTTTGTAGATACCTCAGACTGCCGGGCTGTTTCCAAAGCCATTACCCACGGCTATGCTCATATGGATGAAGTGGGGGCATACAGCCAGCCGGGAAAGCACTCTATGCTGTATCTGGGTGCCTTGTTCGGAAAACGGGAGGGCGTTTCCTGTGTGGGGGAGGACTGCCTGACGGGGGAGGATATTTTACTGATGCAGCCTGTAAAGCAGCCATTATTTTATACCTCTTCCTGTTATGATACCCACTTGTATGACCTGGGGTTTGAAAGTGAAACGGTTCAGGATTTTGTTTATTGCGGGCTGTCTCATCTCATCCTGACCCAGCCTGTTCCAATGGGGGCGGTGATCCCCAAGGGCAGTAAAGGACTGTTAGCGGCGGGCTTAAGCATGGACATTCATCATGATGCCCTGGCCAGCGTTCGCTTAAAGCGGAACGTAATGCGGTCGGGGGAGGCGGTGGCCATGACGGCGGTGATTTCCTTGAAGGAGGGTCAGGAGCCGGCAGACTGTTATCCCGCCATTCAGCAGGAAATGATGCGCCGGGGAATTTATAAGGAGCTGCCGGAGCTGGATTCTATGATGAAAAAGGCCGGGGAGCAAACGGCAGAATGTATGGCATCTCAAAATGGGGAAGAGAGAGGCTGCGGGATTTACTATGGGGCAAAGCATTGGAATACAAAACAGCTTTTGGAATGCCTGACTCTACCCAAAACTGCTTTGGCGGCAGCAGAAGCTCTTGCGCTGCAGGGAAATGATGCAGGAATCAAGCTGCTGCTGCGGCCGGGGGAGGAACGGTATGTTTATTTGGTGGGGAAGGCCAATTATACGGGAGACTATACAGATTGGCTGATCGGTCAGCTGGATCCCAGCCGCTATTCCTTGTTTTGCACAGCCTTCAGCACCCTGGTTCGGTGCGCTGCCCGTGGGGATCGGAAGGCGGAGCGGGCGGTGACTTGCCTGGTTGAGGATCCTGATTTCTCCATTTTACTGCGCCTAAACGGAAAAAAGAATGCCGAGATCATTGAGCGGAAGGAATGTTTTCGCCATTATGCAAGAGCGGTTTTGAGGCGGAAGAAGGAATGTGTGTGATCCGGCGGTTTTTGTATTTTGGAATGGGGGGAACAGGCAGCATGTCGCCCCTTATGGTTCCGGGACTGCTGTATTTGTCCGCCGCCCGGTATAAAAATACTCTTTGGCTGTATGGAGAAACAGAAGGGGTGGACTTGGTGCCGGAGCAGTTTATCAAGGGAAAAACAACCCCCTTTCCCGATGGGAGAAGCTGGATCAAGGTGCCCCAGATCTTTTATTATAATCTTCCGAAGGAGGGGGCGAAGTGGAGACGCACTGTTTCCTCCAGGCCAAAATTTCAGATTGCAAGGCTGAGGGAGGATGGTGTGGCACCCTATGTTTTTTATCATTATCAGTTGCAGGAGGAGGAACGGATCAGAAAAAGTAAGTATGCGCTGATCGGGCTGCTGGGTACCTTGCTGGTGTATTATGACGAGAATCCGCCGACTCCCGGCGAGACTCGCCGGGGCAGTCTGGATACTGCGAATACACCGGAGCGGAATTGGAGCCAACAGATGAGCGGGTATTTTGAAACCGGCTGGCAGCCGACGGAATTGCTGTTTCGCAGAGACGTGATGTGGGAGCAAAATTGAAGGATCATTGTGTTCTCATCTCCTTTTTGAAAAGAGCCGGACTTGAAATTTATTTCTGTCCGGCTCCCTTTGTTTTTTGGGGCTTGACTTTTTTGAAAAAAGGAATACAATAGAAGAAAAAGGGATGGGGGAAGGTCATCTATGAAGGCTTTGAGCTTTGCTACTCCGATAGGAGATCTGACGGCTTTTGAGAAGGAGGGTGCCTTGGCTGCCCTTCGGTTCGGAATAGGGGAGGCGGGGGAGGAAAGCCCTCTTTTGCAGGAATGCCGGAGGCAATTGGCGGAATATTTTGCAGGGCAGCGAAAAACATTTTCACTGCCGATCCATTTGGAGGGCACTGATTTTCAGAAAAGGGTATGGCAGGCATTACGGCAGATTCCCTATGGTGAAACCTGGTCTTATCAAAGACTGGCACAGCAGGTGGGAAGGCCTGGAGCCTGCCGGGCGGTTGGCATGGCCATTCATCACAATCCTCTTC
>JAXEOR010000046.1:0-11353 GCA_034117945.1 Clostridia bacterium | reverse complement strand
CCCCGTCAGCATTTCAAATTCCGTATTTGCCGTACCGCCGCCCAAGGCCGGCACCTTCACCTTTCCGGTAGAATACTGCTCCTTCAAGGCAGTAAAATTAGGAATGGGATTTTGGCTGAACTCCACACCCTTCATCAGGTTTAAATCAAAAAAGGATTCCAGCTGCACCACAATCACATTCGGGGTCTGCTCTCCTTCCCCATCTCCCACGCTATTCAAACGGTTCAAAAGAGAATTCACCGCCTCTTTGGAATAATCCATGGGCTTGTTGATCCCGTTTTCCATCATGCTGGCAGTGAAGCAATAGGCAAACCCATAATCCCGATAAGCTCTGGGGAGATTGCGAAAATCAGTAGCAAACACCTCTGTGTTCAGCGTCAGCCCCATCAGCGTAACAACGCCCAGTCCCGTTCCCAGACAGAACAGTCCTGCCGCTTTATAAGCACTTTTCAGCTTTCCGGTATGCATCCAGCACCAGACCAAGGCCGCCAGAACTGCGATCACAGCAATCAAAAGGGCTATGATTTCTCCCATGCTCATGTAAGCCGGAATCACATCAACCGCCGACTTAATCACTTCAAAATCAATAGCAGACAGGGGCGTTGTGCGAAATCCCAGCACAATAAAATTAATCACGCCCAAGCTCAGCCACACCACCGACGCCGTCATTAAAGCAAAGGTTTTTTTGGGAACAAACAAGGAGATGCACATGGTCAGCAAAATAATCAGCATGTTCATCAAAAACATAAATGGATGAAGCACCAGATAGGTAATCCCTCCAAGCACCGAATGACGACCCAGCATTTCCAGCGCCAGGTTCATGATAAAAGAAACAAAAATCGCCAGTCCGATGGGCTGCCCCTTGATTTTATCCCAACAGCGCAAAAGCAGCTTCACCCCTCGGGAAGCTCTCAGCCGCTCTCCTGCATTTTTGGCGGCAGATAGAATCCCATGACAAATCCGTTTCCACAGGCTCATTTTTCTCACACTCTTCTTTATCTTATTTTGTCGAAATCCATCAAATTAACAAACATTTTACATTATTATAACACATTCTCTCTTTTTTTTCAATCCTTTTTTCCGAATAAATGTAACTTTATCATACGAAAGAAAAGCCTGAGATATTCCTGTTTGGAGCAACAAAAAAAGGAACGACTCTGACAGAATCATCCCTTTTCTGCATAAAAAATATAAAACAGAAACTACTTCAATTCTACGGTTGCGCCGGCTTCTTCCAGCTTTGCCTTCAACGCTTCTGCTTCTTCCTTTGCCAGGCCTTCCTTTAAGGTGGTAGGAGCCTTATCAACAGCGTCCTTTGCTTCCTTCAGACCCAGGCCGGTAGCTTCACGAACCAGCTTGATTACGTTCAGCTTAGAAGCGCCAGCTTCCTTCAGAACCACGTCAAATTCGGTCTTTTCTTCCGCAGCAGGAGCAGCACCGCCGGCAGCGGGAGCAGCAGCTACAGCCACAGGAGCAGCCGCAGATACGCCAAACTCTTCTTCCAGAGCTTTAACCAGTTCAGACAGTTCCAAAACGGTCAGGCTCTTTACTTCTTCAATCAGGTTTGTTACTTTTTCACTCATTGTTACGTTACCTCCACAATTACAATTTCATTATGCTGATTTTTGCTCTGCAATTGCATTCAGAACAATTGCAAGGCCACGCAGATTTGCATTCAGCACATTTACAAATCCGGAAATCGGAGCATTCAAGCCACCCAGAGCTTTTGCAACCAAAACCTCTTTGGACGGCAAGTCCGCCAGAGACTTAATTTCATCGAGGCCGATTACCTTCCCATCGACAAAACCGGTTTTAATTTCAAACACTTCGTTCTCTTTTGCGAACTTTGATAAGACCTTCGCAGGAGCAACCGCATCCGTATAGCTCAGTGCCATGGAGGTAGGTCCGTTCAAAAACGGATCCAACTCGCTCAGACCCTGCTTTTCAGCAGCGAACCGGATCAGGCTGTTTTTCACAACCTTATACTCAACCCCCGCCTCTCTCAGTTCATTACGGAGCTTTGTATCCTGTTCCACAGTCAAACCTCTGTAATCAACAAAGACGCCGGCGGCGGCCTCACCCAGCTTCTGGGCTATTTCTTCTACCATTGCTTTCTTTTGTTCCAGCACCTTATCATTTGGCATACCATTGTTCACCTCCTAACAGACGATATTGGCAAGAGTGGGGCTTTGCTTTGGCGAACAAAACCCTATATGCCGAACTTTCATCGGCTTCACAAACCGTGTTGGCAATCACGGCATGTAAATCAATCAAACAGGGGTTCTTTGCCCATAGACAAAGAACCCCTCTCAAATCATGTTAAAAACAATGTTAGGAATCGTTCTCCTCGGCAGGATCTTATAGGTTACGCACCCGAAAAAGCTCCAGGCACTCCTGCTGTCTATGGAAAAAACATATTTAACTACTGTAGTATACCACGTTTTCCCCTCCTTGTCAACACTTTTTTTAAATTTTATGCTATGTTATATTCTGGTAAACAAAATTTCATCTCTTAAGTTTCCTTTTCATGAATTGACGTTACGAAAAATATATGTTATAATAATAAGAAAAGCGTTTTGCTGGTACCGGCGGCAATGCTTTGAAAAACGAATGTAAAAGAGGCTGAAATAATGAAGCTAGGATTAACCTTAGAAGGAGGCGCCAGCCGCACCTATTTTTCAGTGGGTGTAATGGATGTTTTACTCCGGGAAAATATTATGGCAGATGTGGTGGTGGGTGCCTCTGCGGGGATCGCCAACGGCGTCAGCTATGT
Source organism: Clostridia bacterium (assembly GCA_034117945.1). Taxonomy (GTDB): domain Bacteria; phylum Bacillota; class Clostridia; order HGM11514; family HGM11514; genus SIG438. The sequence goes on along the minus strand of JAXEOR010000046.1, from coordinate 8,580 downwards.
ATCCCGCCAAATGGGAAGGAGCCTGGAACTTGGATTGACATATTTCCCGGATAAGCGCTATATGGGGCTACGCCATCTGCTGAACCCCAAAAACAGAAGCTATTACAACATTCCCTTTGTGTTTGACCGGCTGCCCAATCAATACCTCCCCTTCGATTACGAAACCTACCGAAAATTCCCGGGGGAGGTCATCGCAGCAGTAACCAATGTGGAAACAGCACAAACAGAATATCTGCCCGTCACGGGAGACGATCCCACCTGGCGAGCCTTGCAGGCAAGCTGCGCTCTCCCCTTGCTGTTCCCTATTATTGAGATTGACGGAAAAAAATATATGGACGGAGGCATTGCAAATCCGATTCCGGTGGATGAGGCCATACGAAGAGGCTGTGACAAAAACATCGTCATCATCACCCGCGAAATCAGCTATCGCAAGGAAAAGGAGCAGGGTGTCGGACTGGCCGGGGCAGTGCTGCACAAATACCCGGAATTCCGTCGGCTTTTAAGCCGACGGGCAGAGGAATATAACATTGCTCATCAAAAAATCATAAAACTGCAGCAGCAGGGGCAGCTTTTTCTGATTGCGCCGGAGCAGACAAAGGGCTGGGAAAGAACGGAACGGCATCCGGAAAAATTAAAAATGATGTACAACTGCGGTGTTGCCTGTATGGAAAAGGCACTGCCTGCATTAAGAACCTATCTGAAGGAGACGACAGTATGAAAAAAAATATCTTAATCACTGTTTTAAAGGGTGCATGGATCGGCGGCACTATGACTGTCCCAGGCATCAGCGGCGGATCTATGGCTATGATCCTGGGTGTTTACGACCGATTGATTTTTGCGGTCAATCACGCCATTCGATTGCATAAAGACAGTATTTTGTTTCTCATTGAATTTTTGGCCGGGGCAGCGTCTGGAATGGTTTTGTTCTCCAGATCCCTGCTGCATCTGCTGGAAAAATACCCTATGACCATGCAATATTTTTTTCTTGGCTGTGTGGTAGGGGGAGCGCCCATGATCTACCGGGCGGCAAAGGTTAAGAAATTCACCTGGAAGGCGATTGCCTACCCTCTTTTCGGAATTCTTTTGGTCTATCTGATTTCCCTGCTGCCGGAAGGCTTGTTTTCCGCTGAAGCTCACAGAGGGTTGGGCGGCATACTGCTGCAGCTGGCAGGGGGCGTGATTATCGCCGTTGCCCTGGTGCTGCCGGGTATCAGTGTCTCCCAAATGCTGCTGATGTTGGGGTTGTATGAAGAAGTGATGCAGGCCATCAGCACCCTTCATATTCTCTCTATTTTGCCTCTGGGGATCGGTGTTGTTCTTGGGATCTTGCTGACTGCAAAGATAATGGAGACGGCCATGGAACGGGCTCCCCAATTTACCTATTTGGTAGTGTTGGGCTTTATTTTCGGTTCCGTTCCGGAATTGTTCCCCGGGATCCCCACAGGCTGGACAGCCCTTTTCAGTTTGCTGACAGCCACCGCCGGATTTTTTGCTGTGTTCTTTATCACCCGGAAGGAAGGAACTGCTTCTGAGTAAACAGCTTTTTTCCTCATAAAAGCTTATAAATCATAACCACCAGTAAATGAACTTGTCAAGTAAAAGTAGCACATAGAAAACCACCATGTATCTACTTTTATTTTACTACTTCAATTACAGGCTTAACCCCTAAAAGGGGCACTAAAAGTTTAACACCCCATTACTATCACAGGCAGCCGCTCACATGCGGCTGCCTGTTTTGCCTACTTATTCTTGCTGCCCGTAAACGGGACTGTGTATTCCTCTATACTAATTTGGCCTGCAGAATAATCGTCCTCCAATTGATTCCTGATATATTCTCATATTATTTTTTTGTTTTTGCCAACCGTATCAACATAATATCCTCTACACCAAAAATTTTTTGAACCGTATTTATATTTTAAGTTCACATGCCTATCAAATATCATTAACGATTTTTTCCTTGAGAACCCCCATAAATTATAATATACTCACCAACATGTGAATATGATTTAAACACGCTTCAGCATCAAGAATCTGAACATCCCTTTGCGCACATAGTTTTCTCCTATATCTTTTCTCAACGCATCATATATCTCTTTCCTTCGATATTTTGGTGCAAATACTATGTGATACTGACATCTATAACTTGAGTGTGCCGTGTGTCTGATTTCATTGATATTTTTCTTTATCACGTTTCAAGCCTCCATGATATATTTTTAATAATGCAGTCGCCAAAGCATTTACTATTATATCATGGAGGTTTTCTCATGCTAAAGCTTTTATTTTCCCCCGGTAAAACCGGGGATTTATTTCCACGCCTAAAGGAACCAAAAAGAAAGGCGCCCGGATATGGGGCGCCTAAAACTTCATTCCTTTATTTCAGCCGATACAGCTGATAAATAATCACCGCCGCCTGAGCTCGGGTTGCATTTTCCTCGGGACCGAAGCTGCCGTCTCCCATACCGCTGATCACGCCGCTTCGCTGCATTGCAGAAATGGCTTCAGCAGCATATTCCTCAATCATCCCTTCGTCTGAAAAGCTTACGGGATCCACTGTCGAGGTTAGCGTCATCCCTGCGATACCCGCTGTCCGAAAAGCCATAGCCGCCATCTCCTGCCGAGTAATCAGTGCGTCCGGACGGAAGGTGTTGTCCTCATAGCCAGCGGTAATTCCCGCAGTCTTTGCGCTGGCAACCTCCTGATAATACCACGCTCCCTCGGGAGTATCTGTAAAGTCACAGGAAGCTGTTTCGTCCAGCAAATCAAAGGCTCGTATCAGCATGGCTGCAAACTGAGCCCGGGTTATCGGCTCGTTGGGTGCAAAGCTATGTTCAGCCACCCCGCTGATCACCCCCTCCTTAGCCAGTGCAACAATCTTTTCGGCTGCCCAGGGAACGGTATTCAGATCCACGAACAGCATCTCGTTCTGTTCCACGTTTTGATCGGTGCCGTTAGGCTCCTGATCAGGCTTGTTTTCCTCCGGTTCTGCAGGTTTGTTACTGCCAGTCTGAGAACCTGTCCCCTGCTGATTTTGCTCCGAATCGCCACCTGTTTCCTCCTGGGGTGTCACCGTTACTGCTAAAATAGAGAACAATCCCTGATGATTCTGATAGCCCGCTTCCTCCTGCAGCTCTCCCCGGAACAAATAGACTCCCACCATGGTGGGATCGTAAGTGGACAAATACCCCGACCAGGTCATTCCCATTTCCTTCACAGAACCATCATCCAGCTTGACAGAAACCTTTTCCGGCAAATAGGACGCAATATCCTCTGTGCCGTAGGAAACCGTAATGGGATCGATGGGCAAAATTTCGCTGATCAGCGCATCGCCCTTTTCCCCGATCACATAAGAAACTTTTTGATGCTCAAAGGCCGCTTTCTCCAGCAAATGCCCCAGATAGAGCTCTGCTCCCTGAGGGTAATTGTCAACATAGGCAGGGGCAGAATCCTTGCTGCCCACCTGGAGATTCATATCCCCCTGACCTATCACCTCAAAGGAAACGGTAAACAGCTCCAATTCTCCGGAAGGAACGGCAAAGCCTTCTTCCTGATATCCCTCCGGCGTCATTCCCACAGCATACCGAACCAAGCCCTTACTGTCATCCGTTTTTGTATAAATCTTGGTCATGATACCGCTGTCGCTCAGCTGCTGTCCCATTTTAGGCTCATCCGTACATTTTAAAACTGTCGGATTGTAATACAGCACCACATCGGCAGCATAAAAGGTTTTTGCGGTAATTTCATTGATAGCAACCTGCACCTGCACTGTATCACCGATCTGCTGAGGTGCTGATAACAATTGAATTGTAATGTTACCGGTATCTTCCTCGGCCAAAGCGCCAAGGCAAAAAGACATGGTCATCATCAATGCCAGTAAGCAAATGCCCAACCTTTTTTTCATAATAATCTCCATTCCGCCGCCCTGCGTCGGCACAAATAGTAATTAAATTTCTCTTATCCGCAGGGCTAAGAATGATAAGAGTTTTTTTCGCCCATGTGCGTTTCCAAAGACTTGCCGAGGAAAATTTCGCACGGACAATGAAATCCGCCAGAGGCATAACGTGAAAGAAACTTTCACGTTATTACCCCCTAAATCTCATTTTTCTTAAAATTAATTTTCACCTGGATTGAAACAAATGGCTGCCTGTTCAGACAGCCATTTGTATTACATCTCATATTTTAGCAGAACAATTATTTCAACTCTCTCAGCTTGTAAATGATCACTGCAGCCTGAGCTCTGTTTGCTGTTTCCTGAGGAGCAAATCTTCCGTCTCCCATACCGCTAATAATTTTACCGCAGGACAGGATGTTTACAGAATCCTGTGCATAACCGGAAATCTGATCTGCATCGCTGAAGTTCACAGTCTCCAGAGTCGGAATGGTGATGTTCGCAGCTCTTGCGGCACGAACGCTCATCACAGCCATTTCTTCACGGGTGATCTGATCATTCGGTCTGAAGGAACCATCCTCATAACCGGACACAACCCCCAGAGAGCTGGCTGTTTGCACCGTTGTGTAATACCATTCACCGGCAGCCACATCACTAAATGCAGTTCCTTCGCCGGAAGCATTCAAATTAAATGCTCTTACCAGCAGGCTGGCAAATTCTGCTCTTGTTACATTCTCACCGGGTGCATACAGGGTTGCGGTACGGCCGGATACAACGCCGTCTGCAGCCAATTTGCAAATCATCCGAGTAGCCCAAGAATAATCTCCTAAGTCAGAGAAGGGAATCACAATTTCCTCACCATCGTCACCGTCGCCGTCTACAACCTGTGCCAGGGTGGAAGGATCCATAACAACCTTCACATAGAACACACCGATTCCGGTGCTGCCGGTAGCAGTAATGGTTGCAATACCAGGCGCATTACCGATCAGTCTGCCTTCCTTGGTGATCATAGCAATACTGCTGTTGCTGGTGGACCAAGTAACGCTTTCAGAAGCGGTCAAGGCAAATGCACGACCGGTTAAAATGGTTTGAGTGGTGTTGTTCACCGTGTTGCCATTCATGTAAATATAAACTGTTTTACTGTCGTTATCACCACCACCTACAACGGTTACCTTTGCAGAAACTGCAACATCGCCAACCTTACCGTTCAGCGTATAGCTTCCTGCTTTGCTTGCTTTATATCCCAGAGAGGCAGCATCCCACACAATGGCTTCTTTTCCTTTTGTTCCATCCCGATAGGTCACATCAACCTCAGCAGGATACAGGGAATATAAGTAGGTTGAAGAATTAGCTTTAATATTTTGATCTTCAAAGGTGTAATCCACTGTTTTTACAACCGGATTTACCTCCTTGGAAATCACCACTCCAACAGAAACGGTATTGGAATCCATTGTTACGTTTTCAGGCAGAGTGATGGTTCCTACAAAGCTGTAGTTTCCTGCCAGCTCCGGAGTGTAGCCCTCGCCCGCCTTCCAGCTGATAAATGCGGAAACTGTTTTTTCTCCAACCTTCAATTCTACAATTGCAGGCAGCTTAGCGGCTACATCAGCCTCTGTTTTCTTATCCTCATAAGCAACCGTGATAGAGGAAGGAACGCTTCCGTCCACCAAGGTAGCTGCTGTTTCTGTCTCGATCTTTTCGCTGACCTTCAGTGTATAGGCCGCTTTCAAACCCGTTGTGTTCAAATATTTTGTTCCTAAATCAACAGTTCCTGCTGCTGCCACATCACCGGTGGTTGTGCCGGCAGTATAGGTATACTCCCATGTTACAGGCAGCTCCACTGTTTTATCTCCTTCTATTGTAGCTGTTACAGTTGCGGGCAACATAGCGTCAATCTGATCTTTGGTTGCGCCGAAAGGAACCTTCACAGAACCTTCCTGAATGGAGACGATATCCAGCTTTGTAACAGTTACCTTTACAGAAGCCTTCAAGCCAGTGCTGTTTGTAATATTTTCAGAAGTCTCCAGGGTTCCTTCAAAGGTATAATCTCCGCCAACTTCAGGCTGATAGGAAGAGCAAGCCCATTCCGTTACCTTTACCTTACCGGTTGTGCCGTCATCAAAGCTGACAGAAACCTCAGAAGGCAGACCCTTGATCACGTCTTCCAAAGAGGTGTCAACCGATACCTTTTGATCTGCGATAGCATCAACACTGGTAATATCCTGCTTTACAATACCGATCCGAATGGTATCCGTTACATCAGTAACGTCAGCCTTTTCCGTTAAGGAAGAGCAATATACTTCCACACCGCTCATATCAAATCCCAAGCCGGTCAGGCCTTCCTTCAATACCTTAAAGCGAATTCCCACTGCAACATACTCTCCGGAATCACAAGGCACATTCGCATCTTCCTGAGCTACCAGGTCAATGTGTTTACCAATAGAATATGTAAGCTTTCCTTCGGTATTATTTACCGTGGACGGCAAAACAGCGAAAAACCCTGTTCCCTCTTCAGTATCATACATATCTGCGCAGGAAATGGTTCCCTTTGCTGCCGTTGTAGCGGCGGCGCCTTTGTTATCAACAATCTGTAGTACGGTAGGATCAAATTTAACCGCAATCTGTACCCCTCTTAACTGCTTCGCAGAAATGCTGCTCAGCTTTACGTTTGCCACAAACGTGTCTCCTGCTTTCAGGCCCGCAGTGTCTTGATCAGCAACGATCGTAATATTCGCTGTATCACTTGCTGCTGCAACAGTGAATGCGAAGCTCATGAAAGACAATGCCATTGTCAAAACGAGCAGAAGTGAAATGCCTTTTTTGAGTTTCATAATTAATCCTCTCTTCTTTTTTGAATTTTATGTTAATCATTACTTTCGTAACTCAATTAACCGAACCTTATTTTCCGTAATAGGCCAAAACCATATTATAGTCAGCCAGGGTAACTACACCGTCTCCGTTAGCGTCACCAACAGAGGTTGTCTTTTGATAGTTAGCCAGAACCAGGTTATAGTCAGCCAAAGTAACCGCTCCGTCTCCGGTTACATCACCGGGTTTTGCAGTTCCCAGATTAATTGCCTTATACGCCACTGTCGCTACCTCGGTTCCGCCCAGGTAAGCCGTGAAGGCATCTCCCTTATCGGCTGCGATGCCGAAGGAAAAAGAAAAGGTGTTGTCAGAGTTCACAGCAATCTGATCCAGGTAAACAATATCATCGTCTGTCATGCTGCTCAAGGAAGCTGAGGATTTCAAAACAACAATCGTTACCTGCTGATCTGCTGCAGGGCTTGCCACCTTACCGGATAAAACCACTTCTCTTGCCGCCGTATCAACCTGCGGAGTATCCAATTCAATACTGGCCGCAAAAGCACCCAGCGATAATATCATCACAAACACTGTCGCCAGGCAAATTGCTTGAAAAAACTTTTTCATAAAAATGTCCCTCCTTTTTTATACTCATCGATAGCAAAAAAACAAACCTACCGACATTATATTGATATTATAACACTATTTATTTTTTTTTGCAAGTACTTTATATTAAAATTTTGTTTCATTTTTACAAATTTTCTTTCCTTTTTTTATCTTTTGAGAAAATTGCAAGCAATTGCCCCTGTTCAATTGAAATTTCTGCAAATTCTTCCTTGATTTGATTGCTGATTCCTAAGCTGTCCGCCAGGTAAAAGGTCTCTTTCTCCACCGGATAGGAAACACCGGTTACGGTAACCCCCTTTGCATCTCCCCCAAAAGGCAAAAGAGACAGGTACCAGCCCTCTCGTTTGGCAAGGGTTGCCGGTGATTCCAGCAAAAAGGCTTCGTTATTGGCGTCTCGTAAAAAGCCCCGACCTCCTTTATTCTGAATATATTTCAGCAATGCAATATTTGACAAGCTGTGATCCCAGCGGGAGCCAAACCCACCCAAGATCCAAAGCTCTCGGCAGCCTTGCTCCAGACAATAGTCTGCCGCTAAAAAGGAATCGGTAGCGTCCTTGCGGACAGGATAGGTTAATCTGGGGATTTCCGGCACTTTTTCTTCTATGGAATCAAAATCGCCGATCAAAATATCCGGCCGTATTCCCAGTGCCTTCGCATGCCGGAACCCGCCGTCTGCGCACACGATAAGCGCCCCTTTGTCAATTGGCAATTCAGAATAAAAGGAGGTTAATTCGTCCATTTCCCCGGCGCAGAAAATCACTGCCTGCCTGCTCATTCTCCCATCCTCCTTAGAAAGGATCGAACCGCACCCGGAATATCCTCTTGTCCGAACACAGCGGAGCCGGCAACAATCACATTGGCTCCCGCCACAAGAATTTCTTCCACGTTTTTCAGCGTAACGCCGCCGTCTACCTCCAGCTCAATCTGTCTGCCTCCTATCATTTCCCTGACTCTCCGGATTTTTTCAGTCACGGACGGAATGTATTTCTGCCCGCCGAAGCCGGGGTTCACCGACATCAGCAGCACAAGCTCTATTTCTTCTATTAAATAAGACAGGCAGCTTTCCTCCGTCGCCGGATTCAAGGCAACCCCCGCCTTCTTCCCGCAATCATGAATCTGCTGAACCACCCGGTGAGCATGAGGCGTTGCTTCTGCATGAAATGTAATTAGATCCGCTCCCGCCACAGCAAACTGCTCCACATACTGCTCCGGATTGGAAATCATCAGGTGAACGTCAAACACCAGTCCGCTTTTTTTGCGCA
>JAXEOR010000045.1:0-14477 GCA_034117945.1 Clostridia bacterium | reverse complement strand
AATCAGCAGACTTTCTGGCCTCCCGGGCTGCCCGACAGATTTGCTCATCGTCAATTTGGCGGATCGAATAGGCACTGTCTTCCGGCAAGGATAGGCCGTTGGTACCGTAGCCATAGGCAAGCCAGGCAATTTTAATGCCCTTCACTTCGGTATATTGAATTTCCGGATAGGTGCCGTCGCTGATCCCCAGCAGGGTAATTTCCGGATGGGTTTTCCAGAATTGAATGGTATTTGCAATGCCCTCTTCGCCCCGGTCAAAGATATGATTGGAGGCATGGCTGACAACGTCAAATCCAAGGGAAACCATGTCCTCGCCCAGCTCCTGAGGGGAATTAAATAAGGGGTAGTCTGACAAGCCTATCTGCGTACCTCCCAAGGGGGTTTCCTGATTGTAAAAGGCAATATCCGCCCGGCTGATCCGGTCTGCCACAGGCTGATACATGGGCAGAAAGTCGTATTCCTTTTCCGGGTTTTGGGCAGCCCTTTTGGCTGCGTCCAGATAAACGGTTTTATGGATCAGATTGTCTCCCACAGCAGCCAATGAAATGGTAACGGGCTGGGGAGTTGGGGAGGGCGAAATGGCCTGGGGTGCTCCCTGAGAATTGCAGCCGCAAAGATAAGCCAGTAGCAAAAAAGAGAGTAAAAACAGCGGTTTTTTCATATTTTTTTCCTTTCTATGCTGATGAAATGTTGTTTGTTATAAAATTTCCTGATTTTGCTGAGGGGGCAAAACGCCGAAACGCTCCATCAAAGCCGCCTGTACCTCCTTGATCGGAATGCTCCGAAGGGGAATGTTTCCCTTTGCGCTAAATGCGGCGCAAACACCTGCCCCTTCACCCATTCCCATGCAGATCGGCATCACCCGATAGCTGGAATGAGCCATGTGAGTGCCTGAAATGTTGCGGCCGTTCAGCAAAAGATTGTCGATTCTCTTAGGCAAAAAGGAGCGGTAGGGAATGGTATAGCGCTCCTGGTGGTAGGGCAGATTGTTCACATCCGAGCCGCTGCCGGTTAAGCTGTGGTTTCCAAAGCAGGCAGAGGCATTGGAAACGATCCAATCCTCAAAAATCACCTGATTCTGAATGTCCCGCTCGGTCAGGGTATAGTCTCCCTCAAAATGCAGCGTTTCCCGAACACCGATGGTGTTGGCGGTTTGTTGGAGATAACAATTTTCATAGCCCGGCACGCAATCTCGTAAAAACTGCACAATCTGGGGAACCTGCCGGCGGGTGAGCAGCTCCGCCTTTGTCAGATCCCGGGCGCTGGTACCATCTACCCTGATAACGTTAGTCATATTCACACTGGCGGTGCCCGGATCAAAGCCCTCTATCAAAATGACGTGTCCTGCAGGTCTGTCAATTTTGCCCTGCTCCAGAAACTCCTCCATTTTTTCCTCCAGCTCCGGATTGGTGCCGAAGGTGGGATAAACCGCCCGGCTGTCATCCACACCGCCGACGGTAAAGAGTAAAGACATGGGCTGCATCAGATGGTCGCTCTCGCGGCCCTTGCTGTACGGAACGCCTGCGGATTTTGCCACCAAGCCGTCTCCGGTGGAATCGATTATCACAGAGGCAGTCACGGTTTCCTGGGATCCGCCGCACAAGGCGCTGATGCTGTCAATCCGTGAGCCGGAACGGTTGGCCTGATAAAATGTGGAGTGCAGCAGCAATGTAACGCCAGCCTCCTCCAACAGCTCCAGATAATAGGATTTCAGCCGTTCCGGGCTGTAAACCCATCTTCTTTTGCGCTTTTCCACAGTGGCTGACCGAATTTTTTGGTATAAGCCCCCCTGGATATTGCCGCACCATAAATTCAGCAGGCCGGCAGTGCTCATGCCGCCCACATAGCCGTTTTTTTCAAGCAAAAGAGTTTTGGCACCGCAGTGTGCCGCAGCCAGTGCCGCCGCAATGCCGGAGGGTCCTCCGCCCACTACCGCCACATCATACTGTTTCAAGCAAAAAACTCCCTTCAAAATCTTTAAATTCATTATAAACAAAACGCTGAAATTTGTCAATTCCTATTGACAAATTTTCAGAAAAATTATATGATATATAAGATCAATAAAGGGCGGAATGGAGATTCTTATGTATTTAAAACGATTGGAAATGCAGGGGTTTAAATCCTTTCCCGATAAGGTGTCGCTTGATTTCAGCCAGGGGCTGACCATGATCGTAGGCCCCAACGGAAGCGGAAAGAGCAATATTTCAGACGCAATCCGATGGGTGCTGGGCGAGCAAAGCGTGAAGCATCTGCGGGGAAACAAAATGGAGGATGTGATTTTCGCCGGCACCCAGGACAGAAAGGCTCTGGGGTTTGCGGAGGTTTCCATTACCATTGATAACAGCGACCGCAGGATGGAAATTGATTTTGCGGAAATTACCGTAACACGGCGGGTGTTTCGTTCCGGGGAAAGCGAGTATTTCATCAACGGCGCCGCCTGTCGCTTGAAGGACATTCACGAGGTGTTTATGGATACCGGCCTGGGACGGGACGGCTATTCTGTTGTGGGACAGGGGAAAATTGACGAAATTTTAAGCAACAAGGCAGAGGATCGGCGGCAGATCTTTGAAGAGGCGGCCGGGATTTCCAAATACAAGTACCGTAAGCTGGAGGCGGAACGAAAGCTGGCCGGCACGGAGGACAATTTAACAAGATTGTATGACATTTTAACCGAGCTGGAGGATCGGCTCGGTCCTTTGGAGCGTCAGTCGGAAACAGCAAAGCAATATTTGCTGCTGCGGGAGCGGCTAAAAAAGCTGGAGGTCAGTGTATCCATCGAGAATCTTTCCAAGTATAAAAAGGCACTGGAGGAAATTGAGCAGGCCATTGCGGATGTGAAAAGCCAGCAGGAGCAGGAACAGCGGGAGCTGGAGGCGTTGGATCAGCAGGTTGCCGATTTGTATGCCGGCAATTCCGAAACGGTGCAGAAAATTTCCGGCCTGCGGGAGGCCATTTCTTCGGAGGAAGGAAGAGTTCAGCAATATCTCAGCGAAATTACGATTTTTCAGAATACGATTGCGCAAAATGAAACCCTTTTGGAACGGCTGGAGGGAGAGAAACAGCAGTTTGAAGAGGCCATCCGGAACAATGAGCGTGAGCAGGAGGAGAAAAAGAAGGAGCTGGCTGAAATTGTTTCTGCCATTGAGCAGGCCAAGGCAGAGCAGGACGGGTTTTTACATGCTCTTGAGCAGGCGGAGCAGGAGGTTGGTCGGACAGAAGCAATATTAAAGGAAAAAAATGAGGATAAGGTTGAGGCTACCGCAGAATTGGGAGAACTAAAGGCGGCCTTGGCTCATGCAGATACCCTGGAGCAGACCTATCAAAGCCGGCGGGAGGAGCTGGAGCTTTCACGCAAGCAAAGGCAGCAGGAGCAAGCCGAGCTGTTACAGGCAATTGACAGGACAGTGCAGGCTGCCGCTTTGTGCCAGCAGGAAAAGGACGGGCTTTCGGCTGAATTGAACAAAACGAAAACGCTGCTGGAGGCATCCGAGGAAGCACTGCGCCGGCAAAAGGAATTGTTGCAAAAGCAGCAGGCAGATTACCGCTTTAAAACAGATCGGATTAAAATGCTGACCGATATGGAGCGGGAATTTGAGGGCTATCAAAAGGGTGCCAAAAGCATTTTGCAGAACAAAGACGGGGCGCTGAAAAGGGTTCGGATTCACGGTGCTCTTTCTCAGTTGATCAGCGTGGATTCCGCTTATGTGACGGCGGTGGAAACCGCTCTCGGCCAGGCTCTTCAAAACATCGTTACCGAAACGGAGGAGGATGCCAAGGAGGCCATTGCCTATTTAAAGCAAAACAGACTGGGGCGGGTTACCTTTTTGCCCATTTCTTCTGTGAAGGGCAGAGAGTTTGGCTATCATGCCGAAGACTGTCCCGGCTTTTTGGGAATTGCCTCCCAGCTGGTGCAGGCGGATGACAAATACAGTGATATTTTGTCCTCTTTATTGGGGGCGACAGTGGTGGCGGATACCTTGGATCATGCCATCGCCATGGCAAGAAAATTTCAGCATAAATTCAGAATTGTGACCCTGGAGGGTGAGTTGTGCAATGTGGGAGGATCGATATCCGGCGGTTTTATGAATAAGCAGGCCGGCATTTTATCCAGGGCGAACGATAAAAAGGAGCTGACCGCTCAGGCGGAAAAGCTGAAACAGCAAATTGACCAGAGCCGGCAGGCAGTCGGAAAGCAGGAGCAGAAGAAAGGGGAACTGGAGCAAAAAATCCAGCACCTGGCAGAGCAGGATCAGGCACTGACAGGCCGCCTGATTCAGCTTGCGGCGGAGAAAAAGCATTTGGATGATCAGCTGTCCGGGCTGCAAAAAACCGAGGAGGAGCTTGGGACCTCTTATGATCAGGTGACCGCCCGGATCAAGGAGATTGCAGATCAAACGGCGCAGAAAAGGAATCGACTTTCTGAAATTACGGCGGGGAGCACTCTGCTTGAGCAGGATGCCGCTCGTGCGCAAAAAGACTATGAGGAAGCGGTTTCCCGGCGGGAAATGTTGTCCAATCAAATGACTCAGTGCAGAATGAATGTGCTGGATTTTGAGAAAAACAGCGAGCTTTGCAAGGAGCGGCTCAATTCTCTTCAAAGCAGAATGGAGTTTCATCAGACCGAATGTCGTCACCGGGTGACGCAGACAGAGGAAACGGAAGGGAAAAACCGGCAGCTGTCCTCTGACATTGAATTCAAGCAGCATCAGATTCAGCAGTTGAATCAGGAAATTGAGGAAAAAAGAGAAACCATTACTCAGCTTGAGCAAAGCAGACAGGGGGATCAGGATGTGATTGCCCAAAAGCAGGAGCTGTCCCGGCAGTGCAGAGAGAAAATACTGACCCTGGAGAAAGAATCGGGTAGAATTGAAAACAAAAAAGCAAAGGCAGAATTTGAGATTGATGCAATCATCAATCGTTTGTGGGAGGAGTATGGCTTGACCCATACCACTGCAATGGAATATCATGAGGAGCTGGAAAGCATTCCGAAGGCGCAAAAGGAAATCGGCTCCCTGAAAAAAGAGATTGCATCCTTAGGGCATATTAATATTGATGCCATTGAAGAATTTAAGCAGGTGAAGGAACGGTTTGTTTTTTTGTCCGGCCAGAGGGACGATTTACTGGAGGCCAAAAAGTCGTTGGAGAAGGTCATCAAGGAAATGCAGGAATTGATGAAAACCATCTTTACCCAGCAGTTTGAAACCATCAACACTTATTTTGCCGAAACCTTTCAGCAGCTGTTCGGGGGAGGAAATGCAAAGCTGTATTTATCCGATCCTGACAATGTGCTGGAAAGCGGTGTGGAAATTGAGGTGCAGCCTCCGGGGAAAAAGCTGCAGAATATGATGCTGCTGTCAGGCGGAGAAAAGGCTCTGTGCGCCATTGCCATTTTGTTTGCCATCATCAAAACCAGACCGGCTCCCTTCTGCATTTTTGATGAAATCGAAGCGGCACTGGACGATGTGAACGTGTTCCGGTTTGCCAATTATTTAAAGTCCTTCAATGACAGAACTCAGTTCATTGTTGTGACTCACCGCCGGGGAACCATGGAGGCGGCAGACCGTTTGTACGGCATCACCATGGAAAAGAAGGGAATTTCCAGGATGATTATGCTGGATATGGACGAGCTTGACGAGTTTAATAAACAGAAAAAGTAGGAGGAAGTTATGGCTTTTTTTGCAGGATTAAAGGAAAAGCTGGCAAAGACCAGAAACAATTTTTCAGAAAAGGTGGAGGAGGTATTCAAATCCTTCCGCAAAATAGACGAGGAGCTGTTTGAGGAGCTAGAGGAGGCACTGATTACGGCGGACGTGGGGGTAAATGCCTCCATGGAGATCATCGGCCAGCTGCGGGATGCATGCAAAAAAAAGACCCTGCGGGATGCAGACGAGCTTCGGGAGGAGCTTAAATCCATTATTGCGGGGATGATGTCACAGTCGTCCTGCGAATTGGAGCTTTCCAAAACGCCGGCGGTGATTTTTGTGATTGGTGTGAACGGTGTGGGCAAAACAACATCCATCGGCAAAATTGCCGCTATGCTGAAAGGACAGGGGAAAAAGGTGCTGCTGGCGGCAGCGGATACCTTCCGGGCGGCAGCGATTGATCAGCTGGAAATTTGGGCTCAGCGGGCAGGGGTTGATTTGATTAAGCATCAGGAAGGTGCTGACCCTGCGGCGGTGGTGTATGACGCAGCCTGTGCCGCAAAATCAAGAGGGGTTGACGTGCTGATTTGCGATACCGCAGGCCGCCTTCACAACAAGGTGAATTTGATGAATGAGCTGCACAAAATGTTTTCCGTTTTGGCAAAGGAATTGCCCGAATCCTCCCGGGAGGTATTGCTGGTGCTGGACGCTACCACAGGCCAAAATGCCCTTTCCCAGGCGAAGCTGTTTGGAGATACGGCAGATATTACCGGGATTGTGTTAACCAAGCTTGACGGTACTGCCAAGGGTGGGGTTGTGATCGGCATTCAGTCGGAGCAGCAAATCCCCGTGAAGCTGATTGGTGTGGGAGAAGGGATTGAGGATATGCAGCCCTTTGATCCCCAGGAATTTGCAGCAGCCATGTTTGATGCGGAAGGTTAAAAAGTTTTTTCACAAGCCGGAAAGTCAGGGTTGTGAAATAACGATAGACAGAAGAGTATTTTAGAATTAAGAGGAGAAGAAAGATGGCGAAGGATCAATTTGCAGACATTGCGGCCGGGTATCATGTGGATCAGGAGAGGGGATTGATTTCTCCCGGGCCCAGACCGCTGGACGGTCGGACTTTTTCATTGCAGGCAGGGGGAGAGGCCTTTGCTTACCCGGAAAAAATAAGAACCAAGGAGCAGCTTGACCGGGAGCTGGACAGAATGCGGGAGCAGTACCGTCCCTTTTTGCAGGATTTTGCACCCCCGCAAAAGGAAATGGTAAGCAGAGTAGAATTAAAGGAATTTACCTATTCCTTAGATGGCGGGCTGCCTGAAAAGGTGACCTTGCCCCATTATCAGGGTCCTCGGGGAGAGCATCGGGCAGAATATACCACCGAATTTGAGCTGGACGCTTTGGAAGAGGAGCAGCGGGTGTGGATTCGGTGTCTTGGGGTGGACTATCTGGCAGAGGTGTTTGTAAACGGGGATTATGCTGGATGCCACGAGGGCTTTTTCGCTCCCTTTTCCTTTGATATTACCCATTTGGTTCAGCCCGGAAATAACCGGCTGAAGATTGTGGTAAAAAACGATTTCGTCATGGGAGGAAATGACAGTAGTCAAGGTCATAGCTACGGTGATAAAATTTATGCCGCCACAGGCCCGGGCTGGGATGATCCTGAGGTGGGCTGGCATCACTGCCCTCCCGGCATGGGAATTTACAACAAGGTGTTTGTGGAGGTGCAGCCTGAAACGGTGATCACCGACCTGTTTCCCCGTGTGAATGATACCGCAAGTGAGCTTTGGGTGGATTGTCACAGCAGCTTGCTTACAGGGCAGGAAGTTTCTTTTTCTATTTCTGTTTACGGTCAGAATTTTCAGGAAACGGTGTATGAAAATCATGTGGTAACGCCCTCTACCAGCATTGCTGCAGGGGTGGGGGATACGCTCACTCGAGCCAGACTGATCGCCTCCGGCCAGCTGGGTGCCGGAACCCCCTTGCTTTTAGAGCGGGGCTGCAACACCTTTGTGCTACCTATCTCAATTCCCAACCCCAGAATTTGGAGCCCTCAGACTCCCTGGCTGTATCAGGTGCAGGTGGCGATGCTGATTGAGGGAAAGGTCGTGTCTGCAAAATCCTGTCAATTTGGGGTAAGAACCTTTACTCAGGACAAAAACAGCCAGCCTAAGGGCAAGTTTTATTTGAACGGGCAGGAAATCCGGCTGCGGGGAGCCAACACCATGGGCTTTGAGCAGCAGGACGTGATGCGGGAGGATTGGGATCAGCTGATTGACGATATTTTGCTGGCGAAAATCTGCCATATGAATTTTCTGCGGATCACTCAGCGGCCGGTGCAGCAGGAGATTTATGATTACTGTGACCGGCTGGGACTGATGATACAGACCGATCTGCCTATGTTTGGCTGCTTGAAAATCAATCAATACTGTGAGGCGATTCGCCAGGCAGGGGAGATGGAGCGGCTGATCCGCAGCCATCCCTGCTGCATTTTGGACAGCTATATCAACGAGCCCTTTCCCAATGCCAAAAACATGCCTCAGTGCATGGTGAACCGGGGGCAGCTGATGAACTTTTTTCAGGCAGCGGACGATGTGGTACATATGATGAATCCTGACCGGGTGACAAAGCATGTGGACGGGGATTACGATCCCCCCAGCGAATCCCTGCCGGATAACCATTGCTACAGCCTGTGGTATAACGGTCACGGACTGGATTTCGGAAAGCTGCACAAGGGCTATTGGCTGGATGTAAAGCCGGGCTGGTGCTATGGCTGCGGCGAGTTTGGCGCAGAGGGGCTGGATTTTGTTGATTTGATGGAAAGACGGTACCCGAAGGAATGGATTCGGCCGCCCTTTGATCCGGCCAATATTGTGGGAGCGCAGACAGCGCCCTTCCATTACTGCTTTTATGAGACCCCTCATTCCATGGAGGAGTGGGTGTCGGAAAGTCATCGGCATCAGTATTTTGCAACAAAAATGATGACCGCCGCCATGAGAAGAAATCCGAATGTAAACACCTTTGCCATTCATTTGTTTATCGACGCATTTCCCAGCGGCTGGATGAAAACGATTATGGACTGCGAGCGCCACCCCAAGCCCGCCTATTTTGCCTATCGGGATTGCTTGGAGCCTGTGTTTTGCAATATCAGAAGCGACCGCTTCACCTTCTTCGGCGGGGAGAAGGCAGAGCTGGAGGCGTATCTGTGCTGTGACGGTGAACGACCGGAAAAGCTGCGGTTTTTCGCTGAGCTGGACGGGAAGGTGATAGCCTCCGGCGAGGAAGACAGCAGAGAGGATTATTTCCAGGGAAAACTCTTCTTTTCCATTCCTTGTGTGGATCGCAGAAGTACGCTGCGGGTGACGATGGGAGCCTTTTCAAAGGGAACCTTAGTGCAGTATACCCAGGAAAGCTTTTCTGTGTTTCCGGAGGAAAAGACGGAGCCTTTAGTTCTTTTGTCCTATGAGGAGTATCAAAAGGACAGGGAGGGCATAGAACAAAAAATCCGCTCCGGAGAAACGGTGACCTTTGCTCCTTTGGAGAAGGGGTGTTATGAGATCTGCGGCAAGGAAATTAGGGTGACAGAGTGCAGAATGCATCCTCTTTATGTGGTATCTCGGGATACCGGCCATCCGCTGGTAGAAGGCTTTGCCCCCAATGATTTCGGATGGTGGTATGACTCAAAAGAGGATAGAATTGTTCCTCTTATTTATGCCACCTTTGAAGCGGAACAGACAGAGGAAATTCTCACAACCGGAAATAAGGATGACGACGGGGAATGGAGAAAAAAATTGGCCTGTGCTCAGTGGTCGTTTGGAGCGGGTACTGTTCGGATTTGCCAGGTGGATTTGAGCCATAAAGAGAAAAACCCGGTGGCTGCTGCCTTTTGCAATCGGCTGGCAAAAGGGCAGCGGGCATAACGACAGAAAATTTAGCAGAACGAAGGGGACAGAATATGAAAAATCACAGCTTATCCTTACCGGCCTGGGGGCCTTACAATAAAGTATATACCGGCCTTTCTCATGTGTTAGACGAGGAGAAGGGGATTCGGTTTGATGTTGATATTTTTCCCGGATTTTACCGGAGAAGCCTGATCCGACCCGCAACCGTGGCAGATTGCGGTGCTCATGCCTGGAAGGCTTCTGCGGACGGGAGACGGTTTTGCTATCGGTTTGAATTGGAGCATAAGGATCGGGTGTATCTGGATACGGAATTTGAGGTGTCGGACAAGGTGTGCCGGGCGGAGCTGTCCTTCGTGAATCGAACCGAGCTGCCTCAAAGCGTGCAGGCGGATCTGTGCTTTTCCTTGCGGTATCCGACGGCCTTTCACCGTGAGATTCGCCCCCGTGAACCTCAGATGCCCCAGGGGGCAGTTTGGCGCAGCGCTTGCGATTACAGCGCCATTGAAACGAGGGAGGGAAATGCCTGTGACGGCCTGAAAAAGGGGGAAATCCTGGGAAGCGGATTTTCCGGTATTCGGGGTGTTTTCTGCCAGTTTATTTCCAAGCTGTGTTACTCGGTTTCGGGAGCCACCAAGCAAATCGGCCTTCGCTACAAAGCAGATCAGGAGACCTGCGTGACCGTAAGCCGGGGGAATCGCACCTTTGATCTGATTCTGCCAGCCAGCCCGGAATTCACCTTTGTGGTGTTTCCCTTTGAAACCCTGCAGGGAGAAACCCTGACAATTCAGCCTCATTGCTCTGCACTTACCCTGGACGGATTTGCTCTTGCGGATCATTGCTGTCTGGAGCAGGCTTCCTTCCAAGAGACGGAGCCGGAGCGGATTCCTCATATCATAAAGGGCAAAAACCAAATGAGCCTGTGCTATGAAAAGCTGGGAAAAAGGTATGACATCGCATGGGATTTTGATGACGCAAAGATTCGTGAATTTTATTGTGATGATGCAGGCCGGATGCTGGCTGCCAGCATTCACAATCATGTGACCGAGATTTTTTCGGACGGAACGGAAGGGCATTTTACAGATCTGTTTCTTCGGCCGGTGTTTTTGCAGCCCGGAGAAACAAAAACCATTCATGTGACCATTCGCTGCGGAGAGGAGAAACCGAGCAAGGCGGAGGATTATTTCTCCTTTACCTGCAACCCGGAAGGGGAACCGTATCTCTTTTCACAGAATTTAGAGGCGACAGTGACCATGCTCAACGTGGTATATCCGGTTTACTGTAAGGAGCGGTGGATCAAGCATTACTGCCCCGGCCGGGAATGGGATTCTCTTTATACCTGGGATAGCGGCATGATCGGCGTTGGCTTAAGTGCCGTATCCTTAAAACGGGCGGAGGAATGCCTAAATGCCTACCTGGTGGAGCCGGAGGATCCGGATTGTGCCTTTATTATGCACGGCTCTCCTGTTGCAACGCAGATTTTTCTCTTTTTGGAGTTGTGGCAGAAAACCAGAGACGAAGCACTCCTGCAGCGATACTATCAGCCCCTGAAGCGCTATTATCAGTTTTATTCCGATAAAAAAAGAACAGCGCCGAAAACCGGCCTGCTGCAAACCTGGAATCAGTTTTACAACAGCGGCGGGTGGGATGATTATCCCCCTCAGGTGTACGTTCACGGGCAGCAGCTTGAAACATACGTTACCCCGGTGATTTCTACCGCTATGACGGTGTTGTTCGCCAAAATTCTGCTGATGTTTGCTCCGCCGGAGGATCAGGCCTTCTTCCGGGATGACATTGCCTTTTTTACAAAGGCACTGGAGCAGGCATGGGATGAGGAAAGCGGATATTACGGATATGTGTGCCACAATGAAAAGGGCGAAAAAACGGGGATTTTGCGAACTGCCCAAGGAGAAAATTACAACAAAGGCCTGGATGGGCTGTATCCTTATTTGGTGGGGGTTTCTCCGTCCAATCGGGAAGAAGGGATTCTGGAGCATATTCAAAAGGGACTGATGACCAAGTTTGGCGTCAGTGTGGTGGATACCACGGCCGGGTACTATCGAAAAGACGGATACTGGAACGGCTCTGTATGGATGCCCCATCAGTGGATTTTGTCCAAGGCTTTGCTGGATCATGGCAGACATGATCTGTCCTATGAGATTGCCTGCAAGGGACTGAAGGTTTGGAAAAACGAGGCAGATGAAACCTATAATTGCTATGAGCATTTTATGGTGGAGAACGGCCGGGGTGCGGGCTTTCATCAGTTTTCCGGCCTGTCTTCTCCTGTGATGAAATGGTTTGAAACCTATTATGTCCCCGGAACTGTTACCTGCGGATTTCAGACCAAGCTGCTGCAGGTGGAATGGAACGAGGATCGGTCGGCGGTGACCATTCAGTTGGAATGCTGCACCGAAAGAACAGACCTGGTGGTTTGCATGAAGGAGCGGGAGCAGGGGTATGTGCTGCACGGCTGCGGCTCAATGAAGCAAATCAACCGGGGGGCTTACTGCATTTCCTTGAACGATTCTAAGACAAAGCTGCATATCAGTCCGGCTTTTGTTGATAAATCTCTCTAAAATTTTGGTTGTTTGCAGGCTGATTTTTTAGAAAAGCGGTATTGTAATTCCCGAAATTTTGTGTTATAATGAAAAACAAAGAAAAGAAGATACAGAAAGGATGAGCGTGAATGGCGAAGAAGGATATTGATTGGGGCAGCCTGGGCTTTGGTTACTTAAAGACGGATAAGCGGTATGTTTCCAACTACAAGGATGGGGCTTGGGATCAGGGCTGTTTGACAGAGGATAACACCATCGTGCTGAACGAATGCGCCTGTGTTTTGCAGTATGCCCAAACCTGCTTCGAGGGCTTGAAAGCCTACACCACCGAGCAGGGAAAGATTGTGGTGTTCCGTCCTGATTTGAACGGAGAGAGAATGGAAAATTCCGCAAAACGCTTGGAAATGCCGGTATTTCCGAAGGATCGGTTTGTTGACGCGGTAGTGAAAACCGTTGAGGCAAACGTGGATTATGTTCCCCCCTACGGAAGCGGCGCTACCCTTTATCTGCGGCCGTATATGTTCGGGAGCAATGCTGTGATCGGCGTAAAGCCCGCTACGGAATTTCAGTTCAGAGTTTTTGCAACGCCGGTAGGCCCCTATTTTAAAGGGGGCGTGAAGCCGCTGACCATCCGGGTAAGCGATTTTGATCGTGCTGCCCCCAACGGAACAGGGCATGTGAAGGCGGGGTTGAATTATGCCATGAGCCTTCATGCAATTGTGGACGCTCACAATCAGGGCTATGATGAAAATATGTATCTTGACGCCGCAACCCACACTTATGTAGAGGAAACAGGCGGAGCAAACTTCATTTTTGTTACGAAGGACAACAAGGTGGTAACACCAAAATCCGACAGTATTCTTCCTTCTATTACAAGACGGTCTTTGCTGTATGTGGCCAAGGAATATTTGGGACTGGAGGCAGAGGAGCGGCCGGTTGCTATGGAAGAGGTGAAGGAGTTTGCAGAGTGCGGCCTGTGCGGCACGGCTGCGGTTATTTCTCCTGTGGGAAAGATTGTGGATCATGGAACGGAAATCTGTCTGCCCAGCGGAATGAAGGATATGGGTCCTGTGACAAAGAAGCTGTATGAAACATTAACGGGAATCCAGATGGGTCGGATTGAAGCACCCAAGGGCTGGATTACGGTCATTGAATAAAAATGCAAATCCTCTCATATCGTGAGCAAACGATATGAGAGGATGTTTGCTTTCAAATGTCTATTTGTACAAGTATCCCAAAAAAATGTGGGGTTTTTGAAAGAAAATAGTCGGGCCGCTGCCTTGACAACAGTTCGGTTTTCGGGTATAATAAGAGATGAAATAGAATAAAGCAGTTTTTTGTGACTGACGGATCAGTGGGGAACCACAGGGGAGCAAAAAACCAAGAAAATGCCGACCGTCTGGGCAGTCCCTTGACCGGGGCTGCCCTTTTTGATTGAATATAAGGAAGAAAGGGAGTCGCCTTTCTTTTTAAAGGAGGAACTTTGGGATGAAAAAAGTCGGAATTTTGATGGGAAGCGACAGTGATTTGCCGGTTGTGGAAAAAGCCATTGGGGTGCTGCGGCAGTTTGAGGTCCCCTTTGAGGTACATGTATATTCTGCCCACAGAACCCCTGAACAGGCGAAGGAGTTTGCCTCTTCGGCCAGGGAAAAGGGCTTTGGCGTGCTGATTGCCGCTGCGGGAAAGGCAGCTCATTTGGCAGGTGCGGTTGCGGCGAACACAACCCTGCCGGTGATCGGGATTCCGATCAAATCTTCTACCCTTGACGGGCTGGATGCACTTCTTTCTACCGTGCAGATGCCCAGCGGAATTCCTGTGGCAACGGTTGCGATTGACGGCGCAGCCAATGGGGCTTTGCTTGCTTTGCAGATCTTATCCGTTTCGGATGCAACGCTGGCTGCAAAATTGGATCAGTCCAGAAAAGAGGCCGCCCAAGCGGTTCTTGAAAAAAATTCTGCGGTAGAACAAAAATATCACTCTTAAAAAATAACACGTCTTGTCCACGGCTCACGGCAAGGCGTTGTTTTGTTTTTCATTGGGTGGGTCGGAAAGGATGATAAAAATGGAAAAAACGGTTCAAATGTACGAAGGGAAAGCAAAAAAGGTGTTTGCAACTGACAATCCGGAGTATTGCATCGTGTCCTATAAGGATGACGCCACCGCATTCAACGGCCTGAAAAAAGGAACCATTTTGGGAAAGGGTGCCATCAATAACCGGGTCACCAATCATTTGATGAAGCTGCTGGAAAGCAAAGGGATTCCCACTCATTTTGTGGAGGAGCTTTCCGACCGGGAAACAGTGGTAAAACGGGTTTCCATTGTGCCCTTAGAGGTGATTGTTCGTAATATTGCGGCAGGCTCTTTGGCCAAACGCTTGGGTC
>JAXEOR010000044.1:0-8028 GCA_034117945.1 Clostridia bacterium | reverse complement strand
CACCAAAGGAAGGGTGGAAAGGGGGGTTGTTCCCCAGCCTACCTTAATAGAAAGGGCGATCCCAAAGGTCATCAAATAAAGCCCCGCCACAAAAACCGCATACCGTTTGATTAATTCTTTCATATCTCATCCCACTGTCTTATTGTATTTTTCCTGATTGCATTTTTTCCAAAAAGGAGAGCAAAATATGCTCCATTTCTCCGTAGCTTCCGGCGGTGTTCACGCTGCCCTTGATGCCGCCGCTGCCCGGAATTCCTTTTAAATACCAGCAAACATGCTTTCTGGATTCCAAAATCCCGATATGATCTCCCTTGTACTCGATCAGCATGGCGGTATGCTCCAAAGCCTGACGGATCCGTTCTTGTGCAGAAGGCCGACAGCCGCCCTGAATTTCGCGGAAGATCCAGGGGTTTCCCAGGGCACCCCGGCCGATCATCACTCCGTCGCACCCGGTTTCCTCCAAAATGCGCCGATAGCTGTTCGCATCTGTCACATCCCCGTTGGCAATCACCGGAATGCTCACAGCCCGTTTGATTTTTGCAATCTCGCCCCAGTCCGCTTGTCCGCTGTATTGCTGGCTTCTGGTTCGGCCGTGAACGCAGATCGCGTCCACCCCGCTTTGCTCCAGTATTTTAGCTACCTCAAGACCGTTCACCCTGTCCCACCCCAGCCTGATTTTGGCCGTTACCGGGCAGTCAACCGCTTTTTTCACAGCCGCCGCAATCTCACCGCACAGGGCAGGTGTTTTCAGCAGTCCGCTGCCGTCTCCGTTGTTTGCCACCTTAGGTGCCGGGCAGCCCATATTAATATCAATCAAATCCGCCCCCGTCTCCCGAGCATAAGCCGCTCCCGCCGCCATCACCTCCGGCTCATGTCCGAAAACCTGCGCTCCGAAGGGGCTTTCCCCTTTGTGATACAGCAATGCCTTTGTCTTTTTATCTCCATAAGACAAGGCCTTGGTGCTGACCATTTCAGAGTAAGTCAGTTTCACGCCAAACCGGCGGCAGATCAACCGAAAGGGATAGTCTGTCACCCCCGCCATAGGGGCCAGAACCGCAGGAGCCTGCCCCAGCAGCCTGCGGATCACTGCTTTTTGTGGCAGGGGGTTGTGAAATACCCCTTCAGAGAAAGACGCCATTTCCCCTGCCCCTCCTGACCAAAGCCTAATTTTTTTAACAAATCCTCCAAGGAGCCGTTTTGGCAGAAAACCTGCTCAACCCCCAAAAGATCCAGCTTATTTAGCACCGCTTTTCCAATAAAAAAGGCCAGCTCCTGATCCTGCTCGTTGACAGTGATCACCTCCAGCAGCTCCGCCCCCTCTGAACCGACCCGGTACATCCCTAGGCCTGCAAATCCGTTTTCATCCGCCACCATGATCCCCATTTTAGGAGTAAGCACCAGCTCCTTTTGGTGCTGACCCAAGCATTCCTTTACGGAATAATAATCCTCCGGCACCGCCGGTCTGATCTGAAACATGCTGATCTGTCCCTTCTGTTCTTTTCCGGCAAGTCCGACCCCAAGAGACCGGAATGTGCCGCATTACTTATTTTATTATACCCGAGGACAAAGGGTTTGTCAACCATTCCTACAGAATCAAGGTGAAATCAAGCAGATTTTTCAAACCAGAGTTTTCCTTAAAAATCATCGCACAAAAAAGTGCGCCGCCGAAAGCCGCACACTTTTTTGTCACTCTCTGTTCATCCGCTCAATTTTGCCCCCCGGATAGCTCTGCCCGGGTCAGCTTTGCCGAATCCGTTTTCGCATACTATTGGGACTTTGATGATAATATTCTTTAAACTTTTTAGAAAAATAATGCAGGCTGTCAAAGCCCATCTGCTCCGCAATTTTCGTCACGCTTAAATCTGATTCCTTCAGCAGCCGAAGGGAATGTTCCATCCGAAGCATATTGTGGTATTCCTTCACAGAAAAACCGGTATTTTTTTTGAACACATCTCCCATGTAATGGGGAGACAGGTAAAACATAGCGGACAGCTCACTGGTTTTCACGCTGCGGCATACGTTGTCATGCAAAAAGACCTTGATGTGATTCACCAGATTATCCTGGGAAGAAATTTGATAATCCCACTCGTTATTTTTAGGAAACAGCAGTGCAACAATTTGCGCCAGCAGACCAATCAGGCTGTAAACATCCGAAAAACAAGCCTGCTTCTCCAGCTGATTGGCCGTTTCCCGCAGCTGCCGGATGATTTGCCTGGCTTGGGCATAGCCTGTCAGATCATAGCAGGAAATATCCTCCCTTTGCTTTGGACTGCATTGAAAGGTAAACCCCAAATACAACTTTTCAATTTTGGGGCTGTTTTCGTTATAAAAATCATGCACCACTCCCGGCGGAATCAGCCACAGGCTGTCCTTCCCCACCTCAAGCACCTCATCGCAGGAAAGTTGCTTTCCCTCCCCCTCCATCATCAGCACCAGCTCCCAGAAGGGGTGGGTATGGCGACCGGCATAGGTGCCCGGGATTCCGTCGCAGCGGCCGATCAGATTGATTTGTATGGAATCATTCAGTTCATACCGAAATTCCATCAACAATCCCCCGTTTCTCTGTAAGATCGCCTCTAGTATATCACATATTTTATAAAGAAGCAAGAGAAATCCATTTTCCCGTTTGAGAAGATTGATAAATGGCCTGAATGATAGCCAGCGACTTTCTGGCCTCCAGCCCGTCTACCAAGGGGGAACGGTTTTGAGACAGAGCAGCGCAGAAATCCTGATACTGTCTTTTATGAGGAATCACATTAACGTTTTCAAATATCAGCTCCTCCTTATCGTCCGTGCCCTGCCGGTAAAGAAGGGGTGCTTCTCCCTGAAAGGCAAAAAACTTTGTTTTATCATTTTCAATTCTCACACTGCCCTTTTCGCCGAAAATATTCAGCTCGGTGGTTTTGTCTCCAAAGGCCAGGGTGGTTCCCTCAATGGTTCCCATGGCACCGCTTTTCAGCCGCAGCAGAGCGCAGCCGGTATCCTCTCCTTCTATAGAACGGTGGCGCAGTGTGTCCACCCGGCCACATACCCATTCCACCTCTCCGGCAATATACTGCAAAAGATCGATATAATGAATCGACTGATTGATCAGGGCACCGCCGCCGTCCAGCTTCAGCGTTCCCCGCCAGGAGCCCTTGTAGTACAGAGGATCCCGGTACCAGCAGGTTCTGGACGATGCAAAGTGAACCTTCCCCAGCTCTCCTCTTTCTACCGTCTGCTTCAGTGCCTGAACGGCTGTATCAAATCGATGCTGAAAAATAACCCCCAGCTGAACCTGATGTTTGGCACAGACCTCAATGATGCGATCCGCCGCCTCTAAGGTAACCTCCATGGGCTTTTCCAGCAGCACATGCTTTCCGGCCTTGGCAGCCTGCTCGGCAATCTGGCAGTGAAGCCCGGAGGGAACGCAAACGCTGACTGCGTCAACATCCGGCCGCCTAAGAACCGCACCGATCTCCGACTCCCACTGACAACCAAACTCCTCCGCCGCTTTTTCCGCTTTGGCGGCGTCGCTGTCCATCACCACCGCCAGCTGCGCCTCCTCCAGCTGATTGATCACATAAGCATGAATTCTGCCGATCACGCCCATTCCTATCACCGCAAATTTCATTTGATCCCTCCGTCCATTTGAATCACAACCCGCACTTCGCTCCCCCGAGCGATTTTTGCAAAGGCCTCCTCAATCTGTTCCAGCGGCATTACGCTGGTAATCATCCGTCGATCCACAAACCCGTGCTTGATCATATCCAGAGCAGCAGATTTGTAAAGACTGTTGTAGTCCCCTGCTGCCGCACACCAGCGAATTTGCAGCTGGCGGTTGTATATTTTAGAAAAAGGAACGGTAATAGAATCCTTCACAATGCCAAAGGGCACAATCACACCGTTTCTTGCCGCCATTTGGTATAGCAGATCATAGGTTTGCTCTCTTCCGGTGGCTTCAAACAGCTTGGTCAGGCCTTTTCCCTCTGTCAGCGCCATCACCTGCTCTGCCGTATCAGGATCGGCAGAATTCAGGACTGCGTCCGCTCCCATCTCCTTTGCTAAGGCCAGCTTTTCCTCAGAAATATCAAACATAATGATTTTTCTGGGGAAGGCATGTCTGACCACTGTTAAAATACTCAGCCCTACAGCGCCGCAGCCCATAATTCCCACCGTATCCTCCGGACCCACCTGGCCGATTCGCACCGCATTGAGAGATTCTCCCAGCATAACCGCCAGGGTGGCCTCTGCCAGATCCACTCCCTCCGGAATGGGCAGAAGATCATTTTCCCTGCAAACGCCATATTCTGCGTAACCGCCCCAAATGGCCGGATACTGCTCCGTTCCCCGGAACACGCCTCCCAGCACCCTGTCTCCCTTATGAAACCGGGTAACATTCTTCCCCACCTGCTCCACAATGCCTGCACATTCGTGGCCGATCAGGCAGGGAAATTCTGACAGCTTATGAATCCCGTGATACAGCTTTGCATCCGTTCCGTTGCACACGGAGCAATGCGTAATTTTCACCAGAATATCCTGATCTCCCATCTCCGGTACCGGAATGTCTAAAATTTCAAACCGTTCCTTTTTTGTTAAAACAGCTGCTTTCATTGGCTCCAACCCTTTCTTTTTTTTCTATTATATCATAAGAATTTGAAAGTGTATTTGTCCTCTTTGCAGATTTTTTTGTCTCAAACGCTTTTTTTAAAATATTTTATTTTTTTCATATTCTTTTAATAAACCTCTGGTATGCTTAAACTATCATAAAGCTTTTGAACAAGTGTTCAAAGCAAAAAGGAGGAAATTATCATGACCCATAAGCAGCGTCTGGCAACATTTACAGTAGGGCTTATGCTGTTTCAGTCCGCCTGTGCCTTTGCAGAGGATTACACTGACAACACCGGCACCATCAATCTAGACTCCTTCCAGGTGACCGGACAGGGAATTCAAACGAAAGGAACAACCATTACCATTACAGAGGGCGGAGATTTTACCGTTACAGGATCTGCAGCAGAAGGTATGATTTATGTGGATACAGAGGATAAAGTAAAGCTTCGCCTGAGCGGGATGAGCCTGAGCAATGACGACGGCCCTGCCATCTACTTTCAGAACACTGAAAAAGCGCTGATTACCGTAACCGAAGGAACGGAAAATTACTTAGAGGACGGAGCCTCCTATTACGACCAGGAGGCCAAGGCAGCCCTCTTTTCTAATGATGATATTGAAATCAAAGGAAACGGAACCTTAACCATCACCGGAAATTATAAGCACGGCATTGCCGGTGACGACGACATTAAAATTGAAAATGCCGTCTTAAATATCACCTCCGTCTCTGACGGGATTCACGCCAACAACACCTTCCATATGACAGGCGGCACAATCAATGTTGCCGCCGGCAGCGACGGCATTCAGGCAGAGGAGGATATGATCATCGACGGAGGAATCATTCTCATTTCAGAATGTGAGGAGGGCTTGGAAAGCGGCACCACCATGACCTTTAACGGCGGCACTGTTGACATCACCTCTTCTGATGACGGTCTGAATTCCGGCGGCGGACTGGGATTGTCCCAGCCGTTCGGTCAAAAAGGCGGCATGGACGGCGGATGGACCGGCCAACAGCCTCCCATGCCTCCCGAGATTTCGGAAAATTCACAACCCTTTGAGCAGGGGAACCAACCCTTTGAACAAGGAAATCGACCCCTGGAGCAGGATAAAATAAAACAGGAAAAAATGAAAAATCCTTCTCAAATGCCGGAGCAGGATCGGCCAATGCCTCAGGCTCCGGAAACAGAGCAGAGCCGTCCTGACCAAATCGGCGAACCGGCTCCCGACACTATCGCTGAAACAGGGGAGCAAACGCAAACGGACAGAAGCATTTATATCAACGGCGGCGTGATCCGGATCAATGCCCAGGGTGACGGCGTAGACTCCAACGATCAGATTTATATGACCGGCGGTGAGCTGTATGTAGACGGCCCAACCAGCGGCGGAGACGGCGCCATTGACGGCTCCTCCTTCCATGTTTCCGGCGGAACTGTGATTGCAGTGGCCAGTAATCAAATGTCAATGGGACTGTCTCAAATCTCCACTCAATGTGGATTTCTGGTCTCCTTTCCCACCCAAGCCGCCGGCAGCGAGCTCACCTTAACCGATCAGGAAGGAAATGAGCTGGCCAGCTACACTCCCGAAAAGGAGTATTCCTCTTTGCTCTATTCCTCTGACGCATTGCAGATAGGGAACACCTACTCCCTGTTGGTAAACGGTTCCTCCGTTGCAACCGTAGAGCTTACCCAGTCTCAGGTTAGTACGGGTGATCGAACCGGCCTTGGCGGAGGCCGCGGAGAGATGGGAATGCAGGGCGGCAAAAAACCGCAGGCGCAGAAACCCAATACCGGGGACAGAGTCCGGGTTACGCTCAACGGCAAGGAGTTGGCCTTTGATTCTCAGCCCGTGATTCAAAATGACACCACCTTAGTTCCCCTGCGGGCTATTTTTGAAGCCTTAGGCATGGAGGTTACCTGGGACGAAGAAACCTCCACCGTAACGGCCGTAAAGGATGGGATTACCGTAATTCTGACCATCGGCAGCACCTGCGCCTATCAAAACGGACGACAGATTCAGCTGTTAACAGCACCCATCATTTCTGCGCAAAACAGAACCTTGGTTCCTGTGCGGTTTATTGCAGAAAGCCTGGGACTGACAGTGTCCTGGCAGGAGGAGGCGCAAACGGTATCCATTCAGGAATAAAAAAGGAGGAATTTCCGTGGCAATTGAAGTATTTAACCGATATGAAAACAAATATCTTCTGGATGAGACCGTCTACCGGCGGGTCACGCAGGAAATTCTGCTTCACATGGAGCGGGACAGCTATAACCGCAACGGTCAGTTTTATTCCATTATCAATCTTTATTACGATACCCAAAACCATAGTCTGATCCGAAATTCTCTGCAAAAGCCGGTGTATAAGGAAAAGCTGCGGCTCCGGGCATATCATCCTGTCAAGCCGGAGGATATGGTATTTTTAGAGGTTAAGAAAAAATATCATGGCCTGGTAAACAAAAGAAGAACCAAAATCCGCATGAAGGATGCTCAGCAGTTTGTTCAGACAGGAGAAATTCCTTCCGATACAACAGGAATGAACCTGCAGGTGCTCCATGAGCTGTCCTACCTGGTGCAGCGCCGTTCCTTCATTCCTTCCGCAGTGATTTCTTATGACCGCATGGCCTATTTTGAGCAGAACAACCCCGACCTTCGCATCTCCTTTGACACCAACCTGAGAGGACGGCGGACGAACCTTTCTCTGACCTCCTCACAGCAAACAGGAGAGCTGCTGCTGGATCCGGGACTGTATCTGATGGAAATTAAAACAAGAAAAGCAGCACCCTTATGGCTGGCTCATCTGCTCAACGGGGAACAGCTCAGAAAAACAAGCTTCTCCAAATACGGAAGCTTTTATCAAAAAAGCTTTGCTTAAATCTGCATCGGGAGGAAAAGAAACATGACAGAGTTTTTTAATTATTTTACCCAAACCTCAGGAGAAAGCATGACGGCGACAGCCATGGCTCTCACCCTGCTTTGCTCGCTGGTTTCCGGTCTGCTGATCGGCCTTACTTACGAAAAAACAAACAAGAATGAATTGATTCAGAGAAATTTTATCCTCACCCTTCTGATGCTTCCCTTGGTGATGAGTGCTATCATTCTGTTTGTGGGAAGCAACGTGGCCAGAGCCTTCAGCCTGGCGGGAACGGTATCTATCATCCGGTTCCGAAGCGCTCCGGGAGACCCCAAAGAAATCGGGTATATCTTCTTTTCCGTGGCGGCGGGGCTTTGCGCAGGCATCGGCATGTTTGGATACGGATTGGCATTTGTGGTAATTGTATGCCTGATCATGCTTTTGATTGAAAAATCCCCCTTTGGGAAACAGCATGAGCATATGAGAATGCTCAAAATCACCATTCCGGAGGATTTGAATTATCACGACGCCTTTGCAGAACCCTTTCAGAAATTTACCGAAAAGCAAAGTCTGTATGCGGTCAAAACAGCAGA
>JAXEOR010000043.1:0-6806 GCA_034117945.1 Clostridia bacterium | reverse complement strand
TAAAGTAGAATATGAAAAACTCTAGGAAACCTTATTTCCTTTGTGCAATATTTTATCATGCTCCAAAATGCTTGTAAAGCCTGAAATGAACAGGCTATCAGACCGGGCTTGAAAAGCATTCCGAAGCATGATTAGTAGTAGTTACAAAGGAAAATAAGGGGAGGTGATTGTCATTTTGCAAAAATTGGCGCTACAAACCGCATGATTGCTAAGGTTTTCGTAGCGATACAGAAAAATACTTTACTCTACCTTATAATGAAAGGGAATTTAAGTGGGAAAATGTGCCGCCGGCTTCAAAAGCGTTGGCCGGGGCGATAGGAAGAGGCTGATTTTGATAGGAGTTTTCTTGCTATGAAAGAAAATAAGAAGGAACATCAAAAAGAGAAGCAAAAAAAGAAAAAATGGTGGAAAATTCTCATTGTCATTTTGATTGTCGTGGGGCTGGCAGGGTTTGGTTCCTGGAAGGTGATGGATTATGTCAGCCGTCAGGCAATGGTGAAGATAGAAAAGCAGCTGCTTCAAAAGGCTCAAACGGGAGAGTTGGAGCTTCCCGAAGGCTTTGTGTTCCGGCCGGAGGAGGGTACCGGTGCTTCTTCTCAGGAGGAAGAGCAGCCGGCGGAACAGGCGGAGCCTGATCAGCCCGAGACGGAGCAGCAGGAAGCTGTACAGCAAGGCGGCCAGAGCGCCGGTGGGGGAGGAATTGATTTATCCTATGCCTCGGCGATTGCTTCAGTTGCCAGCAGTGAAGATATTGCGGCGGCATATTCGGCCGTGCTGGGATGTCTGTCTGCCGCGGATAAGCAGCAGATTGCCGCCTATTTAAAAAACGGGCAGGAAAGCGAGGCCTACAGTCTGGTGTATTCCAGAATTACCGGGGATGCTTATGCGACTCTTGCCGGCTTATATTATAAATACTTACCCATGGTACAATAAAGGAGGTTTTTTACATGTTAAAAGGACAAAAGGCAACAGCTCTGGGGCTGATTTTAATGCTGCTGTTTTCTGTGGCGATCCCTGCAGTGCTTGCGGCACCCAGCGGAACGGCAACAGCGCAGCACCAGTCTGTGGCAAAGCAAATGGTAGAAAATTTCAAGGCCTATTACGAGCCCTTTACCGCAGAGGAAAAGGCGGTGATTCAGGCATCCTTTGAAGCACTGAAGGGCTTGAGTGACGCACAGTGGAAGCAGCTGGTGGAGGAATCCGGCCTGAAAACTGCGGAGCTGATTGCAAAGTATGATACAGAGGCAGAGGCGGAAGCGGCTTTGACAGAATTGCTCAAGGATACCTATCAGATCCTGTACGCGGTTTACGATGAGGACGTGCTGTATGACGCATGTCTGGAATTTGTTGTGGACGAGGCGCCCACCATTTACCGCATTTATGACGGCGTGATCACCCGGGAAATGCTGGTTGCCTTGATTCAGGATTCTGAAAAAACCTTGGCAGGCTTTGATATTTCCGGTTCCATTTCGGATCATGCCTCCGATTATTGGAACGTGGTTTACGGCACAGGAAAAAATTATATCTATGCGGTGGACAATGTGGTTGAGCAGGCCATTGAAAAAACCATTGAAGGGTCTGTTTTGAAAACAAAGATGACTGCTCTGAAATGGAGTACCACCCCCTTTGCCGATTTGCATGAAAAATTAATCGGACTGGTGGATTCTGATTTTCGAGCCACCACCCTGATGTATGATTCCATCCTGAGAAAGCATTCGGTTCTGACCAATGTGACCACAGGGGAGCAGGTGAGCAATGGTCAGTCCTATACCCTAACCCCGGGACAGTCGGTCACAATGAAATTTACCATTTTCGGAAAAAATGTTTCGGTGCCCTTCGGTAGCTACATCAAGCTTCCCGAAAACGGCTCTTTGAGCATGACGGTGAATCAGTCCGCCGGAACCTTCCAGGTGACCGGCCTGAAGGAAGTGATCAATTATGACATGGTGGTGCGCCGTGGTGTGATCGGGGCTGACGAACTGATCAACAGAGCCGATGTGATGAAAACCTTTATCGTTACCTGCCGGGAGGGAGCATCTCCTGCGCCTACTCCTACTCACAAGGTAGATTTCAAGCCCACTTCTCCCACTCCCAAGCCTACGGAAAAGCCTGAGCTGGGCGCCGAGATCCAGTATCCGGACGGGGAAGAGGTTACGGTGAAGTTAGAAGAAACCGCTAAGGATCAGGAATATACCCTCAGCGTTACGGTAAACGGAGAGGATCTCCCTGAGGGAATCGCTGATGAAAAATATCAAATTTCTGTTGTGATTCCTACAGATTATAAGGGCTCCGACAACATTGTGCTCTATTATCTGGATGAGGACGGTAAGAAAATCATTGTGGATCAGGCCAAAACCCAGGACGGCGTGATCACCGCAAATGTGAATTACATTGGTAAGTATTATGTGGAAAAAACCAGCATTGATATTCTGGAAGAAAACCACATTGCTTATATGATTGGAGACGATCAGGGTCAGTTCCGGCCGGATGCGAATATGACCCGTGCAGAAGCGGCGCAAATGTTCTATAATCTGCTGAAAAATAAAAATGTAACCGGTTCGGCAATGTTCCGGGATGTGGATGACAGCGCTTGGTATGCTCAGGCGGTCAAGGTTTTGGCTTCTTATAAGATTGTCAAAGGCTATGAAGGCCTGTACCGTCCGGAGGATTCCATCACCCGTGAAGAATTTACCGCCATTGCGGTGCGGTTCACCGAAGCGGCAGAGGAAGGAACCGTTTCCTTCTCTGACGTGGCGCAGAATGACTGGTCCTATTCTTACATTCTGACTGCGGCGTCTAAGGGCTGGATTGCAGGCTATGCAGACGGAACCTTCCGTCCGCAGGGTGAGATTACCCGTGCAGAGGTTGCCACGATTGTCAACCGGATGCTCAACCGGATTCCTGACAAGGCGTATATTGATGCGCATGTGGATGAGCTGAAAATTTTCCTGGATTCTTCCGATAAGAACAATTGGGCTTACTACCAGATTGTTGAAGCAACCAATGCTCACGACTGCGAGACAACAGGTGAGACAGAAAGCTGGACCGCGTTGAAATAAAAGTGGCTAAGCTGTAAAAACAAAAAAGAATGAAAATCCGGCGCACAAAATTTCTTGTGTGCCGGATTTTTGGTAAGACCGGATCCCCTGCTTTTGGAACATCCGCTGGCTTTAGAGCAGCTGCTGTGAGTGGCTCCGGAGTCGGCGGATGCTTGCCTCCTGCATTTTTTCTGAGTGTTTTTGGCAGTTGTCAGGGGATTTTCCTCCCGGGGATGAATTGGAAAAGATAAGCGGACCGCTCCTTTTACCTGGCGGCTGGCGGGAGAGTTTTTTCGGACAATCAAACAGGGCGGCTGCACGGATCAACAAATCCATGCAGCCGCCCTGTTCAGCCGGGGCTGAATTTTATGTTTCGCTGAAATATGCCTGAGGATCTTCAAAATAAGCGGGATCCACTGTCAAGGGCTGCGCCAGTGAAATGCCTCCGAACTCTCTTTGACTGTCTCCCTCAATGGCGAACTGCACCTGATTGACAGCGATAAATTCAGAATAGCAGGC
The DNA here is from genome assembly GCA_034117945.1 of Clostridia bacterium. Classification (GTDB taxonomy): domain Bacteria; phylum Bacillota; class Clostridia; order HGM11514; family HGM11514; genus SIG438. The sequence goes on along the minus strand of JAXEOR010000043.1, from coordinate 3,249 downwards.
AGTCACAGCCTGGAGCAGCAAGGCCTCCTGACCGGGGGCACAATCGTCGGCAAACTCGTGGGAAAAGTTCAGATACAGAGTATCCTCCTCCGGGCGCATTTGCAGTATTTTTGCATTGTAGGGCAAAATGTTATTTTTGTTGTCCGGATCCTCCGTTCCCCGGCGCAGTTCCTCCAAAACCAGATTCTGAGCGTCCGTCCCCTCGGGGACAAGGCGATATTCCTGAATTAAGCAGGTGTTCTCCCGATCGGGGAAATACAGCCGCAGCATCCAGATAGGGAAGTTGGTCTGGCTGGCCTGATCCACCAGGCGGGTGCTGTAGGGATACTGAAAATAGCCCGGCAGCTGCTCTCCCTCACACAGCAGGTTCACCTTTGCGATTTTATCTCCCTGCTGCCGTTCTCCCTGAGAAACGGCCAGGGCGCACAGCTCATTAATAAACAAAAAATCCTGTTCCGACACCATGCGAAGCTCCTGAGAAAAGTCAACCGTAACGGTGTTCCCTTCCAGGGAAACAGACAGAACCGAGATTCCCTCCGGAAACAGGGACGGATTTGCTTCTACCATAGTGGTCACATACTGCAGGGAAATGTCCGGCTGAGGGGTTACCTCCTTTGAGGTTCTGGTGATGTACTCCCCTTTATCGTCCACCGTGTATATGTCAATGCTGATGGATACCCCAGCGGACTGCCGGCAGCCGGTGCAGCAGACAAGGAGGGTAAGACACAAATACAAAAAACGTTTCATAAATATTATCCGCCTCTTTTCTTTTGAGATACCTTTATCATACCAAAAATCCTTTGCTGCTGTCAATGGTTTTTCTTGATTTTTTAGATGGGATGTGATATGATGAAACAAGAAAGGAGAGTGTGGATGCGCAATTTTAAGCTGACGATGGAATATGAAGGAACCCGGTATCAGGGCTGGCAAAGGCTGGGGAATACGGAGCAAACCATTACAGGTAAGCTGGAGGCTGTTTTGGAGAGAATGCTGGGGCGGAGCATTGAGGTTCACGGCTCCGGTAGAACGGATGCAGGCGTTCACGCCCTGGGGCAGGTGGCTCATTTTAAGGCGGATACGGACATGAGTGCGGAAGAGATTTTCACCTATCTCAATCGTTATCTGCCTATGGATATTCGGATTTTGTCTGTTCAGGAAATGCCCCTGCGGTTTCACAGCAGGCTGCATGCGGTGTCCAAAACCTATTGCTACCGGCTGTATTTGGGGGAAAAGCCGCCGGTGTTTGAGCGAAATACCCTGTGGTGTATTGGCCATGAGCTGGATTTGGAGGCCATGGAGCGGGGGGCGGCGGATTGCCTCGGAGCCCATGATTTTCAATCCTTTTGCGCCGCAAAAAGAGGGAAGAAATCCACCGTCCGCACCATTTATGAATGCAGTGTAAGCTCCCAAGGGGATCTGGTGACCCTGCGGGTTTCGGGGAATGGATTTTTGTATCACATGGTTAGAATTTTGGCAGGCACCCTGGTAGAAATCGGGGAAGGGGTTCGGTCTGCCGATTCCGTTCCGGGGCTGTTGCAGGCGAAGGATCGAACTCTTGCGGGACCAACTCTTCCCTCCTGCGGGCTGACCCTGATGGAGGTGCGGTATCCGGAAAGCTTATGAGGCAAATGGCGGCTCCTAAGGGTGCGTGCCGGCTTTGTGATACAGTCTTATCTGCCCACGATGAGACTGACATATTTTTTGACATTGCTTGTGGGCGGAAAGGCTGGGAGTTCCTATGAAGGTATTGGTTGTTGTTGATATGCAAAACGATTTTATTACCGGGGCGCTAGGCACCGATGAGGCGGTGGAAATCCTGCCCCGAGTGGCAGAAAAAATCAAACGCTTTGAGGGACGGGTGCTGTATACCCGGGATACCCATCAGCAGGATTATTTGAATACCCGGGAGGGGGAAATGCTGCCGGTAACGCACTGTATTCAGGGAACCTGGGGCTGGCAGCTGGCGGATGAAATAGAGGCTCTTCGGCAGGAAAGCCCCATTGATAAGCCCACCTTTGGCAGCGTTGCCCTGGGGCAGCTGTTACAGGAGCTGCATACCGGCGGAGATCCGCTGGAAAGCATTACTTTAGTGGGGCTTTGCACGGATATTTGCGTGATTTCCAATGGGCTGCTGCTCAAGGCCTTTTTGCCTGAGGTTCCCATTTTGATAGACTCCTTCTGCTGTGCGGGCGTAACGCCGGAGAGTCACCAAAGGGCGCTGGAGGCCATGAAGGCATGTCAGATTGAGGTGATTTAGGTCTCTGTAATGAAGCATATGTAAAATTACCTTTGGCACTGAGCCGAAGGATTATGAGGTGTATGAATTCTTATTAAGAAATTGGCATAGACTGCGGTTTAGCCCTGGTGTTGTTTCGGAGCAAGAGGCGAAAAAAAGAAGAAATCCAAAGCGGCTCCAAAGAGAGATTCACCGTCAGGTGAAGGAAACGGGCATTGGCACAAAGGCGCAGCAGGCCTTACAGCTTCAGCATGAGCAGGGAAAGGCACTGAAAAAGCAGACCTCCAAAGAGCGGCGGGAGCTTGAGCGGGAGCGGCAGTTTGCTCTGCGACAGGAAAAACGAAAGAAAAAGCACAAAGGACATTGAAGAAGTTTGGAATCGGGCAGTATATGAAAAAACCGGGCGGCTGGGAAGGGCTGCCCGGCTTTGTTATTTTAAATCTTCGATAAAATCCGATCTTCCCAGCCTTCCGAAGCTGAACAGCCCGTAGCCGAAATAAGGATCCCATCCCTTTCCGCCCAAATCCTCTGTGTAAAGGTGCAGTAAAAACCGCACCTCCTTCGGGGACAGATACCGGCGGTAACGGTACATTCCCTTGGCCTGCATCAATGCGGCGGCGCCGCTGATGATAGGGGTGGCCATGGACGTACCGCTTAATTTGGCATAGGCATTGCCGGGATAGGTGGAGTAAATATCTACCCCTGCGGCGCACAGCTCTGATTCATACCCGGCGGAGCTAAATTCCGTTGATCTGCGGCTGGGATCCACCGCTGTTACGGCAATGGTTTGGGGAAACTTTCCGGGATAGCCGATGGTGTTGCGCCGCCGGCTGCCCTCGTTTCCCGCAGCGCAGATCAGGGTAATGCCGCTGGCGTTGGCAGCCTTTAAAATTTCTTCGTAACCCTTTGAGGGCTCGTCAGAGGAAAAAGACATATTCACAATTTGAACCCGCTTGCGAATCATCCATTCCAGACTTTGATAAATGGCGGGGAATTCTGCGTTTCCGTTGGCG
>JAXEOR010000042.1:0-9783 GCA_034117945.1 Clostridia bacterium | reverse complement strand
CGGCAAATGATCACAGCCATCAAAACCGCCACCCGGCAAAAGCACCAGCCCTTGAACTCTTATGTGTCCCTCAGCCGGCCTGCTTTTGACGAAAGCTCCGACCAAACTCTGGCAGACGTGGTGCTGGGCAGCAGCTGCATGAATCCGGAAGAGCTGATCATCAATCAAGAAAGCTACAACGCCTGTGAAACTATCATCGCCGGCGCGCTCAGTCAAATGGAGCACGAAATTTTAACGCTGTATCTGCAGGGGAAATCCTATCAGCAGATTTCAGAGCAGGTTCACAAGTCTCCGAAATCGATTGACAATGCTCTTCAGCGGGTCAAGCGCAAGCTGGAACGGCTGCTTTTGTGCAACTAATAAAAAATATGCGGGTATAGCTCAATGGTAGAGTATCGGCTTCCCAAGCCGGTTGTGCGGGTTCGATCCCCGTTACCCGCTCCATCATATGCTCTGATCGCCTGACGGAGGCAATGCTGTTTCATTAAACAGACCGGTTCAAACCCGGCAAGGAGCAAATTGTAACTAATCCATATAAAAGAAGCGAGGGGTATCAACATGTATGAAGACAAAACGTTAGTATGCAAGGATTGCGGAGAAGAATTCGTTTTTACCGCCGGAGAGCAGGAGTTTTACGCTGAAAAGGGTCTGCAGAACGAACCTCAGCGCTGCAAAGCCTGCCGCGACGCGAAAAAACGAAGCTATAATCAAAACAGAGAAATGTTCACAACAGTGTGCGCTGATTGCGGCGGAGAAGCAGTTGTTCCTTTCCAGCCCAAAACAGACAAGCCTGTTTATTGTAGCGCATGCTTTGAAAAACACAAAGCATAAAGAAAAGTAAATAAACCGGTTTCCATTTCAGAAACCGGTTTTTTTATATAATTAAAGGAGGAAACCAATGAGATTTCGTCAGGTACATTTAGATTTTCACACGTCCGAAGCTATTGAAGGCATCGGCAAAAACTTTTCCAAGGAAAACTTTCAGCAAATGCTGAAAAAGGGGCATGTCAATTCCATTACCCTGTTTTCTAAATGCCATCACGGCTGGTCCTACCATCCTACCGAGGCAAACCAAATGCACCCTCATCTGGACTTTGACCTGCTCCAGGCGCAAATCGAGGCTGCCCATGAAATCGGAGTCAAAACCCCAGTGTATATTTCTGCTGGATTGGATAACAAATATGCCCTGGAGCATCCGGAATGGCTTGCCCGCCAGGCAAATCAGGAATTATTTTGGGCAAAGGATTTCCTCACACCCGGATATTATAAGTTCTGCTTTAATACGCCCTATTTAGATAAGCTGCTCAGCCATATTGAGGAGGTTGTCCGCCGTTATGACGCGGACGGGATTTTCCTGGACATTGTTGCCCCCACAAGCTGTTACTGCGCAGCCTGCACCAAAACGCTGATGGACGAGGGCAAGGATCCCCGGGATCCCAAAGCGGTGCGCCAGCTTGCAGAACGAGTTTATGCCAACTACACAAGAAAGGTGGAGGAATCCATCCACGCAATCAAGCCGGATATGCCTATTTTCCACAACGGCGGGCACATCATCAAGGGTCGCCGTGACCTGGCTCATGCCAACACACATCTGGAGCTGGAATCCCTGCCCACCGGTGGCTGGGGCTATGACCACTTTCCCCTGTCCGCCCGCTATGCTCAAGGCCTGGGCATGGACTTTTTGGGCATGACCGGTAAATTTCACACCTCCTGGGGAGAATTTGGGGGCTATAAGCATCCCAATGCGTTAAAATATGAGGTGGCACTGGCGGCGGCCAACGGGGCAAAATGCTCCATCGGCGATCAGCTGCACCCCTCCGGCCTGATGGACGAGGCCACCTATGAGATCATCGGCCAGGCCTATTCCTATCTGGAATCTATTGAAGATTGGTGCGATCATGTCAACAGCGTGGCAGATATCGGCGTTCTTTCTGGAGAATCCATTATTGCAACAGATCCGGATGCCTTTCAGCAATTAACCCGGGAAAACAAAGGAGATATCGGATGCGTTCGCATGCTGCTGGAAAGCAAGTTTTTGTTTGATGTGTTGGATCTGGAATCTGATTTTTCCAAATATAAAGTGATTATTTTACCGGATATCATCCGTATTGCGCCAAGGTTTGCCCAAAAGCTGCAGGATTATGTGAAGCAGGGCGGAAAATTACTGGCAACCGGGATTTCCGGAGTGGATGAGCAGGATCAGTTTGCTTTTGATTTCGGTGCAAAATTTGTGGGAGAGCACCCCTATTCCCCCACCTATTTCAAGCCGGATTTTCCACTGAAATCTCTGAAAAACGCTTCCTTTGTGGTGTATGAACAGGCCTATACCATTGAAGCGTCACAGCCTAAGGGATGGCTGCAGCAGCCTTACTTTAACCGTGATCTGCTGCATTTCTGCTCCCATCGGCATACCCCCTGCAAGGGAGAAAACACCTCTCCTGCCGTTACCTTCGGATCGGACGGTGCTTATCTGAGTTGGAACATTTGCACCGATTATGCAAATAAGGGCGAGCTGTTTGCCAAGGAAACCTTTACCGCCGTTTTAAACGAGCTGCTTAAGGGCAGAAAAGCCTTGGAAACCAATCTGCCCGCCCAGGGAGTCGCTACCATCCAGGAACAGGAGCATGAGGGGCGGTATATCACCCATCTGCTTTATGCAGTTCCCACCAAACGGGGAAACGGGGTGGAAATCATCGAGGATTTGCTACCCATTTATCACACCACTCTCACCCTGCAGTTTCCGAAAAAGATCAAATCCGCTTATTTGGCACCACAAAACATTCCGATTGAGTTCACCCAGGAGGGCGACCAAATTCATATGACGATTGATCAATTTACCTGTCATCAGATGATTGTGCTGGATCAGGAAAAATAAATTTTCCCACAGACCATTGTATCAAATAAGAAAGATGCCTACAGGGTCATACTCCGTAACCGAAGTATGACCCTGTAGGCTATCTATAGAAAAAAGAGAAGAGAGGGTTTGTTTGCTCCTTTTTCAAAAGAAGCGTTTCTCCCGAATGGGGAGGCAGTAAAACCATCAGTCTTTTCTTCTGAACCAAAAGCACGTCATTTGTATAAATTGTTGCTTACTCTGTCCGTCCTCGCCCGCATAATGATGGTCTTACTCCTAATCAGAAGGAGACATTGTTTATACTTACATAATTTTCCCGTCTGTTTGATTGACATTGATCCAATCTGTGCTGTAATTCTATTTTATTACACATAATAAAATTTTGAAAAGAGGTTTTTAAAAAAAATCAAAAAAATAGGAATCCTAAATACGATTCCTTCAGAAATAATAAAATCAATTTATATAAATGCTGCACGAGAGTCCAATCCGATCTTTATTTTAACCTCTTGTGAAATTTGGCTGCCACCAGCCCTGCCAGAAAATTCATTCCCAATACAATCACCAGCAACACGCAGGCAATGCCGAAGGCAACCGGATATTCCCCCTTTGACATGCTCAAATACAGCTGGATAGTCAGCGATCCGCCCGATTCAAACAGCTTGGAAAACAGCCCACGGGGGAGAAAATATCCGCTTCCTGCCGTAAACAGCAAGGCGGCAGATTCCCCTACAATTCTGCCCACAGACAAAATCACGCCCGTTACAATCCCCGGCATTGCCGAAGGAAGAAGAATCGTTCGTATCATGTGCCACTTTTCCGCTCCCAAGCCCAGAGCTCCCTGACGGAAGCTTTGGGGAACGGTTTTCAAGGCCTCCTGGGTATTTCTTGTAATCAAAGGAAGCACCATCAGGCTCAAAGTCAGTGCTCCGGTCAAAATAGAATATCTCAGACCCAACCGACTTCCGAAAAAAACCATACCAAACAAGCCAAAAATAATGGAGGGAATCCCCGCCAGCGTTTCGGTGGTGAATTCAATGAATTTGACCAAACGACCCGGCTTGGCATATTCATTTAAATATACCGCCGCTCCCACTCCCACGGGAGTGGCAATGACCAGCGTAATCACAACCAGATACAGCGTGTTGACAATGTTTCCCGCAATTCCCGTGGTTCCCTTCAGGGCACTGGTTTCTGTGGTTAAAAACTCCCAGTTGATCACACTCAGCCCCTTTACAGCCACATACACAATGATGCCAGCCACCAAAGCCACCGCAGCGGCAGCGGAAAGATAAATCAAAGCGTACAGCAGCACCTCGGAAATCCTGATTCCCTTGCCGTGAATAGAATTATGCATGTTCGTTCCCTCCCTGCTTGAGTAAGCGGTTCACAATCAGATTGATGATCATAATAAATGCAAACAAAATCAATCCGATGGTAAACAGAACCATTCTGTGGGTATCCGCCGCATAACCCATTTCGCTTACAATCGCCGTGGTTAAAAACCGAACCGAATTGAACGGGAGAGGGAAATTGACCGAGCTGCCCGATACCAGACTGATTGCCATGGCTTCTCCAACAGCCCGGCCGATTCCCAATACAATGGCGGTGATAATCCCGGATTTTGCCGCCGGAAGCTGCACCTTGAAAATGGTTTGCAGCTTGGAGGCACCAATCCCTAAGGAGGCCGCTTTCAAATCCTCCGGCACCGCCGCCAGAGAGGACCGGCTGATGTTAATCACAGTAGGCAAAATCATAATTGCCAGTACCAGCACGGCAGAAATCAGGTTTGACCCTCCCGTAAACTGGTGAGTGGCACTGCCTTCAAAAAGCTTCAGCTCCCATTGGTACATCAAAGGATTTAAAATCATCAGTCCCAACAATCCATAGATTACGGAAGGAATCCCCGCCAGGAGCTCTACCGCCGGCTGTACCAGCCGTGCCAACGGCTTGGGAGCAACCTCCGCCAGAAATATCGCCGCAAGCACGCCAATCGGAACACCGATCAAAATCGCCATAGCCGTTCCAACAATTGAGGTTAAGATAATCAGTAAAATTCCGTAGGAAGGATCCGCCGCCGTAGGCGCCCAGAGGGTGGAAAACAAAATCTCCTTCACCCCCACCTTTCCAAAGGCAGGAAGGCCGTTTAAAATCATATAAAGCGTGATGGAACATACCGCAGCAATGGCGCTTACACCGCAAAGAACAAAAATGAAATGGGCAATTTGTTCGGTCACTGCCTTTGCATGATGTGATCCTTTGATGGAAAAACCGCTGCTCATACCGTCCCCTCCTCCCGGTTGCTTACTTGACAGAAATCAAACCAACCTGCTTCAGAATCTGCTGTCCCTCAGGGGAATCAATATATGCAAACCAGGCCTGTACCAGCTCTGATTGCTGAGAAATCTCTCCCTTGGTCGCCATCACAAAGGGACGGGACAGGAAATAATCGCCGGCCTTGATGTTTTCTTCTGTGGGCTCAACTCCATCCAGACTGACCGCAGTAACCGTGTTGTCAAGCACATCCAAAGACACATAGCCGATAGCACCGGGGGTGGAGGCAACCTTGGCCAAAACAGCACCGGTGGAGTCCAATTCATTGGCATAGGCACACTGATCTTTGATTTCCAGCAGCTCTTCAAAAGCATCCCGCGTACCGGAGCCTGCTTCACGGCCGATCACCACAATGGATGCCTCCGGGCCTCCAACCTCACTCCAGCTTTTCACTTCTCCGGTATAGATTTTTGCCAGCTGATCCTTGGTCAGATTTTCCACTGCGTCCTGGTTGTTAACGATAACCGCAATCCCGTCAATGGCAACCACGTTTTCCACTGCTCCCGCCTCTTTTTCGCTGTCCTTCAGCTGACGGGAGGCGTTCCCAATATCGCACTGATCTCCCAGCAGGGATTCAATCCCGGCAGAAGAGCCTACGAACTCTGCCGTAACCGTTACAGAACTGTTTTCCGCCATAAATCCTTCCCGTAAGGCATTGGCCATTTTCTCCATGGAGGTGCTGCCTGCCATGGAGATCGTGCCGCTCAATGGCTGCTCCGAATTTACCGTGCTGTCTCCTGTCTCGGATGAGCTGCCGCAGGCTGTAAACATGCCGGCGCAAAGCAGCAAGCTTAATCCGACCCCGATCCATTTGTGTGATTGTTTGCATTTACTTGTTTTCATACGAAAACCTCCTTCTTTGCTTTTCTTTTACAATACTATTATCTCGTTTTTTTGTAAAATATGAAAGCAGGAATTTGTTAAATGCATGTAAAATCATACGGCACCGATCTATCGAGCAAAAAAAGGCCAGCTTAGAACAAAAAACCGGGTTTCTGCTTTGAAATCTCAAGCTCCGGTTCCGGTTATTGCGCCAACATCGCGCCCCTTTCCAACCTCCCCCGCCCTGTTTTACAAGCATCAGCTTTCTATTTTACTGGCTTCAGCTTTGTCCTCGTGCCTTCTTGATGCCCTATCATCCGGCTCAGCTCCCTTGCATCTCCGGCAGGCAATTTCTGATCGTCTGCCAAAAATCAGCCTGTCTTCTGATTAAGGATCAGCACGTCTCATGATCAAGGAACAGCTTGCCTCTTTCCTCCTGATTAAGAATCAGCCCACCTCCGTCTGCCTCTGCCCCAATTTTTGCGCACGCAAAAAGGACCGCCATTTCGGCAGTCCCCTTCGATTTGTTCCGGCAGCTTCTTACTTTCCCGGGCGGTCTCCCGCCAAGTATCATCAGCGTTACAGAGCTTAACTTCTGTGTTCGGAATGGGTACAGGTGTGACCTCTGTGCTATCGCCACCAGATAAAACTAACAATGCAAATCTACTCAATTCTATTTTCCTATCTTGATCTTCTTCCTTCTTTTTCTAGGTCAAGCCCTCGGTCTATTAGTATTGCTCAGCTCCATACATTACTGCACTTCCACCTGCAACCTATCTAACACGTAGTCTTCGTGTGACCTTACCACCTTATAGGCATGGGAGATCTTATCTTAAGGGGGGCTTCACGCTTAGATGCCTTCAGCGTTTATCCCTTCCGCACTTAGCTACCCAGCCGTGCCATTGGCATGACAACTGGTACACCAGCGGTGCGTCCATCCCGGTCCTCTCGTACTAAGGACAGCTCCTTTCAAATCTCCTGCGCCCGCGACAGATAGGGACCGAACTGTCTCACGACGTTCTGAACCCAGCTCGCGTACCGCTTTAATGGGCGAACAGCCCAACCCTTGGAACCTACTTCAGCTCCAGGATGCGATGAGCCGACATCGAGGTGCCAAACCTCCCCGTCGATGTGGACTCTTGGGGGAGATAAGCCTGTTATCCCCAGGGTAGCTTTTATCCGTTGAGCGACGGCAATTCCACTTTCATTCCGCCGGATCACTAACTCCAACTTTCGTTACTGCTCGAAATGTCTCTCTCGCAGTTAGGCTGGCTTTTGCGTTTACACTCTTTGCACGATTTCCGTCCGTGCTGAGCCAACCTTTGAGCGCCTCCGTTACCTTTTCGGAGGCGACCGCCCCAGTCAAACTGTCCGCCTGACAGTGTCCCGTCACCGGATCACGGTGTCCGGTTAGAATTCCGGTATCTCAAGAGTGGTATCCCAACGACGGCTCCACCAACACTGGCGTGCTGGCTTCTCTGCCTCCCACCTATTCTGTACATGAAATACCAAAATCCAATATCAAGCTACAGTAAAGCTCCATGGGGTCTTTCCGTCTTGTCGCGGGTAACCGGCATCTTTACCGGTACTTCAATTTCGCCGGGCATGTTGTCGAGACAGTGTCCAAATCGTTACGCCATTCGTGCGGGTCAGAACTTACCTGACAAGGAATTTCGCTACCTTAGGACCGTTATAGTTACGGCCGCCGTTTACTGGGGCTTAAGTTCACAGCTTCGCTTGCGCTAACCGTTCCCCTTAACCTTCCAGCACCGGGCAGGCGTCAGCTCCTATACTTCGTCTTTCGACTTCGCAGAAACCTGTGTTTTTGCTAAACAGTCGCTTGGACCTATTCTCTGCGGCCTAATCTCTTAGGCTCCCCTTTTCCCGAAGTTACGGGGTCATTTTGCCGAGTTCCTTAACAACATTTCTCCCGATGGTCTTAGGATCCTCTCCTCACCTACCTGTGTCGGTTTGCGGTACGGGCACCTAACCTATATCATAAGCTTTTCTCGTCAGTGTAGTTCCGCCTGCTTCGCTACTTATTTTTCGCTCCCTTTCGCCCCGCTCAACCAACGGCGGGGTCAGGCTCCCTTCCTGCGTCCCTTATGATATTAACGGCTTCGGTGGCTACGGAATCTTAACCGTATGTGCATCGACTACGCCTTTCGGCCTCGCCTTAGCTCCCGGCTTACCTTGAGCGGACGAACCTTCCTCAAGAAACCTTAGGCTTTCGACCATTATGATTCTCACATAATTCTCGCTACTCATTCCGGCATTCTCACTTCTGTACTGTCCACCATCCCTTTCGGTTTGACTTCCTCCTGCACAGAACGCTCCCCTACCCAGTATCTAAATACTGCCCAAGCTTCGGTATAGATTTTAGCCCCGTTACATCTTCGGCGCCCGGTCACTCGACTAGTGAGCTATTACGCACTCTTTGAATGAGTGGCTGCTTCTAAGCCAACATCCTAGTTGTCTTAGCATCCGAACATCCTTTTCCACTTAAATCTATTTTGGGACCTTAGCTGTGGGTCTGGGCTGTTTCCCTTTTGACCACGAAACTTATCTCACGCAGTCTGACTCCTGTACATCATTTATGCGGCATTCTGAGTTTGATAGGGTTCGGTAACCTATACGGCCCCTAGCCCATTCAGTGCTTTACCTCCGCTAAACTAATACAAGGCTAGCCCTAAAGCTATTTCGGGGAGAACCAGCTATATCCGAGTTCGATTGGAATTTCTCCGCTACCCACAGTTCATCCCCCACTTTTTCAACAGTGGTGGGTTCGGTCCTCCACGAAATTTTACTTCCGCTTCAACCTGACCATGGGTAGGTCACCCGGTTTCGGGTCATATCCATACAACTATGCGCGCTATTCACACTCGGTTTCCCTTCGGCTCCGGTGCTTAACACCTTAACCTCGCTGCATAGATATACTCGCCGGACCGTTCTACAAAAAGTACGATATCGCAGCCAGCGCTGCTTTATCTGCTTGTAAACACAGGGTTTCAGGTTCTATTTCACTCCCCTCCCGGGGTTCTTTTCACCTTTCCCTCACGGTACTGCTTCACTATCGGTCATCAGGTAGTATTTAGGCTTGGAGGGTGGTCCCCCCTGCTTCCCACCGGATTCCTCGTGTCCGGTGGTACTCTGGATCCTGCCGGGCGCTCTCCGTTTTCGCCTACGAGACTTTTACTCCCTTCGGTCTACCTTCCCAGGTAGTTCGGCTAACAGATTACGATCCCTTATGCAGTCCTCAACCCCGCAATGATTGCTCATCACGGTTTGGCCTCTTTCCCTTTCGCTCGCCGCTACTCAGAAAATCGTGGTTACTTTCTTTTCCTCCGCCTACTTAGATGTTTCAGTTCAGCGGGTTTCCCTCCGTATGGCTATGGATTTACCATACGGTGACTGCGTATGAACACAGCCGGGTTTCCCCATTCGGACATCTGCGGATCAAGGGATATTTGCTCCTCCCCGCAGCTTTTCGCAGCTTATCACGTCCTTCTTCGGCTCCTGATGCCAAGGCATTCACCCTGCGCTCTTCTTCGCTTGACCTATTTGTGCCTGTTGTTATGACATTGACACCTCTGTGTCATGCCTCCACTCTCTCACGGCCGGTCGTCTAAGCATTCCGCTAGCCTCCCTGTTTGAGAGATTGGCACTTCTTCTGTGATTGAATCAGATCTCGAAATACTCTCCAGTTACCCTTAACTGTTCTTTATTTCTTTCCTCAATATCATCTTTCGGTTTGCATTGTTCAGTTTTCAAGGTAC
>JAXEOR010000041.1:0-4747 GCA_034117945.1 Clostridia bacterium | reverse complement strand
GACTATCACTTCTGAAGATTCCAACTCTTTAAATATCTTTTTTAGAATATCCGAACATCCAACAAGTGGAAACCATTCAAAATCATAGACTATTGGAAATGGAATGAAAAATATTATGTTCTCATCATCCGTTGATTTTTCAATGTGTGATTTAATCTTTTTGTATAATTGCAGTTCATGGACTTTCAACTGTTGAGTTGGAGAAAAACATTTTTGAAATTCCAATGCTTCGGAGTAGATTGATTTAGTAAGAAAATTTACATCCCCGTTTCTACTTCCAATCATTTTTCCTTGTTTTTTACTGATAGGGAATTTAACATCAAATTTTTCTCCACTAACAGTATCAATAAAATCACATTCCCCAGATGACTGAAATTGAGGTTTTATATGTATGTAATGGCTTGGAAATATAGTATTTGACATATTCATTAAATCGCAAACTATACTCTCGTAATTTCCGGATTTCATTAAAGTTTTGAATTCAATATTAATTTTTGATGCCATTTGAAAATATAGTCTTAGTAATTCCATATTTACTCCTACCATCACACAATATCAACTAATTGTAATAATTATATCATATAAACATTGAAAAATAAAGGTTTTTGAGAAATTATATGACTATATGAACCCTTTTTGCATCATGTGAACTCCATTTAAGCTATCTGAACCCTATTACTTTTCAAAAAACACCTAAAAACACGAAAAAACGCTTCATAAATAAATCGAAACGGATCGCTTGTTGTTATAAAAGTACTGAAAAGCCTTATTTAAAGCCAAAAATCAATAACCCCAACTTTTTATCAAAGTTAGGGTTATGCTATGGTGGAGGCGAGGGGAGTTGAACCCCTGTCCGAAAATAATTCCACGCAGCTTTCTCCGGGTGCAGCAGAACATCAACATTCCCTCACCGAAAAGTGGTTCTGCGCACTTTTCGGATCAGTAGCTTCATTGTTCATGCCGGGGGCAAAGCTTACCCCGGTCACGTGGACCGCTTCATGACATTCCATCCCAAGCCGCGGTACTCAAGGGCGGAACGTCCGCCTATTATGAGGCGGAGAGCAGCATTACGCTGCTACTGCTAAATTTTTGTTAGCGTTTAATTTTAAAAGTTCCGGATTTTAAAGTGGCTCCGGACCACTACCCGCTTACCACGCTTCACTATCCCCGTCGAAGCCCTTACGCCCCCACGGTAGTGTTGCACTTTCCTATTATATCATAAATTTTCAATAATCACAAGCATTATTTTTTTCCTTTTTTACCTATTTTTTAGCGCTCGTTCCATTTGACGCTTGGCATCCTGTTTGGCCTGCGTGTCTCGTTTGTCATACAGTTTTTTCCCCTTCGCCACCGCCAGCTCCATTTTAATATGAGAGCCGCTGAAGTACAGGCAGAGAGGAACTAAGGTATAGCCCTCCTGCTTGATCAGGCCAAACAGCTTGTTGATTTCCCGTTTGTGTAGCAGCAGCCGCCGGGGGCGCATGGGATCCCGGTTGAAAATATTTCCCTGCTCATAGGGGCTGATATGCATCCCCAGCAAAAAAGCTTCGCCATCCTTGATTTCCACATAGGAATCCTTAAGATTGGCGCGGGCGGCTCGAAGAGACTTTACCTCTGTGCCGCACAGCTCGATGCCGGCCTCCATGGTTTCTATGATGAAGTAATCGTGTCTGGCTTTTTTGTTTTGCAGCAATAGTTTTCCGTTCATACTGTTCCTCTTCCTCTATGATAAAATCAATTTGCCTCAGAGCCGGCTTTGCGTCAACCAGCCGGACATTTACCGTATCTCCGATCCGGTAGCAGCGGCCGGTGCGCTGCCCGACCAGCATCAGCTTTTCTTCCTCGTAACGATATTCGTCTCCCTCCAAAGACACCAGCCGCACCATTCCCTCTACCGTGTTTTCCAGCTCCACAAAGATGCCGAAGGAGGTGATACCGGAAATAACGCCTGTAAAGCGTTCCCCGATAAACTGCTGCATATACTCCGCCTTTTTCATATCGTCAACATCCCGCTCGGCTTCTTCTGCTGCCCGTTCTGTGCTGCTGCATTGGGCAGAGGCTTCCGCAATCAGCCTCTGCCAGTATTGTTTGCGCCGGTCACTCATTTCACCTTTGCAAAGCTCCTTTAAGATCCGGTGAACCGTCAGATCAGGATATCTCCGAATGGGGGAGGTGAAGTGACAATAAAATTTTGCCGCCAGGCCGAAATGCCCCAGGTTTTCTCCCTTGTATTCTGCCTTCATCATGGAACGAAGCAGCATGGTAGACAAAATCCGTTCCTCCGGCTTTCCCCGGCATTCCTTCAAAATCTCCTGCAGTGCTCTGGGGTGGGGCTCTGCCGTTTTTTTCAGCGCATATCCAAAATGATAAGCAAGCTTTGAAAAGGTTTCCATCTTTTCGGCAGAAGGCTTTTCATGCACCCGGTACATCAGCGGAACACCCAGCCAGAAAACATGCTCTGCGACTGTTTCGTTTGCCAGCAGCATAAATTCTTCAATGATATGATTGGAGATGGTAATTTCATATTTCTCTATGGAAACCGGTTTTCCCTTCTGATCTAGAATAATTTTTGCTTCCGGGAAATCAAAATCCAGGCTGCCCCGAGCCTCTCTTTTTTTCCGAAGGATCTCTGCCAGCTCCTGCATCAGCAGAAAATGCTCCCTCAGCTGATCATATTCGTGATAGTCAGAATCCTCCAGCGTTCTGGTTACATTGTGATAGGTCATCCGATAGCTGGAATGGATCACGCCGGGAGAAATTTCATATTTTTTTACCTTTCCCTTAGAATCCACCTCCATTTCCAGAGACATGGTCAGCCGATCCACATCCGGCCGCAGGCTGCAAATGCCGTTGGACAGAGCCTCCGGCAGCATAGGCACCACCCGATCAACCAAATATACGCTGGTTCCCCGACGGTATGCCTCTTTGTCAAGCTGACTTCCCGCCGGAACATAATGACTCACATCTGCAATATGAACCCCCAGCAGATAATTGCCGTTCTCCAGTTTCTCCAGAGAAATGGCATCGTCAAAATCCTTGGCGTCATCCCCGTCGATGGTGATCACCAAGCGATTCCGAAAATCCTTTCTGCCCTTTAATTCCTCCTCGGTAACATGATCCTTTTGGTCAGCCGCTTCCTCCAATACCTCCTCCGGAAACACATCCTGAATGCCAAACCGCCGGAGAACGGATCGAATCTCAGTATCGTTTTCTGCCGGATTGCCTAATATTTCTACAATTTTTCCTTCCGGATTCCGCCTGGCGTCAGGCTGCTGCGTAATTTCCGCAACCACTTTCTGGCCGTTTTTGGCTCCGTTCCACTCAGATTTCGGCACATAAATATCCTTGGAAATTCGTTTGTCATCCGGTATCACAAATCCGTGATTTTTTGATTGCTCAAAGGAGCCGATCACTGCGTGGTTCATTCGCTCCAAAATCCGGACGATTTCACCCTCCCGCCGTTTTCCTGCTTTATCACTTTTGGTGATTTTCGCCAGCACCAAATCGCCGTGAAGAGCGCCGCAGACGGCTTCTGCCGGAATGAACAGGTCAGAGGGCTCCGCCAGAACGAACCCAAAGCCCCGCTCATGCCCCTGAAAGCTGCCTCGGATATATCCCAGGCTTTGGGCGGCGGCAAACCGTTTTTTCTTGGTCTGCACCACCTCTCCTTCCTCTATCAGCTCCTGAAGGATAGCCTCCAGCTGATGAAGATCCTCTTTGGGAACGTCCATCACCGCCGCCATCTCCTCCAGCTGCAGGGGAACATATTCCTTTTGTTGTAATACGCCTAATACCTTTTCTTTTCTTGTCATAATTCTCCTTTATCCGATTTCCATCTCACGGACCAACCCTTTTGGCCAAATTCCTTTTGATAAAAAAATGCCACGCAGTTATTATGCGTGGCATTTCAAAGTATCATACTACAAAACAAAATGAAGCACAATCGCCAGAACCATAAACAGAACAGCGCACACAGTGGTCAGTCTGCCCAGCATAGCGTCCATTGTTCTTGCTTTTGTCTTACCGAAAAATGTTTCTGCACCGCCCGCAATGCTGCCGGATAACCCAGCCTGCTTGCCGGACTGCATCAATACGATTCCAATCAATGCAATGCATATAATCAAATAAATAATATTTAATGCAAGACCCATAGTTACCACACCCTCCTATAAAGATCATCTTCGCTTTTTACTGCTTTTCTTATTATAGCACATCTGTTTGTAAATTGCAAGCATTTTTTCGTAATTTTCCAAAATACTTTTTCGGGGTATAAATTTTCCAATGAACGGAACACTAAATAAAGAGAAATTTATAAAAAGGGATTGACAAAATCGGCGCGTTTTGATATAATAAATAAAAACGATGCGTCGGCAGGCGGTTGTTTTTATCATATTTGATGAAAATTTTCTGCCCGTCGGGAACGGAAATCATAGCACCAGTTGTTACACAATGCATTTCCAAGCTCCCTTTGTGCTGTTTAAGGGAGCGTTTCTTATTGTGCTTTCCTTTCGGTGCATTTCGTTTGAATGTAAACTTTAAATTAAAATTGTAATGTTCGGAGCAATTACAATTTTTTATGTTCATTTTTCTCTCCTTTTCCAAACGGGACAGTCAAACTGGGCTTTGCTGCCCGGTGCAAAGGAGTGGAAAAATTGATTTTGCCGGAGGCTTAACCCAGCGCTTTGCGCTAAATATTTGAAAGAAAACGGAGGTTTATTTGTGGCAAAAAAATCAAAATTAAAAATGA
>JAXEOR010000040.1:0-10542 GCA_034117945.1 Clostridia bacterium | reverse complement strand
CTCTCCGAAAGGTGCTTTACTATCTTAACACATCCCGTCCCCTTTTGTCAAGAGTTTTTTTAAAAAATCCATATCTTTTTGATATTCCTCCGCCAATTGCCTGCGATAAATCACGCTGGCGGGGTGAAAAAGAGGAAAATGGCGATACTCTTTCCCCAGTATTTCCACCGGTCTTTCCCGGCCGTGAACCTGAGAAATAGGAGGTGCGTCGGGACAAAGTGCCTTTAAAGGCACATTTCCTAAGGTTACAATCCATTCCGGAGTTAGGATGTCTATTTCCTGATACAAATATACGCGATTTTTGGAAATTTCTTCACTTTTTGCCGGTCGATTGACCAAACGGCCTGTTTTTGGGTTTTCCCGGTACAGCCGATATTTGATGGCATTTGTGATATAAACCTGCTCCCGCTCCAAGCCGGCTCCCTCCAAAAAAGCGGTCAGCTGTTTTCCGGCCGCCCCCACAAAGGGCTTTCCCAGCCGAACCTCGTCCTTGCCCGGGGCTTCCCCGATCAACAACAGGCGGGCGGAAGGCTTACCGTCTCCCATTACCAGCTGTTCTCCTTGAAACACACGGCAATATTCCTGATAAAACTCATCCAATCTGCTGTTCATCTGTAAACTCCTTATATTTTTTTACCGCTTGCTTTAAATCGTGCCAAAAGGGCATTTTTTTGGATTCGTCCCGCAAAAGAGCGGCAGGATGATAGGTAGGCATAATCCAAACGCCCTTTTTCTCCACCCATTCTCCACGGATTCTGGTGATCTTGGCATCCTTGGAAACCACCCATTTTAAAGAGGTAGCCCCCAGGCACACAATCACCTTCGGCCGAATCAGTGCCACTTGATTGCGAAGCCAGCCGATACAGGCCTCCGCCTCCGCCTCCTCGGGCACACGGTTATTGGGTGGGCGGCATTTTACAATATTGGCGATATACACTTCCTCCCGATCCACCCCCAAGGCCTTCAGTCCTTTTTCCAGCAGCTGACCGGCACGACCCACAAAGGGCCGCCCGGTCCGATCCTCGTCGGCTCCCGGACCCTCTCCGATAAACATCAGCCCGGCATGCAGATTCCCTTCGCCAAACACCACCGAATGCCTTGTCCTGCTCAAATCGCAATTTTCACAGGCCATACAGCGGTCATACAACTCCTGCCAGTGATACATGATGGTTCCTCCTATGGAAAAAGGCTGCTTCGCATTGCGAGCAGCCCTCTGGTTTGATTGATTTACGGGCGTTGGTTCACCTGCATGATCCTATTCTTCATAATACCCAGTATCCTCATAATAAACGCCGTCTTCATCGTAATATCCACCGTCATCATAAGCTCCGGTATCCTCGTAATACCCGGTATCTTCATAATATCCGGTATCCTCGTAGTATCCTCCGTCGTAATCTTCGTCCCCTCCGTAGGAACCCTCATTGTCGGTAATGATACCGTTTCCCTGAACCTCCTGTCCCAGCTGCTCCTCCGGCGTTTTGATCACGCCGGGAATGTTCTCTCCGAAGTAATCCACCATCATCTGATCCAGCTGATCCTGCACTGTCAGTACATAAGAAACCCCGTCAATATCCGCCAATTCGCAGGGCAGCACATGGGTTCTGAAATAATCCATATTCAAAGATCTCACACTGGAGGCAAGCTTCACCATATCGGAAAGAGGCATATTGGTGATCACCTTTTCAGAAAAAACCTCATATAAATCATTGATCTTTGTGAGCAAAGACATATTCAACTTTTGTTCCACCAAGGCCTTGACAAAATCCCGCTGCACCGACGTCCGATCCATGTCCCCAAAGGTGTACTGCCGATACCGAACCAGCTGTTCTGCATGGTCCCCATCCAGCAGCTGATAGCCGGGGTACAGATCTATATACAGATCCTGATAAGGGTCATTATATTGCATCCGCTCCGGAACATCAAAATACACGCCGCCTACTGCGTCAATAATTTCCCGGAACACAGAGGTATTAAAGGAAACATAATAAGGAATCTCCGTTCCCAGCAGCTCCTCCACAACCTCTACCGCCTTTTCTTCTCCGCCCACTGCATGGGCGGCGTTGATTTTGCAGTAATAGCCGTCCATCAGGATCCGGGTATCCCGAGGAATTGTCATAATATCCACTGTGTTTTCATCGTGACCAATGCTGACAAACATCATACTGTCCGAATTCTGACCGTTCGGATCCGTTCCCATCACCAAAATATTCGTTCTGCCGGACAAATTCACCTTGGAAGGGCCGACTCCGGGAATGGCCGTATTAGAAAAGGAAAGATACAGCACCAAGGCAGACAGCCCGGATAACATGACGGTGGTTACCAAAAATGTAATCAAAAACTTTTTCAAGGACACACACTCCTCCTGAAAAAAGATAATAATAAAAGGAAAAGCTACAGTAAATCACTGCAGCTTCTGTTGGTGGAGGGAGATGGATTCGAACCATCGAAGTCACTGACAACAGATTTACAGTCTGCCCCCTTTGGCCACTCGGGAACCCCTCCGTATCATGGAGCTGGTGATGGGACTTGAACCCGCAACCTGCTGATTACAAATCAGCTGCTCTGCCAATTGAGCTACACCAGCACATTTTTAACGACGAAGCTTATTATATCATAGTTTCCCATGCTTGTCAACTATTTTTTCATCATTTTAAAATTTTTTGCTGGATATTGCCGTTCATCCACTCAAACACTCAGCCGCTCGCCTTCACAACGAACAATTAATATTTTACCATAGGCCGCTTCATTTGTCAATCTTTTTTTCAAAAAAATTTACACAAGGAGCAGGATTTGCAAAAGTAAAAAGGGAGGAAAACCCCCCTTTTTTTCCTCATTCTTTATTTTTCTTTGGGAGAAATCAATGCCTTTCCGCCCATGTAAGGCCGCAGCACCTCGGGAATTCTCACCGATCCGTCCTGCTGCAGATTATTTTCCAAAAAGGCAATCAGCATTCTGGGAGGAGCCGCTACGGTATTGTTCAGCGTATGAGCAAAATATTTTTTGCCGCCCTCGCCGTGCACTCTGATTTTCAGCCGTCTAGCCTGAGCGTCTCCCAAATTGGAGCAGCTGCCAACCTCAAAATACTTTTTCTGCCGGGGTGACCAAGCCTCCACGTCATAAGACTTCACCTTCAAATCCGCCAGATCGCCGGAACAGCATTCAATGGTGCGAACGGGAATATCCATAGACCGGAACAGGTCAACCGTATTTCTCCAAAGCTTATGGAACCAATCCATGCTTTCCTCCGGCTTGCAAATCACGATCATTTCCTGCTTTTCAAACTGATGAATCCGATATACCCCACGCTCCTCCAAACCGTGAGCACCCTTTTCCTTCCGGAAACAGGGAGAATAGCTGGTCAGGGTATGAGGAAGGGTTTCCTCCGTAACAATGGTATCAATGTATTTTCCGATCATAGAATGCTCCGAGGTACCGATCAGATAGAGATCCTCTCCCTCGATTTTATACATCATAGCGTCCATTTCCGCAAAGCTCATCACGCCCGTTACCACGTTGCTGCGAATCATAAAAGGAGGAACGCAATAGGTAAACCCTCTGTCAATCATAAAATCCCGGGCATAGGAAAGCACCGCAGAATGGAGGCGAGCAATATCCCCCATCAAATAATAAAACCCGTTGCCCGCAACCTTTCTGGCTGCGTCCAAATCAATGCCGTCCAGCCTTTCCATGATTTCCGTGTGGTAAGGAACCTCAAAATCCGGGACAACCGGCTCCCCAAACCGCTCCAGCTCCACATTTTCGCTGTCATCTTTTCCGATGGGCACAGTGGAATCGATGATATTCGGAATCACCATCATTCTTTTTTTCAATTCCTCTCCCAGCTCGGTTTCCTTTTGCTCCAAGGCCGCAAGCCGGTCGGAAAAATCCGCCACCTGCTTTTTGACCTCTTCCGCTTCTTCCCGTTTGCCCTGCCCCATCAATGCGCCGATCTGCTTTGAAATTTTATTTCTGTCAGCACGCAGGGCGTTCGCCTCTGACATAGTCTCCCGCAGCTGGGCGTCAATAGCGATCACCTCATCCACCAAGGGCAGCTTACTGTCCTGAAACTTTTTTCTGATATTCTCCTTTACTGCCTCCGGATTTTCACGAACCATTTTAATATCCAGCATTTCGTCAACTCCCTTATTTATTGATATCAATTATTCAAAGGTGGCAACCGGCTGCTCGGGCTCCTGAGCACGGAGCATTTCCGAAGCGTACAGCACCGGCCCCTTCCCCCGGTACAGCTTATGATATTCATACCGGATCTCCCCTTCTGCAATCACCCAATCCCGTGTTTTCAGGACAAGGGGAGCAGTGTACTTACATACGATGCCCCGATAAGCAATATCCTCTGCACAGCAGGTCATAATATGCCGGCCGATCACAATCACACCCTCCGGCATAGTACTGTCCTTTGCCACAATCCCCTTAAAGCGGATTTTCTTGCCAATGTATTTTTTCATTTCCTCCGAAAAATCCCGGTACCACCAGGCATAATCCCGATCCTGAATCTCAATCACAGGTGCGTTAATGTCGAAAGGAAGGGGATCTTCTATCTCGTCGTATTCCAGCGTTCCGTCCTCCAATTCATAGGAAATGGCCGCCCGGCGGGAAACGCCCCGCACAACCTTATGAAGAGCCATTTTGTCCGTCCCTTCCGTCACTCGGTTAAACACCACCAGCTCACAGCCCTGCAGCTTGTCCACCACCAGAGCCCGCATGTTGGCATTGTAAGAAAGAAAGCTTCCCGCATCGGCAAACATCAGTTCCTGATAAACAAACCAGCCCTTGGGCAAAGCCTTGTATAAGGATTCCAGCATCCACATGCCGTTATATTCCACCACCACCCGGTCGGCACTGCATTTTTTAGCCTGCTCAGACAGAAAGGCGATCGTCAGCTGTTCTTCCTCCTCCACCGAGACGATGGTAACCGTTGTATCCGGAAATTCTACATCATACTCCTCTTCTCCTTCTTCGCACAGCAAAAGAAGAGTATTTTCTCCGGAATTAAACCGCTTATCTGCTAAAGTCTCCCGGGCACTTTTGGTTTTTCCCGCCTCTAAAAAGCCGGTAAATACATATACCGGAAGCTCCATACCGCATCACTCTTTTCTTCTATTTAATATGAAATAACTCCTCCAGCGCCTGTTCATTCAGGTTAGCGCCGATCACGCACAGCCGCCCTATTACTCCCGGACTTCCGGTGCGAACATCCGCTTCCCCGGGAACATAGTCAAAATGAAGCCACTCCCCATTTTCTCCCGGTACAATTCCTTTGGCTCGGAGCACCGTTCCAAACCGGGTTTCCTCCAGCTCCTCCAATGCTTTTGTCAGCTCCTGCTTAGAATAGCTGCGAACCGTTTCCTTGCCCCAGCTGGTAAACACCTCGTCCGCATGATGATGCCCGTGATGGTGGTCATGGCAATCACATCCCCCTCCGTGCTCATGATCATGGTGGTGGTCATGGCAGCCACACTCCTCGTCATACTCATGATGATGTTCGTGACAATCGCATTCCTCTCCGTGATCATGGTCGTGGTGATGGTCATGACAGCCGCATTCCTCATCGTGATCATGGTCATGGTGATGGTGATGATCATGATGGCAATCCGAGGCCAGCTCCTCCATCTCCTGCTCCAAAGTATGCTCCATGGCGGCAGTCAGCTGTTCTCCTGTCAACTGATCCCAAGGGGTGGTAATCAGCACTGCCTGGCTGTTTTGTTCCCGCAGCAGTTCTACACACGTCTTCAGCTTGTCCTCTGACAATCCGTCCGTATGGCTGAGAGCCAAAACACCGGCATTTTGAATCTGATCGTTATAAAACTCCCCGAAATTTTTCATGTACATTTTGCATTTTTTAGCATCCACCACCGTGCAGCAGCTGTTGAGAACCAGCCTGTCCTCTCCCAGTCCCTTCACCGCACGGATCACATCGCTCAGCTTTCCCACGCCGGAGGGTTCAATCAAAATCCGGTCAGGTTCATACTGATCCAGCACCTGCTCCAGGGCTGCGGCAAAATCCCCCACCAAACTGCAGCAAATGCAGCCGGAGTTCATTTCATTTACGGTAATACCGGCATCCTGCAAAAAGCCGCCGTCAATGCCGATCTCTCCGAATTCGTTTTCAATCAGAACCAGCTTTTCTCCCTTGTACCCCTCCTGAATCAGTTTTTTAATCAGGGTTGTTTTTCCCGCTCCCAAAAAGCCAGAAAATAAATCAATTTTTGTCATACAATGCTTCATTGCCTTTCCGCCCGCAAAATTGATAAAAACGCCCTTTCCTTACCGCAGGCAGATAAGGTGCGCAGCAAAGATAGCATCCGGACAGCTTTGAACCCCCTCCGGATCCAAGCCCTCCTTCGGCCTCATTCGAGTTCAAAAATCATTTCACATAAATTCATTATAGCACAAAGGCAGCAATAAATCAATCATCGGATCAAAATTGTTTGGAATTTTTTCTATCTCCATCTAATCCCTTCTTTTTTATAAATTTCATCGGTTAAACTCTTTAGCACAAAAACAGAGCAAGCAATACAAGGCCTGCTCTGACATAGCGGAGAAGTTATAACCTCCCTCAATATCCAACCCCATATACGCAAATGCGCAATTTAGTTTGATTATTATCTGAATGCTAGCCCATAAACCTCAAAAGGCTTTCTTCAGCTTCTTTTATTGCGGGTAAGTTGTCTTCGTATCCCAATTCTATCTTTAAAATATCACACAATTCCTCTAATAAAGAACCTGTGATACTGTTACAAATATCAATACGTCTCGGCAATCCATATCTGAAAAGGGCAGCAATAAATGTATTGGCAAAATTTCCAAAAACACCTGTTTGAGGAGTAGATAGTTCAGAAGCTAAAATCATTCCTGATTTTTGTCTGCAATCAAACACATTGCAGGATTGATCGGCCTGTCATACGATTTGTCATGAATTGCAGTAAACATAGGCAATATATCAATTTCTAAAGTGTCCAAAGTTTTGGGGAGTTTTTTTAGGTCTTTTACAAGTTTCTTGTTATCTGCCATCTGTATTCCATTGAACCCAAAATCATCAAAATATATTTTCTTGCTGCTGATTCTATTTTGTTTATTGGAATAACATAGCATATTTCCGCATTCAAAATCAATTTTCGGATTTTCTTTCATATATAATTCCAAAGCATTCTTTAATGCCGATAAATATTTTGTCATTCTCTTTACTTCATCGCCATCGAAATGATATGGCATATAATTGGTTTTATAGGACATGAAATAAAGCCATTGATTTTTACCTCTGTACTTATATCCTAAATCTTTAATAATATCCCGTTGCTTTTTCGATAATTCTTCACGGTTTCCCCAGTAGCAAGTTAAATTATCCTGAAGATACATCCCCATATACGGAGAGAGGTTCAATTTTTCCTGTGATACCAATAATTTAAATTTGTCAAATCCCATCTCGCCTTCATATATGGAAATGCCGTATGTTTCATTACCGCGGCCAAGAATGGAGATATATGTATCTTCGTCCTCCAAATGAATAATGTCCATATCCCAAAAATATTCCCAAGGCTTTATTTCTTTGATTTCGGTGGCTACTTTATACAGCTTTTTCCAATTTTAAATACTTGCTTCTTTTCTCATTACAATCCCTCTTTCCTATTTATTTTCATAAGGCACCTTAAAATATTCCGAATATTTTTTCAACTTATCCTGTGCCGCAAGGCAAGTATCAGTTAAATATCCTTTTTCATTGTTCCATTCAGACAATCCTATGTCATAGAACATTTTAAGGCCATCATCAATGATAAATGGTACAATATTATTTTTCAGGCACTCCTTAAACATGATCAGTCTGCCAAATCTGCCGTTGCCGTCCTGGAACGGGTGTATTATTTCAAACCGATAATGAAAATCTATTATTTCCTCCAAAGTATGCTCGTTTTTTTGATTGTACTCTTTCAAGAGTGCCTTTATTTCTTGTGCCACGGTCTCGGGACTTGCGGTTTTCTTGCCTTCGACTTCATTGGGAAGTTTTTTATATTCTCCCACATGAAACCAATCTTTTCTTGAATCTGACGTGCCGGACTTTAAAGTAAAATGTAATTCTTTTATCAATTTTTCTGTGAGCTTATAGGTCGCATGATCAATTATCGTATCAATGCACTTGAAATGATTTACCGTTTAATAATATCATCAACATTCAAAGTCTCATTTTCCACGCCAATAGAATTCGTTTCAAAACTATATCTGGTTTGGTCGCGGGTTAATTTGCTACCCTCAATATGATTTGAATTGTAAGTAAGCTCTATTTGAATTTTGTGATAAATTCCACCTTTGAGTGAAGCTTTTTTCTCTGCTCTTAATCGTTCAAGAAGATTCTGCGGCTCATTGCTCTTTTTATTTATTCTTTCTGGTTTTTGAGCATTTTCAGGTATATTCCAAGTTTTCCCTGTCATAAAAGTTCCGGGGATCCTGCCTTGTGCACAATAATTGCGCACGCTGCGTATTGACATACTTCACTTTTTTGCCGTTTCGGTAACAGATAAATAATTCATAACTCAATTCCTTGATTTTATGCCGTTATCAGCATACTTATTAAAATATTATTAACAAATTAGAATACTTCATGCCGATAATATTTAAAAATAAATACACTTTTGCAAAAGACAAAAGTGTATTTAGAAAATGGCGGAGAACAATACCGATTTTTATGAATAATCTAAATATTGCATAAACTCTTGTTCCCTATCGGTACTCTCACCAATAAATTCCCCTAACATTTTATATAATTATATCATAATTTTGCATAGAAGTAAATAGCTAAGAAAAAAATTTTGCAGAACATTACCACGAATTTATGATGTTGGTAATGTTCTCTTTATATATAGGAAAAATTATTAAGCATATGTTGAATATTAAGACTTTAACTTGACTTTTTATGAAATTTCTGATATAATTATATTAAATCACACCATTGTTTGAAAAAATATGTATGATTTAATAGAGGTGATATAGTTGACATCAATAAAAGATGTAAACAAACTTAAAGAGATATTCCGCCGTTACGACTATGTAATGACTGCTGCTGAACTGAATGCAGAAAAAATATATTATGCAGATATTCAACAGCTTATTAACGATGCTCTGATAGAAAAAGTCAAGCGTGGATATTATCATTGGATTGACGCTCTTGACGGAAGCGAAGTTGTGATTATCAACAAGTTGTTTCCCGATGCTATACTTTGTATGGAAACTGCCTTGTTCTATTATGGTTATAGCGACAGAAATCCGGCAGAATGGAATATTACAATAAATAAAAATACATTTCGACAACGGGTCAAGATTGAATATCCTTTTGTTAAGGCATATAGGATTGAGCCTGAGTTGCTTACCATTGGTGAAACAAAGGGAGAGATTGATTTTATAAATGTTCGTATTTATGACCGCGACCGTACCATTTGTGATGTACTGCGTAATATGAATAAAATGGACAGGGAAATTTTTAATAAAGCAATACAAAGCTATGTAAAAGACCCGAAAAAGAACATACCTAATCTTATGCAGTATGCAAAAGAGTTGCGAGTTCAAAAACGGGTAAAAGATTTGATCGGAGTGTGGTTGTAATGGCAGATATAGCGGCTTCTGTTCTTGCTAAGCTCAGAAATAAAGCAAAGGCTTCCGGTATTAGTTATCAGCAGTGCCTACAGCTTTTTATGCAGGAAGAATTTTTGAGAAAGCTATCAAAGTCCGGCTATGATGATTTTCTGATACTGAAAGGCGGTTTGTTTATCTACACTCTTACAAACTTTGAAAGCAGGGCTACCATTGATGTTGATTTTCTGCTTCGTGGATATTCAAATTCAATAAACAATGTTAAAGATTTGATTTGCAAAATCATTGATACACCTACCGGCAATGATTACATTGAGATGACGGCAAAAGGCTTTGAGGAAATTTCTCCGCAGAGAAAATATCACGGTATCAGTACACAAATTATCGGACAGATAAAGAATGTTCGAGTGCCATTTAATGTCGATATAGGTGTGGGAGATGTTATTGTACCAAAGGCAGAACAGCGTAAAATCAATACGCAGCTTCCGGACTTTGAATCTCCTATTATAAAAACCTACTCTCTTGAAAGCACTATTGCAGAAAAATTCGATGCTATTCTGCAACGCTTTGAACTGACAGGTAGAATGAAAGATTTTTACGACATTTATTATCTTTCAAGGACATTCGATTTTGATGGTATAAAATTGCAAACTGCTATCTTTGAAACCTTGCAGCGGCGTGGTACTCCCTATGACAGAAATAGCTTCAAGCGTATTGTCACACTTGCCAACGATGATGATATGCAAAAGAGATGGAAATATTTTTTGAAAAACATCAAAGATGATACCCTCGAATTTTCTATAGTCATTACAGAAATTCAGACTTTCCTTGAGCCTGTGTTTAATGCGATATTATATGAAGAAGATTTTCAAAAAACGTGGTTAGTAGAAAACCAATGCTGGAAATAAGGTGATGATATGAATTTTATAAAGGAATCACTTG
>JAXEOR010000039.1:0-10281 GCA_034117945.1 Clostridia bacterium | reverse complement strand
GGTTAAAAAAGCTTTTTTTATATCAGCCTGTCTAACCGTTTCCTGCCTTTGGATAAACCGGCATTTAACATAAAAATCCTTACTTTTTATTTTTCCACGGTTTACCGCTAACATATCCTTTTTTATACCAATAGTTATCATCAACCTCCGCCATTTTTCTGCCCTTATGAAACAATCGATAAATATAAAATATAGCTTTTACCTTGAACGACGGCGTAACATTGCCTATTGACTTTCGGATTTTATTAACTGTTCTGTCAACCTTTTTATGTATTTTTTTCATAAAGCGGTCAGGCATATTATTCCAATCATATCCCCATACGCCCTGTGTAATATAGTGTGTTCTGCCTACTCCCCAGTAATTCATACTGTCCTTAATATCTTGCACGGTAGATTTCATACCTCCGCCCGCAGCACTTGTAACAACGAGTGCCTGCTTATTCATAAAGGATAAATCCGGACTGTGAACAATCCAGCGATATCCGAAATGGTCAAGAAGCGTTTTAATCTGTCCCGGAGTATGATAAACATATGATGGCGAGCAGAAAATAACAAGCTCCGATTTTTCCATTGCTTCAATTATCTTTTTTGTGTATTCATAGCCACCGCATTTTTCGGGATGACCTCCGAAACAGGCATAGCAGCCAACACATGCATGAGGCATATCCTGAGGCAGATAGAATTCGTATAATTCACCGCCGCAAAGAAGCTTGTCAATCACCAAATGTGCGATTCCAAATGTAACTGATTTTGTTTTTCTTTTGTTTGGATAGATTACGGTTATATTCATAAAACTTTCTCCTTTCAAATTCGTGTCTGTTTATTTCATAAAGTACACTCCTTTTGCACCCCCCAAATCCCAAGCAAAATGATCACGGAGGCAATTAAAGAGGAAACATCAAAGGATTCCTTTAAAAACACAACCCCTGCAAACAAGGTAACAACCGTAATCACGCTGGAAAAGGAGCTGGCTCGGGCGGCTGAAAGATAAGTTGTGGCTGAATTGTAAAGCCAATATGCCCCCACGGACGATGCACCGCCTAAATACAATACGGCAATCAAAAAGCTCTGGTGCTTCAAAGGAGCAAACAATTCCGCAAAATTTCCCCTGCATTCCAATATCGCCCACAGATCAAAGGCCGCCATGGCTAAGAAAAACATCACATAAGTCCGCTCAAAGGCAGAAAAAATGGCAGAGGTCTTTCGGGAAAGAATATTAAATCCGGCAGCAGACAGCACCGCCCCTATCAACAACAAAATTCCCACAAGCTGAACCGTTCCCTCAGAACGGTTTTTCATAGCCATCCAAACCACTCCCGCCACTGAGATGACGCAGCAGGTGGCTTGTCTCCAGCTGGTTTTTTCCCCAAGAAACAACACCCCCAGCCCCATGGCTGCAATGGGGACAAGTGCAATCAAAACCCCTGCAAAGGTGGTGTTGGTATAAAGCATTCCGTAATTTTCACAAACAAAATAAATCAGCGGTTGACACAGCCCCATCAGCAACAACGAACCCAACGGCTTTCCCTTTAAAGCGGGCTTTCTTTGCGTTGCCAGCGCAATCACGTTCATCAGCAAAAACGCAAAGGTAAACCGATATGCCAGCAACTGGATGGGCGTGCCACACTGCAGTGCCAATTTTGTAAACAAAAAACTAAATCCGAAAATCACATTGGCAGAAAGCGCCCCCGCCATCGCCAAACTTGTTTTCCTTTGTTCCTTCATCTAAAATCCCCTTTTCAAAACCTCAAGCAAAAAAATCCAAAGCCGTTCCACCGAGGAAACGGACAATCTTTCCCGAATCGTATGAATTTCAAAAATGTTCGGCCCAACGGAAACGCAATCCAGCCCCGGAATTTTATCGACAAAATAGCCGCATTCCAAGCCCGCATGGATGGTTTCGATCACTGGCTCCTTACCACTTATGTCACGGTAAGCCTTTGTCATCAGTTCCTGGAGCCTTGACTCTTTCTGCCGCTCCCAGGCGGGATAATCCCCTTCCCGTTCCACAGTGCCGCCCAAATATTCCGTCATAGAAATCAGGTGATTCACCAAATCCTTTTTCTCCGCTTCCACATTGCTCCTGACACAAAAAACGCCCTCAATTTTTTCCTGTTCCGTCCGTAAAATTCCCAAATTCAAAGAGGTTTTTACCATACCCCCAAGAGCGGTATCCCGGGATATCACACCGTATGGATAATGATACAGCAAAAAGATCAGCCGCTCTCCGCAGTCCTTGGTCAAACACATCTCCTCCCGCCTGCCTTCCCACATCATAGTGAGATCCAGCTGAGGATCCGTTGCCCCGTAGGAACAAAGCCAATCCTGCTTGAGTTGAGCCAGAACCCGTTGTATCTCCTCTTTCTCAGGCTGCAAAAACAGCAATTGAGTCTGGGCAAAGATCGGGATTGCGTTGCTCTGGGTTCCACCGCTGACGGACAGAATCCGAAAAGAAAAGTTCTGCCCCAGAGCAAACAGCAGCTTTCCAAGCAGCGAAACGGCGCTTGCACCCTCCCGACCAATTTCCATTCCGGAATGACCTCCCGTTAATCCGGAAATTTCAAACACTGCCAGCTCCCCAGTTTCCTGTTTCCACTCCCCAGGCAAATGCCAATTCACATGTCCGCCTCCTGCGCAGCCCACTGTAAAAACGCCCTCCTGCTCAGAATCAAGATTGATCATTCGGGTTGCGGTGAGGCGGGAAAGATCAATATTTTGGGCTCCTGTCATCCCCGTCTCCTCATCCGTTGTAAACACAGCCTCCAGCCGGGGATGGGCAACGGTATTCGATTCCAGCAGTGCTAAAATCACTGCAACGGCAATCCCGTCATCCCCTCCGAGAGTGGTTCCCTTGGCAAACAAATCGTCTCCGTCTCTTACCAATTCCAGCGGATCCTTGGTAAAATCAAAGCTGCTCCCTTTCTCTTTTTCACATACCATATCCAAATGCCCCTGAAGCAGCATCGCAGGAGCGGTTTCGTACCCTGCCGATGCTTCCTTGACAATCATCACGTTATTCCATGAATCCTGCTCCCATTCCAAGCCCCGCTCCGCAGCAAAATTCACGCAAAAATCACTGATTTGCTTTGTATTTCCGGAACCGTGAGGAATGGCGCACAGCTGACAAAACCAAAAAAAGACCCGTTCCGATTGCAGGCCGTTCCAACTGAGCTTGCTCATAATTCATCTCTCCTAAACAGATTTCTTTATGATTATATCACATCTTTTCTTCTTTTTCAATAAAAACCTTTCCCACCCTTCTCCTGATCAACAGAGCACGCTGCAATCAAAAATGCGCCCCGGCCGGAAATCCTTTCCCGACCGGGACGCACACTTTCTTTTATTATTCTGCTTCCTTTACAAAGCCCTCAGCACTGCCGTAAACATATTCTTCCGAATCGTCCACACTGTCGCTGCTCTTAACCTTAACGTAAGGAATCATCTGGTAGCTGCCTTCCGTCAGTCCTTCTCCAAACACCCGAATACCGTATTGATAGGTATCCGACCAGGTTCCCAAAATGGGCAGAAGGAGAGATTGATCGTCCTTCACCAGCTTCACACCGGCCTCCAGCACATCATAGCCATAGCCGGGCTGAATCTTGGAATACAGGATTGCTGAAAATACAGGCTGTGCACCCTCATCGGGTCGGTAGTCCTTCTGGGTCATCACCTGATCGCTGGAGGAGGCAGCAGGTTTTTCCTTCTGTCTTTCTGCAAACACAATTGTCAACGCTGTATCCAAATTGATATTTTCCAGTACGATCTCATTTTGATTATTGACCACCAGTTCCTTATCTCCCGCTTTCACGGAGGAAACCTGATAACCGATTTCGGGAACCAGCTTCAGCGTAATAGTATCTCCGTTTGCAGCCGTCATATCCTCCCCTGTACCGTAACTGATTCCGTCGTTGTCCTGCACCGTTCCGGAGCCCGTAAGGGTAAAGGTCAGCTTGGGATTTTCCACACCGATCTGCTTCACCTCAGAATAGGCCTTTTCTCCTGTTAAGCCGTCGATACTGCCGGTAGGCTGCGCAAAGGCTCTTACATATTTTCCTGCTTCCGCCGGGGTATAAGTAGCCTCTGAAGAAGCCTCTGTCCAGCCGTCTGCTCCGTTATCGGAAATCTCCCAACCGTAGGAGGTTACCGCTTCCTGATTGTATCCGTTAGGATCAGTCACATCTGCTGATACAGTATAAGCTTTCTGGCTGATCACGTTGCCTTCTGTTCCCAATGTCACATGAGAAGCCACCGGCGCTTGCCGCTCCACTGCGTAATGGGTTACCTGATAATCACTAATATAGCCCGTCTTTTCCACCCAGAACCCATGAGCATAGGTAGGAACATACCGATCGGTCATAACCAGCTCGCCGTCAATGTAAAATTCCAGCTTTCCGTTGGGGGTGGAAAGATTGGAGGAATCTGTTCCGCCGCCGTCACACACTATCGCAAACTGATGCCATCCCCGGCTACGCTCTGCAACCCCGGAGGTAGATCCGGTGTAAGTTGTGACCGTTCCTGTCTGAGGATTGGTAAAGCTTTGAGTTGCGGCCACGGAAACACCGTTCAGCTGGCCGCTAAAAGTATTTCCAGTATATTGGCCTGTGGCTCCTAAATTGCCCGCCAAGGCACCGGGTGCCCAGGTTGCTCTGCTGGCTGCATTGTTATTCAGCTGATAATAGGCATCCCCGGTATTTTGAATGCCAAAGCTTAAATTCATGTTGTTCTTTCCGTCCGGATTGGCGCTGATCACAACAAACCGGGGAATACTGCTGCTGCCCACGCCTTCATCGTACAGCCAGCCGCTGAACACAAAGGAAAAATATTGATCATTATTTTTATACTTGGGCACATCGCTCCAGATGTGATCGGTCAGCATGTGGTAGGAATGCTTGCCTGCCCGGTAAACATCTGTAGAATATTCATAGGAGGCTTTTTGTGCATTTAAGGGAGTATTGTTATTGGCGTCTACCAAAACAGTCTGGCTGCTGCTGCCTACAGTGATCAGCAATTTCTTGGAAGCAGCAGTATTGTTGGCTCCCTTCGCAGTCACGGTTACCAAAGCGTATCCAATCTTAAGAGGCTGGATGGTACCGTCCTCTCCAACTGTCAGCACTGTGGGATCTGACACGCTGTAGGAAAGGGCACTGTCTCCGGTCACATCAAATTTCCCGCCGTTTACCTGCACGGCCTTTGCTCGAATCTGTCCTGAGGTGCTTTGATCATAGTAGGTCACCGTCTGGGTTATATCCAAATCGGAAATTTCCGTTTCCGCTAAAACAGGTGCACTGTCCCAGGTCATATCATAGATCGCACAGTCATCCACATACATCTGCAGAGGCAGGGTATCCGTCAGCGCTGTCATATCCTTGGCCTTGACAAACCGATCCACCCGAACGCTGCTTATTCCGCCGTTCCAACCCTCTGCCGTTCTGGTTGCCAGCAGCTGGCCGTCAATATAATAGGAATAAGTATTTTCCTGAGAATAATCAATCAACAGCTGATGCCAGCCCTTTGTTCTGGGCACGCTGTACTTAGTAAAGGAGGGATAACCCTCCGCAGTGTGCCCGTCAAAGCCGCCGTAGGTTTCCGCGCCAAAGGTCACGGCAAACCGCATTGTATCGCAGCCGACGGCACCGCTCAGTTCCGTTCTGTAGCCGTTGATCCAGAATTGCTGTCTGGAGGTCACTTCCTTGGTATCATAAAACCAAATTTCCGCCAGACCTCTTCCTGCAGCATTGCCTGAGTTCATCCCCGGAATGGTGTAATTCACATAATCGGTTGTATCGGTTCCCGCCGCCAATGCGTCACTCAAATAGGTCTTGAAGGTATCGTTCCCCATTTGGTCGATGCAGATATTCTTAAAGTGGAGAGAAAGTCCTGTTCCTGTTCTGGTATTTTCAGAGGTATACTCATAGGAATTGGAAACCTTTCTTGTTGAATTCTGAGCAGAGCTGCAGTCAGCGATTGCGGCTGAGCCCATATCGTCAAACGAGGCTTTGGTGACTGCCTGAGACTGAGACACCACCACAGACAGGGTTGCAGAATACTCTCCGGATTTAACCGTTACCTTCGCAATGCCCACACCCACAGCAGTCAATGTTCCGTCCTTGTCCAGGGCGAGAACAGTATCGTCCATGGTAGAAAAGCTTGCCTGGTCTGCGGGAAGCTCCGTCAGGGATCCGTCAGCCAAAACACCCTTGGCGGTCAGTTTTCCGGTTTCTCCCACTGTAAAGGCGGTTTGATTATGGTGCACCGCCAGACCGGAAATGTTCACACCGGTGGATTTGGTAGCATACAAAGTAATGTTATCAATGGTCATTTCCTGATTTGTGGGGTTGGTTCCTCTGGTGTAATAACGGTCAAACCGAACAGCGGGCACCTGATGAGCAACGAAATCAATGCCCAGCTCACTTGTATCAATCTCTCCGATCATAATTCCGTCTACATACACCCGGGTAATATAATCCCGAGAGGCATCCCAGACAAACTGATGCCATCCCTTGCTTCTCGGCGCCTTGTTGTTATAAAGGGTCATGGTAGGTGCCCAAGCCATTGTAATGCCGGCATTGGGATTGGCGGCAATCGTTGCCTTTTGCGCCGCAGCGGCTTCATAATAAGCTTCCTTAGAAGCCCAGGAACCGCAGGTGGAATTCCGAGCCATTGTATAATAATTGGGATCTGCTTTAAACGTATGCCGCAAATCCTGTGACTTTCCTAAGGTTGCGGCATCGCTTACGCCGGCAACCGTAATGTTGGACAGCCAGAAGTGCATGTCGGAGGTTCCGCCGTTGTCATAAAACCACATTTCCATCACAGAAGCCTGGTCGGATGCGCCGGCCTCTCTAGTCAGCTGCTGATGCACATAGTTGGTAGAGCTTTTCCAGGTGTCTCCCAAGCCCTTAGCATAATCGTCCACACCCATGGTGGACTTGTCAAGAGTAAAGTAATGCACCGACTGCCCCTGTGTTGCGCTTTCGTGACCGCCGGTCTTAATTTCATAGGTATTTTGGAATTTCAGCGTATTGTCATGTACCGATGAAAGGACGGTGCTGTTTGTGCCCAGGGTATCACTGTCCCAGGTTTTGTTTACAGAGGAGGAAATCTCACTGTATACAATCACCATCAGCTTTTGAGAAACAACCCCGTCATAGGATACGCTGACAAAAGAGGTTCCCTCTTGAATCGGCGTCATCAAGCCCTGCTGATCAATCGAAATCACGCTGGGGTCGGAGCTTTCAAAGGTAACTCCCTGGGTATGTACCGTGTCACTGTTGAGCACAGTTGTTCCCAAAGAATCCGTATATTCCACCTGAACATAAGCCGTTTCCGGATTGTCTTTATCCGCCCGGCTCAGAGAGGTATCTGTTTTTTCAATCGAAAGAGAGGGCTCCACATAGGCAGGAGCTTCCACTTCCGGTGCCGTCTCGTCCACCATGAAATAACCAATTGCAAACAAATCCTTTGTATAACCGTTTTGATCCGTTGTAATAGCATTGGTGGTGAGCGTCAGGGTGTAATCGTCAAAGGGCAGGCCGTTCAGCAGCAAAGTGGAACAGGCCATGGTTGTCCCCTTGGGGGCAGAAGCGTTATAGGACGAGGCATGCCTGTAATGGTTGCTTACTGTGCCCTGCTTGACTACCGTTCCCTCATCATTGGTTACGGTATAGCTGGCGGAATTCCCCCGGTCGCCCCGCAGAACATACAGACCGATGGAACGACCCTGGAAGCTAAACTGCGCTGTTGCACCGGCCTCGGTGGTATACATCACATTGTTTGTTGTGCTACGGAAGGGCCAATCGCTGCCCCCCGCCTGCCATTGACTGCTATAGGTGGCTCTTGAGGTATCAGAAGCAGATACCAGATCGGGAGAACCATATTCATATCCGAACTTCGGCAGCTCCCGCTCTGTCATCTTTTTAAAATACTGCTCGGGATGATCACTCAGCTGCTTTGCGATATATTCATAATACTTCCGATAGCCCAAAGCGTTGGGATGGGTGTTATCCCCGGTCCAGGTTCCCTCTGCGTTCTTATCCCATACGATGGGATTGCCGTCAAGATCAACGCCCCCTGCTACATATTCGCACAAATTAATCGAAGGAATTCCGTAATAATCCGCCACCTTTTGATGCTCCTTCGCACAGTTGAGGGGCAGATCAAACTGAGTGTCCTCCTTCCATGCGGCCGTATAGATAAAAATCACCACCGGCTGCTTGGGAAGCTTTTGCAGTTGCCGCACAATTCCTTCCATTCTCTGCTTTACCAGCAGTGCGCCGGATTCACTGGAGGCATCTCCCGCATCGTTCACCGCAAACTCCACAAATACAATATCGGGAGCATGCTGGGTAACGTCGTTTCTCAGCCGAAACAGACCCAGGCTGGAAGGGGTTCCCCCGATTCCGGCATTTACCTCTGTGGCTGTTCCGGTTCCGTACCGTTCCTGATAGGTACCGTTGAAAAATTCTTTGGTCAGCAAGGTTGTCCAACGCTCGCTGCCCTTTGCTCCCGCTCCCTCTGTGATCGATCCGCCTAAGTAGCTGACCGTCAGAGCTCGGCCGGAGTCAAACAAGGTGTCATAGGCATAGGTTTGACTTTGAGCCAAAACCGCCGGTGACAGTGTGCCGATCAGCATAATCAATGCTATCAGCACAAAAAGTTGTTTGTTCCATCTCACAATTCTCACCTCATATTTTTTTCTTTTATTATATCACTTTGTGAAAAAGAAATCAATAAATAAAAAATGATATAAAAATTTCGTCGATTTCCTCAAAAGCTGTAAAGTTTCTTGTTTAATTTAACAAGAAAGATCGCCTGGAATGTTGTAAATCTTCCATTTTATTCCCGTTCTCTTTCCACTGACGGTTGCAAAAAATGCAAGATTGTGGTATGATAGAGAAGAAAATAATACGATAGATGATCAGAAAGGGAGACAACTATGATTCAAGCGGCATTATTTGATTTTGACGGTACCTTGGTAGACACATTGGAGAACATTTCCTATTGCGCAAAGGGAAGTTTGAAAAAAATTGGAATCGAAGATCATACCACAAAAGAAGAATTCAAATACCTGGTGGGAAACGGCGCAGATCTCCTGGTTCACCGTCTTCTGGCCTTGCACGGCCGGGACAATGAACAGGATTTTTCCGTTGTATGTCAGGAATTTCGCCGACTTTACAATGAAAATCCGGTGTATCTGGCGGAAATTTACGACGGCATTTTACCCCTGCTGAATCAATTAAAGAATCAGGGAACCAAGCTGGGGATTGTCACAAACAAGCCCCATTCTACTGCTCTGCTGTGCACTGAAAGATTGTTTGGAACACGGCTTTTTGACGGGTGCTGCGGTCAGCGGGAGGGGCTTCCTCTGAAGCCGGATCCCACCGGCGCAAGGGAACTGCTGAAGGAGCTGGGCATCTCTCCTGAGCAAACAGTTTACCTGGGAGATACCGGAGTGGACATGCAGACAGGAAAAAGCCTGGGTTCCTTTACCGTGGGAGTGCTGTGGGGCTTTCGCAAGCGGGAGGAGCTGGAGCAAAACGGCGCAGATTCCATCATTACCCATCCTTCAGAGCTTTTTTCCCTTCTGTAACAGCTTTTTCTATGGAAAATCCCCCAGAATATCACACATAGGTGAGATGTTCTGAGGGATTTTTTAATTGATTTCCTGTGTTCCAAGTGTTTTGCTAGGATTGCCCTGCCAGATAGCCGGTAGAAAAAGCAATTTGCAGATTAAAGCCCCCTGTATAGGCGTCCACATCCATCATTTCCCCGCAAAAAAACAGCCCCGGCACAAGCTTTGATTCCATGGTTGAGGGATTGATTTCTTTGACCGAAACACCGCCTGAGGTGATGATCGCTTCTTCAATGGGACGCATGGCCGTCAGAGTGACGGTAAGATTTTTGCAAAGCGTTCCCAATTTCTTCCGCTGCTCTTTGGTAATCTGGTGAACCTTGGTATGCTCCAGAATACCGGACAGCTTCACCATAACAGGAATTAGCTTTTTGGGAAAGAGGCCGTCTAAGGCATTGCAAAAATCACGGTTGCTGCAGGCCTGAAAGTCCCGAACCAGTCTGGCGTCCAGCTGTTTTTCCGAAAGGGCGGGCTTAAGATCAATGGTCAGCCTGTGTCCGTCCAAGGTTCGGATGTGCGAGCTGGCAGACAAAACAACCGGGCCAGACACACCGAAATGAGTAAACATCATTTCACCAAAATCCGAATAAACCTCCCTGCCCCGCCGGTCGGTCACGCTGATTTGAATATTTTTTAAGGAAAGTCCCTGC
>JAXEOR010000038.1:0-4542 GCA_034117945.1 Clostridia bacterium | reverse complement strand
ACGCACAACGATACCAAGCTAAATAATATCATGCTGGATGATGAAACGGGCGAGGGAATTTGCGTGATTGATCTTGACACGGTAATGCCCGGTTCGCTGCTGTACGACTATGGTGACGCTCTCCGGTTTGGTGCCAGCAGCGGTGAGGAGGATGAACGAGATTTATCGAAAATTCATTTCGTTATGTCTGTTTATGAGGCCTTTACCCGCGGCTTTTTGGAAGAAGCGGGAGAGGCAATGACCGAAAAGGAGCGGGAATTGCTGCCCTGGTCCATCGTGCTGATGACCTATGAATGCGGTATCAGATTTTTGGCGGATCATTTGAACGGGGATGTGTATTTTAAAATTCACCGTCCCAATCAAAATCTTGACAGAGCCAGAACTCAGCTGCAATTGGTGAGGGATCAGATGAAAAAGCTGAATTTACAATAAGATTGATTTACAAAAAGCCTTCTATGACAGTTTTTGCTCTGTCATGGAAGGCTTTTTTGACGGAAGAGGGTTTGTTTTACCGGGAGGGTTGTTTTTTCAGAATTCTTTCCAATCCTTTCCCATCCAGCAGATTCACCGTTTCAAATTTGCCTTGATAAAACACCGCCCAGTTATTGAAAACACAAGGCAATTCCTTTGCTTTTTCCAGGGTATCCACTTGAATCAAGGAAGCGGGAATATGATTTGCTTCGCAATACTCCTTGATTGTTGCAATGGTTTGAGTCACATAAGGGCACTGCATATCATAATAAATAGTCAGCTCATTGCCTGCAATTTGCTGCTGTTTCGCATTGGGAGCGAATTTCGGCACTGTTCCGTCAAAAGAAAGAGCCAGAAGCTCATATCCGTTAGGGGCGGTATCAACCGTCTTAAAACCGAATTTTTTGGCAAATGACTGGTCGGAAAGCCAGGCCTTTTGTTTGTGTGCTCCCAGCATACAAACCCCTGATTTTCCTTTTTCTTTGGCGTCTGTCAGGCAGTATTCCATCAGTGCCCGTCCGCAGCCCTGACCTTTGGGACTGCCTGTCACCCATAAGCAATAGATATAATAAAAGTTGCTGCCCATGATTGGCACCCAGGCTGTTTCCACAGGAGCGTATTCAATAAAAGCACATTCCTTTGCATTCAGCTTTCTGAAAACATGGCCTTCCTTCAGCCGTTCTGCCAGCCATTGCCGCTTGGCTTCCACCCCCGGATGGGGCTTTTTGCTGCGGATGATGCAGCATAAATGCTCCTTGGGAAGGGTTTCTGCCGTTATATTGATAAATTCAGTATCCATGACGATCGATCCTTATTTTTTTAGATTCTTTTGTTCAGTCAATGTTCCGGGGACTGGCCGGATCGTACACCTCCGGCATCAGCCCGGCAGGAGACAGGGGTTCTCCGGTGGCATATAAATGAGAGGTATCACCCATTTGCAGACAGCGAAAGGATACCTCTCCCTTTTTTATCTCTGAAGAAAGGAGGGTGGTAACAGAGGAGGTGGGCATAAAGAAATTGTGCCACAAAACAGTGGGAGCAACCCCTGTTAAATATCCCACCAAGGCGGCGCCCAGGGCAAAGTGACAGAACAGGGCGATGGTAATGTCCCGGTTATCCTGACAGCGGAACAGCATTCCATCCCGCTCATATCCATAGGAGGCCAGCAGCCTGTCCAGCCCTTCCTTTGTTTCCTGATAAATTGTTCCGGAATTGCCGGTGTTGATCAAAGGTGCCTCTACCCACCGGTCTTTGTCAAAAAATTCAGAATGGGTTGTCCATTCCCGGGGCGGCAGATCCCAGGGGTAATCATGGTTTCGTTTTCCAAAGGGCTGAATTCTTCCTCTGAATTCCTCCAGCCAGGGCAGAATTACCGCCTCCCGCCCCAGCTTTTCTAAGGTTGCCTTGGCGGTATCCTTTGCTCTGCCGAGGGGGGAGCAGTAAAAATCCTGTATGGGAAGCTCGATTAAACGGCGGGAAAGGAGCTCTGCCTCCCGCCAGCCCTTGGGCGTTAAGGAATCAATGGAATAATCCGGATCCCCGTGACGAATGATTAAAATGCGCATATGATTTCACCTTTCTTTTAGGATTCAAAGCACTGCATTACAGAAAATTGCCCTTGAATGGTATAGGCTCCCAGGGCACTGGGGAGCAGGAAGGTGTCTCCCGCTTTAAAAGGCTCTGTTCCGGCCTGAGTGACAATTTCTCCCTGACCGGAAATGAAAAAGATCAGTTCAAAGCGATTTTTGGTATCCCCCTGATAGTCCTGACCGGTGATTTTCCGGGCAGTAAAGTATGGGCAGGAGGCTAAGGTAACATTGTCTCCGGTTACGGGCTTGATGTCTTTTGCGCTTGTTAAGCTGGCAACGTCCAGACTTTGGGCAATATGCAGGGGACGGCTCTTTCCCTCTGCGTCTTTTCTGTTATAGTCATAAAGCCGGTAGGTGACATTGGAATTTTGCTGAATCTCTGCCACCAGCAGTCCCTCGCACAGGCAGTGCACGGTTCCTGCCGGAATGAAATAGGCCTGACCGGCTTTAACGGGAATATAATTGATAAACTGCTCCAAAGTTCCGTTTTGGGCGGCGGCTTCGACTTGCTCCTTTGTCATCTCCTGATTCCAGCCATAACCGATGCGGGCGCCCGGCTTGGCATCAATGATATACCACATTTCGGTTTTGCCTCGTGGGCTGTTTTCGTGCTTTTGGGCATAGACATCGTCCGGATGAACCTGAATGGACAAATCCCGGTTGGCATCAATCAGCTTAAATAAAAAGGGAAAATCCGCAGGAGCAATTTGCCCCGGGTGCCGGGCGATTGCATCCGCCAGGGTGGTGCCGGCCATGGAACCGTTGGCAACGGTGCTTAATCCCGCCGGGTGGGTGGATACCTCCCAGCTTTCTCCTGCGTCCTCCCCGGTGCAAGGCTTTTGATAGACTTCCTTCAGCCGGGTTCCTCCCCAAAGTAAATATTTAATTTCCGGTTTCATTTTCAGTGGATAAATTTCATTCATGTCAGTTCCGCCTTTCCTGTGTGTTAATCTATTTCGGTTGCCGGTACCTTCCTTTCCGGGACGGCAGCACACATTCTATTTTTATTTTACCCTAAAACGGACAGTAAGTCTAGCAAAAAGAGAAAAATAGTTGAAATTTTTTTCTCAATGTGATATAATTGTTCAGATAAGAAACAAAGGAGACGAAGGATGGATACGATTCATATTTTAGGTGTAAAAATTGACAACGTGAATATGAAGCAGGCAGAAGAAACGGTTTGGCGCTGGATGGAGGGGGAAGGAAATCACATGATCGTCACCCCCAATCCCGAAATTGCCTATCTGGCCTACCAGGACGCGGAGTTTCGGCAGGTGCTCAACAGCGCGGATTTAACGCTGCCGGACGGGATTGGCATCGTGTACGGCGCTAAAATTTTAGGAACGCCCTTGCAGGAGCGTGTTCCGGGATATGAGCTTTGCTGCCATATCCTGGAGAGCCTTTCCAAGCATGGGAAAAGCGTGTTTTTGCTGGGGGGAAAGCCGGGGATTGCAGAGCTTGCGGCTCAGAATATTGTAAAGCAGTATCCCGGCGCAGCTGTTGCAGGGGTTTGCGACGGTTATTTTAAGGACGATCAGGCGGTCATTGACCAGATTAATCAATCCGGAGCGGATTTTTTAATGGTTTGCATCGGGTTTCCCCGGCAGGAAAAGTGGATTGCCCGGTATAAGGATCAACTGAAGGTGAAGGTCAGCATCGGTGCCGGAGGGTCGGTGGACGTGCTGGCGGGGACGGTGAAGCGGGCGCCTGCCTTTTTCTGCAAAACCGGGCTGGAATGGTTTTACCGCTTGATCAAGCAGCCGTGGCGAATCAAGCGGATGCTGGTTTTGCCTCAGTTTTTGTGGACGGTTCTGATCAAAAAGATGAAAGGGGACGGAGCAAATGCTTAAGGTAACTTTGTTGGAGCATACGCCGAATCCGGAGCGGCTGGTGGCTGCGGCGGCAAAGCTGTGCTATTCTTCTTCTGATATTGACGGGCTGATGGAGGGACTGACACCGGAAAAAACAGACGCCTTTTTGGCGCACCTGATGTCTATGTCACACGAAAGCCCTATTGAGCATGTGTCCTTTACCTTTGGCATTGAAGGGGTTTCCCGGTCGCTGCTGGCGCAGATCACCCGACACCGTCTGGCTTCCTTCAGCGTGAAATCCCAGCGGTATGTGGTGGAGAATCAATTTTCCTATGTAACCCCTCCTGCTATTGAGGAATGTCCTGAGGCCAATGCGTTTTTCCAGGAGATCATGGGAGAGATTCAGGATCGGTACGACCGGCTGACCGAGATTTTAAAGGAAAAGCAGTATCAAAGGCTGATCCAGGAGGGCATGGAGGAAAAGGCGGCTCGGCGGCAGGCGGAAAAGATGGCCATTGAAGACGCCAGATTTGTGCTGCCCAATGCCTGTGAAACCAAAATGGTTATGACTATGAATGCCAGAAGCTTATATCATTTTTTCCGGCTGCGCTGCTGCATGCGGGCTCAGTGGGAAATTCGGGAGCTGGCCACCCAAATGCTGAAGCTGGTCA
>JAXEOR010000037.1:0-9395 GCA_034117945.1 Clostridia bacterium | reverse complement strand
TTCGGTACGCTTGCTAGGCAATGTATTGGAGGAAATTGATTACACAGAGTTGTATGGAGCGTATTCTCGTAAAGAGAAAATTTGTGCAGTGTCACCGAAGAATCTTTTTAAAATCCTTGTGTATGCATATATGAATCATTTGTATTCATCAAGAGATATTGAGACAGCATGCAAAAGGGACATAAACTTTATGTATCTTCTGGAAGGGGCAAAAGCACCTGACCATAATACAATAGCTAGATTCAGAAGCACAAGATTGAAAAATATCATTGATAATCTTTTCGGTCAAGTTGTCTTGCTGCTTAAAGACTATGGTGAGTTATCCTGTGAAAATCTTTTTGTTGATGGTACAAAGCGGGAATAGGAAAACGCAAAACAGATTTTCAAAGAGACTACGAGCTTCTTTCAGATTGGTATGAACGAGAGAAAAAGTATGAAAAATATGTGGGCGGTAAATCAGCAAGCTGTTTGTCGGTAGGTTACTTCATTTGTCAGGACGGCTCAGGCCGTCCTTTTTTTTTAAAAATCAGTCAGCAGTTGAGGGAGCTGGGCAACGGTATCAATTTCCCAGCTTGCCCGGGGAATCCCTTCCACCCACACACCGGTGGTTTTCACCCATACGGGGCAATAGCCTGCGTTGCGGGAGGCCTGCACATCGTTAATGGGGTTATCCCCCACATAGGCAAGCTCCTGAGGGGGCAGTCCCAGCAGGTTAGCCATTTCCCAAAAGGGCTCCGGATCCGGCTTTTGCATCCCTCGTTCGGAGGGGATCAGAATTTGATCAAAATAGGGCTCCAGGGAGAGCAGTGACAGCTTTGCACGCTGCACCCGGGAAGAACCGTTGGTGATCAGCCCGGTCTGATAGCCCTGTTCTTTCAG
Source organism: Clostridia bacterium (assembly GCA_034117945.1). Classification (GTDB taxonomy): domain Bacteria; phylum Bacillota; class Clostridia; order HGM11514; family HGM11514; genus SIG438. The sequence goes on along the minus strand of JAXEOR010000037.1, from coordinate 8,516 downwards.
CCAGGTTAGAGTGGGCTTGGTAAAGGGAAAGGGAACGGCCACCCGGCAAAAGGCGGGCAGCAAAAAGGCTCGGTATTTCTCCAGATCGGGCGACTGTACGAACAGCCCGTTTGTTTCCCCATAAGCCAGTACATACTCCCAGCCCAGGTGCACCTGCTGTCTGTCCGCCTGACACCAAAGATCGGCCGCCTGAGAAGGGGTCAGGCCGGGGGTGATATTCCGGCGAAAGGTTTGGAAAAAATCCTGCCCCAGGGCCTTCATGGTGGCATACCGGTCAAACAGGGTATGATCCAGATCAAATACAATGCCCTGCAAATTAAATTCCTCCTATCCGTTTTAAGATCACTAAAAAGAAAAAGATGGTGACCAAAGCGCCTGCTGAGGTCCAGACCACGATCTGGCTGGCCAGGTCGGCGTCTCCCTCCATTTCCTGCGCCATGACAAAGGAGGAAACGGCGGTGGGAGAGGCGAACATCGCCAAAAGAGTTGCCATGGAAATCCCGCGAAAGCCTAGGAAATATCCGATCATCAGCATGATTCCCGGAAGGACAACCAGCTTTCCTGTTACTACTGTTACAAGCTGACGCAGAGTGGATTTTGCAGCGGAAAACCGGAAGGAGGCACCCAATAAAAACAGTGCCATAGGTGTGGCGATTCCGGCCATGGAGCCGATTGCTTCATCAATCAGCTTGGGAATGGGCAGGCCGGTGAATAAAATGAGTAAGCCCAACAGGGAGGATAAAATCAGAGGATTGGTGAGGATGCCTCGGGCAATGGTTTTCCAATTCAGCTTGCCGCCCCGGCTCAGCTCCAGGACAACAACGGACAGCACGTTAAACAAGGGAACAATGACCGCAATCATCAGGGCGGTGGTTCCGATTTCCTCAGAGCCGCACAGATGAGCGGCCAGGGGTAGTCCGAACAGCACAAAGTTGCTGCGGAACATCCCCTGCACCATCACCCCTTGCTTGGCTCGATCCCCTTCCGTCAGCCGGACAAAAAGAAAAAACACCAAAAAGCTGATCACAACACCGGCAACTCCCACCAGCATCAGCCTTTTGTCAAACACACTGGACAGATCGGAATGATACACGTTATAGCACAGCAGCAGGGGCAGAAAAAACCGAAACACTGCTTTGTTCATTCCTTTGACGGTGTGACCGTCCACCAAATTGATCTGCTTTAACAGGTAGCCTGCCGCCATAGGAAAAAACAGCGGAAAAATGGCACTGAAGGCTAAATAAAAATCACTCATACGGATTACCTCTCAAAAAAAGGCTGTCAAAGCCCTTTGATTATTTCCTATTTATTATAGCACGGTTTTGCCCGGCCTGTCAATTTTTTGCCTCGGATTTATTTTGACAAAAAAACAGGAAGGTTTGAAAAGAGGTCGAATTGTTATAAGGACGAGCGATTGATAAAAGAGCAAAAATGGTCGAGAAAATTTTCCGAAAAAAGATTATAATGGAGCACAGGAGGGTGAGAAGGGATGACCGAACAGGTTTTGGCAGTGCAAAGAATGCAGGAATATATCGAAAAGTATTTGACCGATGAAATCACCATGGCGGACTTAGCAGGCGCCGCTTTGTTTTCCCCTTGGTATTCCTATCGGCTGTTTAAAACCTATACGGGGGTGACCCCGTCGGATTATATCCGCCGTTTCAGACTGTCAGAGTCTGCAAAAAGGCTGAAAAACGATGCTGTGAAAATATGCGAGATTGCCTTTGAGATGGGCTTTGGAAGCGTTGACGGGTATCAGAGGGCATTTGTGCGGGAATTTGGCTGTAATCCGAAGGAATATGCAAAAAGCAAAAGTCCGATCACTCTTTTCATTCCCTATGGTGTAAAATTCAGAGAATTAAGAGAGGAAGATTTTCCAATGGAACATGTGAAAAATGTATTTGTCCAGGTGGTGAAAAAGCCTGCCCGAAAGGCTGTTGTAAAATGGGGAAAAAAGGCGGAGGATTATTTTTCCTACTGCGAGGAGGTAGGCTGTGATGTTTGGGGGCTGCTGTCCAGCATGGATTCGCTGTGCGGCGAGCCGGTCTGTCTCTGGCTGCCTGAGGGCTTAAAAAAGCCGGATGGGTCTACCTATGTGCAGGGAGTGGAGGTGGAGAAGGAGTTTACCGGAGCCCTGCCGGAGGGGTTTGATCTGATCGATCTGCCCGAGGCGCACTATCTGATGTTTCAGGGAGAGCCCTTTTTGGAAGAGGATTACTGTGAAGCAATTGCCCAGGTGCAGCACTCCATGGATATCTATGATCCGTCGGTGATTGGCTTTCAATGGGATGACGAGGTGCCTCGGATTCAGCTTGAGCCTAGAGGAGAGCGGGGGTATATAGAACTGAGGGCTGTCAAAAGGCTGCATGGATAACATCATAAAGCACAGAATGTCAAGAAAATCGGCGGGTAATCCTTTAGAATAGTAGTATATGGAAAGGAGAGGGGAAGAATGAATTGGATTTCAGGGCTGCAGAAAGCCATAGACTATGTGGAGGAGCATTTGACCGAACCCATTGATTACGAAGAAGTGGCCAAAAGAGCCTTTTCGTCAAGTTTTCATTTTCAACGTGTTTTCAGTACGATATGCGGGTACAGCTTGGGCGATTATATCCGTTACCGCAGGCTATCGCAGGCCGGCAGCGAGCTTGCGGCAAAGGACACAAAGGTAATTGATGTTGCTTTTAAATACGGATATGATACTCCCGAGAGCTTTTCCCGCGCATTTACACGGTTTCACGGCGTTTCTCCTTCCCAGGCAAAGCGTGGGGCAAATCTGAAATCCTTTTCCCGCCTTTCCGTAAAACTCATTTTACAGGGAGGTACTACCATGGATTACAGAATTGAGAAAAAGGAAGCCTTTGAGGTGGTCGTAAGGAAAAAGCGTTTTCCAAAGCAGCAGGAAATTACTACAAGAGAAATATCAAAATTTTGGAACGAATGCTCCGCAGACGGCACGATTCCGGCAATTTGTAAGTATATTCCGCAAAATAATATCTTTGATCGGTGCATCATTGGCGTCAGCTTCGGGGCGGAGGCCTCTTTAGAGGAGTTTCCTTACGGAATCGGAGCCCATTATAACGGTGAAAAGATTTCCGAGGACTATTTGAAAGTGGAGAAAATTCCGGCGCATACTTATGCGGTGTTTCAATGCGTGGGTAAAATGCCGGAAGCCTTTCAAAAGGTATATCAGTATATTTGCACGGAGTTTTTTCCGACAAGCGAGTATCAGCCTTGCGGAGTAGAAATTGAGGCCTATCCTTCTGCTGATATCCAAAATGAAGCATATACCTGCGAAATATGGATTGCAGTTGAAAAGAAAAAATAATAGAAAAAGACGCAGCTTTTCAGACAGGGGAAGCTGCGTCTCCTTTTTCTTTGTGAGGGGATCAGTATTGCTTTGGGGAAAGGCCCATTCTTTTTTTAAACAGGGCAGAAAAATATTTCTCGTTGGCAAATCCGCATTCTTCTGCAATTTTTCGGACAGAATAGTTTCCCGCAGAAAGCAGGCATGCTCCAGTCTTGCCTGTACCAGATAATCCGCCATGGTAGTGCCGTATTCCTGCAGGAACTGTTTTCTTAAATAGGTGCCGCTGATTCCCAACCGGTCGGGAAGGGAGCAGACGGAAAAGGCGGAATTTTCATGCTCCTGCCGGATGATGGTTGCCGCCCACTGGGCATAGCCCTCTGACAGCTGCTGCTCCCGGTAAATCATCCGGAAGATGCGAGTGAGCAATTCAGAGCATTTCAGCCGACATCCCGGCTCCTTACGGTTCCAGACCGCCAGCAGTTCTTCAAACTGCCGCTGATAGGGGAGGGGGTCACGGGGCAGGAAGGCTTCCATAGAGGTCTGATCTGCTCCATATAGATGAAAATGGGCTACAATCATTCGTTCGTTCTGAGCGGTTCGGGAATAGTCCAGCTGCTTGGGAACAAACAAAATACTGTGATCCGAAAGAGACAGGGTTTGCTGGGGGGTATGCAGCAGGGAATCGGCGGTGATCCGGTAAGACAAAGCGCTAAAATCCCGGGCTTTGGTATGGCAGGTTTCCTTCTTTTTTTGTTCCATTTCCAGTACATAAATCACGCTGACGGCCAGCTCTTCTGTGTTAAATATCATTCTAAGTCACCTCAATTCATCTTATATTTTATCATAATTTGTGTTAAAATTCAAACCTTTTTTGTTTTTTGGGGGTTGCCTTTTTGCTGTTTTCTGATACAATATAGCTATCAAATTGGAACAGGAGGAATTTTTACCATGTCAGAGCGGAGAAAACAGGCGCTGCGTTATTTTGAGGAGCAGAAAAGCTTTCTGTCTCATACGGTTCCGGCAAATATTGAGGCTAACAGAAAGTCAGTGAAAACAGTGGCCTTTGTGGACGGGCAGGGCAATCCTTTGAAGGAGGTGTCCTTCACTGCCGAGCAGATCAGCCACGATTTTAAATTCGGCTGTAATTTATTTTTGCTGGATGAATTTGAAACAGAGGAAAAAAACAAACTGTTTCGCAAGCTGTTTCCCAGTATGTTTAATTACGGGGTCGTTCCCTTTTATTGGGCCGATCTGGAGCCGGAGCAGGGAAAGCCCCGGTATGACAAAAACAGTCCAAAGGTGTACCGCCGCCCGGCGCCTGACCTTGTAGTGGAATTTTGCAGGGAACAGGGAATTGAAATGAAAGGCCATTGCCTGGTATACGATGGCTTTGCCCCCGGATGGCTCCCCAAGGAGCCGGACAAAATTAGGCTGGCGATTGATCGCCATTTTCAGGAGATCGGGGAGCGATATGGGGAGTCGATCCGGGACTGGGATATTATCAATGAAACCCTAAGCTGGAACTGGGACGGCATGGAGCGGGAGACTGCTTTTTTTCGGGAGGACGACTACTTATCCTACAGCTTTGACTGTGCTGCAAGGCATTTGTGCGCTAACCGTAATTTTGTTAATGACGCAGTTGGAATTTGGGATCATTTTCACGGCGGCAGAAGCTGGTATGCCCTTCTCATTAAGGATTTGCTGCACCGGGGAGTTCGGTTTGACGGCATCGGAATTCAGTGCCACCAGTTTGTTCCCCGGGAGGGAGAGGCGGATTATGCGGCCAAGTGCTACAATCCCCGCAGAATTTATGATGTGCTGGATACCTACGGCCAATTTGGCAAGCCCGTTCAGATTTCAGAGGTGACCATCTGCTCCTATAACGGCGATCAGGAGGATATGGAGATTCAGGCAGAATTGCTCAAGCAGGTGTATCGGGTGTGGTTCAGCCACAGGGCAATGGACGGAATTGTTTATTGGAATTTGGCAGACGGGTATACCTATGTTCCGGGAGGCACTCAGAATTATGATCCCAACACAGGGGAAAATCAGTTCGGCGGAGCACTGCTGTATCATGATTTGAGTCCAAAGCCTGCCTGGAAGGCGTTGGATGAGCTGATACATCACGAATGGCACACAAAGGGAAGCTTTCATACGGCGGAGGATTCCAATCGGGCGGAGGTATATGGATCCGGGGGCGCTATTTGCTGACGCTGGAATACCGAGGCAAGCGGTATCAAAAGCAGATTCATGTGGATCACCGGCCGGATTGCATCGAAACGGTAACGCTGGATTAATAGATACCGGTCTGACAGATGAAACCGTTCTATTTATTAAGGAAAGGATTGATTTGGACACTCTTTTTTGTGATACCGATGTAATAGAACAACCGCACATTGTCCCATTGCCCCAAGGAGCCGCTGTGAATGTTGATTTAGCAGCGGCTTTTTGATTGCAAAAAAACAAAAACATCTGTATTTTTTGCAATATTGTGATTATTTACAAAAAAAGTGGACAGACTAAAACTTACCATGTATGTTTTTTAGAAAAAGGGAAAAAGAACGGTTTTTTTTCGCTTTTTCTTGACAAACGCTTTGGGATATGATATTATAATAAATTGCTATCGTATGATAAAAGGGATTTTTATCGCTTTTACGCCCCATTGGGGGCGAAAAAAGAATGAAAAACAGTCTCTTTTGAGATATCAACTGATGCAAAATAAATCAATGAGGTGAGGTTGCTTATGGTACATCCGGTAAAGCTGGGTAAGAACACGAGAATGAGTTACGGCAAAATCAACGAAGTTCTGGAAATGCCCAACTTGATTGAAATTCAGAAGGATTCCTATCAATGGTTCATCGAAGGCGGCTTGCAGGAGGTGTTTGACGACATTTCCCCCATTACTGATTATGCGGGAAACCTTGTGTTGGAATTTTTGGACTACAGCATACATAAGGACGAGGCGAAGTTCAATGTTGCTGAGTGCAAGGAACGGGACGCTACCTATGCGGCTCCTCTTAAGGTGAAGGTTCGTTTGATCAATAAAGAAACGGGCGAGATCAAGGAGCAGGAGATTTTCATGGGCGATTTTCCGCTGATGACCCCAAGCGGTACATTTATCATCAACGGAGCGGAGCGTGTCATAGTCAGTCAGTTGGTTCGTTCTCCCGGGATTTATTATGAGATGCAGAACGATCTGAAAACGGGAAAAGAGCTGTTCAGCGCTACGGTGATTCCCAACAGAGGAGCCTGGCTGGAATATGAGACAGATGTGAACGATGTGTTCCATGTGCGGATTGACAGAACCAGAAAGCTGCCAGTGACCACGTTGATTCGTGCCCTAGGCTACAGCTCCGACGCTCAGATTAATGAGCTGTTCGGCTATGACGATAAAATTATTGCTACACTTGAAAAGGATACCACTGCAAACACCGAAGAAGCATTGATTGAAATTTATAAAAAGCTGCGTCCCGGAGAGCCTCCCACGGTGGACAGCGCTCGATCGTTGTTGTACAGTCTGTTTTATGACGGAAGAAGATATTCTTTGGCCAAGGTGGGCCGGTATAAATTTAATCTGAAGCTGGGGATTGCCAAACGGATTCGCAATCAAACGCTGGCGGAGGATGTGATCAATCCTTATACCGGAGAGCTGATGGAAACTGCCGGAACGGTGATGACCCGTGACAAGGCAGAAGAGCTGGAAGCGGCCGGTATTAACGAGGTTTGGCTGGATATGGAGGGCAAAAAGGTAAAGGTGTTCTCCAATCATATGGTTGATTTGAAAGCCTTTGTGGATTTTGATGTTCCGAAAATCACCGAAAAGGTCTTTTTCCCGGTGCTGAAGGAATTGATGGATGAGCATGAGGATGATGAATCTCTGAAAAAGGCCATTGAGGAGCATGCAGATCAGCTGGTTCCCAAGCATATTATTTTGGAAGATATTATGGCTTCTATTAATTATTGCGTCAACCTGGCCTATGGGCTGGGGGATACGGACGATATCGACCATTTGGGCAACCGCCGGATTCGCGCAGTGGGCGAGCTGCTGCAAAATCAGTTCCGGATTGGTCTGGCCAGGATGGAGCGTGTGGTTCGGGAACGGATGAGCGTTCAGGATCTGGATATTGTGACGCCGCAGGCGCTGATCAATACCAAGCCGGTGATTTCTTCGATTAAAGAATTTTTCGGTTCCTCCCAGTTGTCTCAGTTTATGGATCAGCCTAACCCCCTGGCGGAACTGACCCATAAAAGAAGACTGTCTGCTTTAGGACCCGGCGGTTTGAGCCGTGACCGGGCAGGATTTGAGGTCAGAGACGTTCACTATTCCCATTACGGCCGTGTTTGCCCCATTGAAACACCGGAAGGTCCTAACATCGGTTTGATCAACTCCTTGGCTACCTTTGCCCGGATCAACCAGTATGGCTTTGTGGAAGCGCCTTACCGGAAGGTGGATAAGGAAACGGGGATTGTAACCGATCAGGTAGAATATATGACGGCGGACGTGGAGGATCAGTATACAGTAGCGCAGGCCAACGAGCTGCTGGACGAAAACGGACGGTTTGTATCCAAAAAGGTTTCTGCCCGCCGCAGACGGGAAATTTCTGAGTTTGACAGCAGTGAAATCGATTATATGGACGTGTCTCCCAGACAGCTGGTATCCGTTGCTACGGCACTGATTCCCTTCCTGGAAAACGACGACGCAAACCGGGCTTTGATGGGCTCTAACATGCAGCGTCAGGCGGTGCCGCTGTTAAAAACCGATTCTCCTATTGTGGGAACGGGGATGGAATATAAATCTGCTAAGGACTCCGGCGTTGTGGTTTGCGCCGAGCATAGCGGCGTGATCAAAAAGGTAAGTGCCGACCAGATTGTGGTCTCCTGCGACGAGGGCGGAGAGGATCAGTATAAGCTGCTGAAATTTATCCGCTCCAATCAGGGAACCTGCATCAATCAAAAGCCCATTGTTGTGGAAGGCGAACGGGTGGAAGCGGGAGATATCATTGCAGACGGCCCCTCCACCGACAACGGTGAGCTGGCATTGGGTCGGAACATCCTGATCGGTTTTATGACCTGGGAAGGCTATAACTACGAGGACGCTATTTTAATTAATGAAAAGCTGGTGAAGGAGGATGTCTTTACCTCCATTCACATTGAGGAATATGAAGCGGAATCCCGGGATACCAAGCTGGGGCCGGAGGAAATTACA
>JAXEOR010000036.1:0-2094 GCA_034117945.1 Clostridia bacterium | reverse complement strand
GTGTCTTTATAGGATTTAGAGGGAGTTACCAAAGTGTACCCGTCATATCCCGACGGACGGACATTTAAAATTATGCCTTGAAGGGTGACGTTTGCAGCCACAGAGCTTGTTGATTTTAACTTAACAGACATTTGATAGGTTTTGCCCTTTTCAATGGTCACAGGAGAACCATAGCGCAGTCTGTGCTCCCATGAGGTTGCACTGGCCGCATATCCGGAGGACAGCAGCGCCATCCCCGTTCCTGCTTCGTTCGCATTTTCCTTTTGCTCCAGCGTTTGCTTTGTGCCCTCCGCCCTCCAGGTTCCCAATTCCGTCAGGGAACGTTCCACCGGTGCCGCAGTCGTCTGCATCACCGACAGCATTACCATAATCAATGCCATCATGAAACCGATCCATCTTTTCATTGCGATAACCTCCAAAGTAAATATTTGTGAAATCATTATATCAGTTTTTTGGGTTTTTTTCTTGTGTTTTTATATCAAAATACTTGCAAAATCGTTCCTTTTATGCTACAATGAAGAAAAAAGAGGGGGTGCGCCATGGATCGCTTTGAAAATCTGCCGAAATTAATTCATTTATCTCACTGCAAAAAAATGATCCCCCCGGGAGAAGAAATTCAAAAGCTGCACATTCATTGGGGCTATGAAATTTATTTTTTCGTGTCGGGTGCCAAGGCTTTTTGGATCAATAATCAAGCCTATCCTCTTTCCAAAGGGGATATGCTCATCATCCCCCCACTGGCTGCCCATCAATTGGAACAAAGTCACAGCGTTCTTTACGAGCGTTATATTCTGCACATCAATCCGGAATTTTTGTCCATGCTGGAGCAGAAGATGCAAATCGGTATGAATCTCTCTCTTTTTTTAAAACAGATTGCAATGGAAAAGCAATATCTGTTTTCTTCCACACCGGAAGAAACGGATCAAATTCTGACCAGCTGTTCCGAAAATTTCAATAATTGCAACATTCATCATGGGGAGGATCCCACCATTGACGCCATCACCTCCTTGGCCAGCAGTCTGAATATTTTGGCCTTGGTTTTGAAAAAATTAAAAAAGCAAATCAATCCGGGGTATGATTTTGGGAATTTGGATCCCATTATGTCACAGGCTCTGGATTATATTGATCAACACACCCAGGATCCCTGCCGGGTGGAGGATTTGGCAGCCGCTTTGTATATCAGCAAAACAACGCTTTATAAGAAATTTAAGTATTTTTTCAATTGCTCTCCAAAGCAGTATATTCTTGATCAAAAAATCCAAGAGGCAAAGCTGCTGCTTTCTCAGGGAGTGAATACAAAAATCACCGCAGATCGCTGCGGCTTTAATGATTATACCAATTTTATTAAAGCATTTACCAATGCAACAGGCATCTCTCCGAAAAAATATAAAAATCTAAAGACTCTAAAGATATAATGCAGGTTTTCTAATGAAGCAGGCTCATTCATATTTTGGATTTTCTGCCTTGTATGATTCTATTGTTTTAAGCCGGACATACAATGTTCAGATTGCAATTGATGCAGAATATATCGTAGCAACAGAGATATTCAATGATAGAACAGATGTAAATACATTCATACCTTTTATGGAGAAAATCAAGAACAACCTCGGCATTGAATATATGTATCCAACTGCCGATGCAGGATATGAAAGTGAAGAAAACTATACATATTTTGAACAGAACGGCCAAAAGCCCTGCATTAAACCAGCCAACTATGAACAGACAAAAACGAGAAAGTACAGAAATGACATAGGCAGAGCTGAGAATATGCAATACGATGAAAACACAGATACATACACCTGTCATTACAGGAGAAAGCTTGTTAATGTGGGTGTGAAAAAATCCAAAACAACAAGTGGAAATATATCTAAAAAAACAATGTACCAATGCGAAGGTTGCGGGGGTTGTCCACACAAAGCACAGTGCATAAAACATAATGCAAGGTGCAATACACCGCTTGAAGAAAGAACCAAACGATTTGAATTATCTAAAGTGTTCAAAAAGCAACGAGAAGAAATGTTAGAAAGAATCAATACAGCGCAAGGAATACTGCTTAGGATAAATCGTTCCATACAGGTTGAAGGTGCATTTGGT
>JAXEOR010000035.1:0-10378 GCA_034117945.1 Clostridia bacterium | reverse complement strand
GAGGTTCCGTTTACTCTTACGGTAGAAGCCATGTCATAGGATACCTTGTCACCATTGGAATTCATGGTGTACAGAGTGATCTGTCTGCCATTTACAATACCGTCATAAACGAATTCAAAGTTATCCAGAACAGCTTCGGTATCAGCGAAAGCGATATCTCCGTTAAAGTCTAAATAGAAGGTTCCTTCATCTTCGATTGCAAAACTGCTCAGACTCAGAACGCCGTCAGTTTCATAAGCTTCGCCGTCGATGTAAATCTTCTTGTTACCGATAGAAGTAACAGCACCTTCGATGGTGTCGTTGCATACTACGATTCTCAGAGAATCAGCATCTTTCACATAGTCACGGCCCAGAGCTTCTTCAGCCGGATATACATCAGAATAGATGGAAACAACGTCATCCTCAGCCAGATTATCCAGGGTCAGCTTCTGACCAGCAACATCAACGATAGAGAACTTCGGTCTGTTGCTTTCTTTGCTGTCGTCCAACTCAACCTCGGTCTCATCGGAATTGTTTTCCAAGGACAGCAGGTTTTCTTCAACATCAGTTTCAACTACCTGATAGTTCTTATAGGTTTCGATGATTACTCTTTCGTAAGTGCCATCCTTCTGAGAATCGATCAGCTTGATGGTACCGTTGGTAGCAGAGGCAATCATGTCTAAATCCTGATCTTCAGCGGCAACAGCTTTGTTGTTGTAAACCATGGTCAGATCTCCGCCATCGATGGACAGAGGAGCCAGATCATAGTAGCTGGTCTTGCTGGAGGTATCTTTATCAACATAGTAGTATAATCTGCTTCCGTTTACATTGTAAATATCAGCAGCATCAACTACTACAACGTCTCCTTCATTGCTGCCCAGAACAGCAACGATGGTGTACTCCGCATTCTTCTTATCATAAGAAGCATATACGGTTACGGGCTGACCCAGATACTGATCCATATCATAGCCGCCGTCTTTTACATCTTCCTTCACACCTTCCAGAGCAACATAGCCCTTATCCTGCAAGGAGCCGGAGAAAGCAGTTGTGCTGGTAGCGTTAACGATCACGTCTTCAAACTTGGTGTAGCCCATTTCAGAAGCCATGGTGCTGGAGGTAATGGTCTTGGACAGAACCTGACCATTATAATAAGTAACTTCCTGCAGATAAACGTCTAAAGCGTTGTAGATCAGAGAAGCAACGGTACCTCTGTCACAGCCAGCAGTTGTGTCAGCCAGTTTATCAGTCAGACCTTCCAGAACATCCAGCTTATCTGCGATAGCAATGTAGCCTGCAGGATATCCGCCGTTGTCTTTCGCGTCTTCCTCATAACCCAGAGCACATACCAGCATTTTTACAGCATCCTGGAAGCTAACCTGATCGTCAGGACCAAAGTTTCCGTCGCCATAACCAACGATGATGTTTTTGCTGTTTGCGATGCTGATCGCACCGGATCCCCAGAAATCATAGGGAACATCTTTGAAAACAGTGTTTGCTTTGCTTGCTACGTTCAAGCCCAGGCCTCTGATCAGGAACGCAGCCATTTCAGCTCTGGTAACAACCTGAGAAGGCTTAAATGTTTTTACGCCGTTCTCTTCGTAACCAGCAATTACTCCCATAGGAGCCAGGACCATAACAGCTTCCTCATACTCAGTGCCGATAACATCTTCAAAATCAGCAGCGGAAGCGGTCATTACGGTAAACGTACTAATAACCATAGTCAGCACGATTACCAATGCCAATACTTTTTTGAGATTATTCATACCTCAAATCCTCCCTTGTTCTTAATTTTGTTTTTGAAAGAGTTTGTTTGCCAAAGCCGAAAAGCATCTCTTTCTGCTGCCAATCGACTGCCTTTGCAGCATATGTACGCCAATACATGGGCTGCATGTTTTGCCTCTTACACCATCGTCTGAAACGATTATACCATTGCTTTTTTTTAAAGTCAATGGTATTTTTCACTTGTAACATAACTGTAAACAAATAGCGTTACGGCTGTTACAAACGAAAAACCGCTGTAAAATAGCATTTTGTCAAAGAAAAGATAGTTTCTCCCACTTTGACTTATTTTCATTATAACACTATTTTTTCAATTTGGCAAGAATATTTTGAAAAAAATTTTTTAAATTTTACGAAAATTTATAAAAAAGTCTTGATAAGTCTCAAAAACATCTTTACCTTTCCTTTATTTTATGCTATAATAATAATAAGATGAATAAAACCGAAGGGAGGTTATGGATTTGGCAGAAAAAAAGAAAAAGCAGGAGTTTTTGATGTATCACGGAAAGCCCCTGATCAGAAACGGAAAAATTTTATATTACGGCAATCCTCAGGATAAATACATTATTATGATTACTGTCAACCAAACGGAAAATATAAAGGATTTGCAGGTTGCAACAGGCGTGACCGTATCGCTTCAGACCAATTCCGGAAGCGGCAAGGAGCGGGTGCTGAAAAAAGTGGAACGGGAGGGCCTTTACCGAGCTCTTGATTTGGCCGAGGTTTGGCTGGACAATGCGATGGAGGATGATCCCGTCTCGTGAAGCGCCCTGTCATATGGTTCAGTCTTTCCTTTTTAGCAGGAATTTACTGTTGCCGTTATGCCGCAAAGCAGCTTGTGTTTTGCGGCATTTTTATTGCCCTGATTTCTCTCGGTCTGTTTCTTCTGAAAAAATCCCCTTCCTTTTTTCTGATTTTTGTCTTTTTCCTGGGCGGTGGGTTGAATTGGCTCCACTGGCAGTCAGTCAGGCTGGAGCAGCCCATGGCGTTCCATGAAAAAAACGTCTCCTTTGAGGGGCGGATCAGCGATCTTCCCAAGGAGGGGAAGGATGGATTTTATTCCTACCGGGTGAACCTGTCCTCCCTAAACGGAGAAAAAAGCCGGCTGAATTTGTGGCTCACCTCTATGGAGCGGCTGGAACCGGGAGAACGCATTTCGGCCTCCGGCAAGGTGCTGTCCTCTCTGGCACTGCAGCGGCAGGGAGATGACTTTGGGAGCTATCTGGTGCGGCAGAATTACTCCCTGTCCTGCATGAATCCTGAAATCACCCCTCTTCCGGCCACCGGCTGGGATCGGCTGCTGAATGTTCCTTTGACCCTGCGCAGTCAGGCAGAACAGGCTCTCACAGGGATCTCCTCCCCCTGGCGGGGCATTTTAACCGCTATCTTTACAGGGGATAAATCCGGCTTAAGCTCGGTGCAGAGGGATATGTTTGCGGCAACGGGCACCTCCCACGTCATCTCGGTGTCCGGTCTGCATGTGTCCACCCTGCTGATGATGGCTTTGGCTCTGTTTTCCTTTCTCCGGATTCCCTATCCCCTTGACCGCATTTGCTGTCTGCCTCTCCCCATTCTTCTGGCTATGATGATGGGCGGGCAGCCCCCTGTTCTGAGAGCCAGCATCATGGGGTTTTTGTTTTTGCTGGCAGAATGCGTCTGGGCAGAGGCGGATTCTATGAATTCTCTGTTTTTATCAGCCCTTCTGATTCTTTTCTTTCGCCCGAATCAGCTGTTTCAGGCGGATTTTTTGCTGTCCTTTTCCTCCACCTTCGGCATTCTGGCATTTTCTCCGATTTTGCAGCGACTGGCACAAAAACGGATTCGGTCACAAGAGCTTTGCTCTCTTCTGGCAGTTTCTGTTTCTTCCTATTTAAATGCATTAATGGTAACCCTGTATTTTTTCCATCAGTTTCCTTTGGTTGCTCTGTTTTCCAATCTTCTTCTGATTCCATTCTTTCCCTTTTTGCTGATTGGGGTGGTGGTGTATGTCTGGGGAGTCTCTTTGTTTCCCGCCCTTGCCGCTCCCGGCTCTATCCTGCTGGAGGGCTTCACCGCCTTTCTGTTCCGGCCGCTGGAATGGTTAGCTTACATTCCCACCCTTTCTTTGGCATCGCCCAACCGATATCTAATCGCCGCCTACTGCTTGTTGATTGTATTTTTGTATTTTGTCAGCCGCAGATACAAGGGCGGGGTGATTTTGCTGTGCTGCGCCGTCTGCCTGGGGGCGGGATGCGGGCAGCAGTACAGACTGACCCGGTATGATTCCGTCACCGCCGTCAGCGCAGGATGCATTGACAATCTGGTGCTCCGGGGCGCCGGCGGCGGCACCCTTTTGATTGCGGGAGTATCGGAGCAGGCAGGCTCCTTTTCCTATGATTACAAAGCCCTGCTGAATTATTTTCGCAAAAATAACATACAAACCATTGATGTTTTTTGCTTTATGAATTATAATAAAGATACAGCCGCCCTGTTTCGGGCATTGGGGCAGGACAGAACCATCCAGGCAGCTCTGCTGCCCGAGGATGTCCCCCTTAGGGAGGAGCTGAGGCGGATTGCAACGCAAAATCACACGGAGGCGGTTGATTTTTCTCAGCCCTATTCCATTGCTCTGTCCGAAACCTGCCGCTGCACTGCCGATCCGGAGGGCATTTTTATGCTGTATGAGGAGGAAAGGGCGGCATTGGAGCTTTCCCGCCAGCCCATTTCGGACGCACCCCTGTCCAAGCGGCCGGGCAGAAAGGAACTGGCGGTATACGGCCAAAGCTGTTCGGAGAAAAGCTATGGCACCATGCAATTTTTGATCAAAGACGGTCATGTTTGCCGCATGATTGCGGAAAATCCATACGAATAAAAGGAGGACGCTGCATGAAACCGGAGGTATTAAAGCAAGAGCTGAGCCGTGGTCTGATTCGGCCGGTTTACTTATTTTACGGAAACGAGCCCTATTTGATCCGGCAATACTGCCGCCAGATTACCCGTCTGGTGGTTCCGGAGGATTCCCTGGCGGATTTTAATTTGTATCGAACAGACAAAATTGATCCGGAGCAGTTGGAGCAGTTTTTGCAAACGCCGCCGGTCTTTGCGGAAAAAAAGCTTTTGATGCTGCGGGATACCGGTGTGTTCAAATCGCCCAAAGCGGCAGACAAAGACTTTTTGATGCAGCTGTTATCCCAGCCTCCGGAATATGCCTGCATTGTATTTGCCGAGCAGGCCATTGACAAAAAGCAGAAAAAGCTGCTGGCTCTGACAGAGCCGGTGGAGTGTAATCAGCTGACAGAGGCTCAGCTGAAAAGCTGGATTAACATCCTGGTACAGCGGCAGCAGAAAAAAATCACAGTCAAAACCATGGAATATCTGATCTCCTGCTGCGGCACCGGGATGGAGCACCTGGAGCATGAAATCAACAAGCTGTGCAGCGGAACCCAGGAGCAAATCATCACCCCTGCCCAAATTGACAAAATTGCCATCAAATCCGTTGAAAACCGGATTTTTGATCTGAGCAAGGCGGTACTGGACAAAAATGGTGCCACCGCATTCTCCATTTTAGAGGATCTGAAGGCCTTGCGGGAAAGCCCCATCAAGATTATCGGCTTTTTATCCAAATCCTTTTGCGATATTTATAAAATCAAGCATTGTCCCGCTCCTTCCCCCCAAACCACCGGTCTGCATCCTTATGTGGTCAAGCTTCACACCGCAGCGGCCAGAAAGCTGTCAGACAAGGAGCTGTGCCGGCTGATTTCTCTCACCGCCCAATGCGATACGGCGCTGAAATCCTCAGCGGTTACAGACTGGATTTCACTGGAAACCTGCGTCGCCGCCTGTCTGGACGTCTGAAGGATGGGTCTGGCGAAACTCCTGCAGCTGCCTGTTTGCAATGATCTGCAGCAGCTGCCTGTCCCCCTCCTCCTGCCGGTCGGAGCCTTCCCATTTTTGGCTTTTCTCTGCCCACAGCACCAATGCGGCATAGCAGCTTTGGTACTGCTTTCCAGTGCTTTCCATGTAAAGACTCATCTGCCTGATTCGATGCTCCCAGTCGGGAAACTGCTTTTGCAGCCGCGCAAATTCCTCCTCTGTCAGCAGCACATTGCCGCAGGGGCCGAAGGCTCTTTTCTTTTTTTCTTGTTTTGTTTGTTTTGTTTTCTTTTTTTTATATTGTCCCTTCCCTTTGCCCTTACTGCTGCCCTTCCCTTTGTCCTTTCCGCAAGTGTCCCTTTTGGGGACTTCTTTGGACTCACTCGGTTCAGCGGTCAAAAAAAAATCGTCGCTCTCCGCAAACGATTCCTTTCGGCTCATTTTTTCCTCCATGCAGGTAAGCTGGTAAATTCCTCGGTCTCCCCGCCTTCCCGAGGGCTTTTTGTATTGCACCAGTCCCTGACTGCACAGCGCCTCCCTGGCCTTTCTCACGCCGCTTTCGCTCAGGCCGGAATCTGTTTGCAGCATTTTGTCCGACACAGAAAAGGGCTGTCCCAGTCCCTGCCGGTTGGAGGCGGCAAACAGGGCATGCCACAAAGAAATTTGCCCGGCGGACAAGGTCTGGTTCCGGTTAAAATTCTGAAAGCACAAAATTTCTGTAATGTAATTCATTGCACATTCCTCCTTTGTTCTCTACTTTTATTATATCACAGAACTCCTTGCAATGACATGCACACTTTTTTGCAGCCCCCTTCCGAAAGGCACTCTCCGCCGCCAAAAATATATTTGTAACAAAAAAGTAAAAAAGTCCTCCCCTTTCTTTGTTAAAACCTATTGATTTTTTACAAAAAAGGTGTTACAATAAGAATAGTTTTATAAAAAGGAGGAGAAGAGATGAAACTTCGAAACAAAATTGTTTTGCTTGCCCTGTCCCTTACCATGGGCGTTGCCATGCTGTCTCCGGCAGTTGCTGCCAAGGATACCACGGCGGTGTCTCCCAAAAGCTACGGGGCGGACAATCTGAACAATGAAAAAGGAAACTTATATGTGGCATACTTAGGGGGCTCCATTACAGAGGGCGCCGGCGGCTCCGGCAATTTTACATATGCAGACGGAGCAGGAAAGGGACATGCCAGATGGTCCTCTCAGCTGACCAAGCGTTATTTTGCCAAAAAGTATCCCAACAAAAAGGTGATCGAGGTCAATGCCGGCGTTGGGGGAACCACCTCTGATCTGGGTCTGTTCAGAATGCAGAAGGACGTGCTCGACAAGTGCGGCACCGAAGGACCGGACGTGGTGTTTGTTGAGTTTGCGGTTAACGATATGTACACCTGCATTTCCAATCCGGTGGAATCCCAAAAAAGAATGGAAGGGATTGTCCGCCAGCTGGCGGCTTTGCCTAAGCAGCCTGTGATTATTTTTGTTTACACCGCATCCTATCGGGCAGAAACCTCTCCCATAAACGGGATGACAGGCTTTGCTCCCTACCTGCAAAGTGCTCAGGTGCACAAGGAGGGAGCGGATTATTATAACATCGGCTCCATTAATTTGTGTGAATACATTGCCGGCGGAAAGGATCTGGAGGGCAACGACATTGTTTGGGACAAAACGCAGACCGGCACCTGGACGGGGGACGGCACCCATCCCAATGACAAGGGCTACACCGGCTATACCGATTATATCATGGATCTGTTTGAAAAAGCACCAAAGGATTATTTCAAAAAATTAACCTGGAAGAGCGTTCCCATGAGCGGGTATGAATTTGGCAAGCCCACCACCCTTTCTCACAAGAGCGACAAGATTAACTATACCGGCACCTGGACGCTGGATACCTCCACTCTTGCCTACAGATTTGGTGACGGCACCAGAAAAACAACCGAGGCCAATGCAACCATTTCCTTCCAGTTTAGCGGCCGTGCCATTGGGATTTATGCTGCTCGGGGAGGCAACGGTGCCAAGGCAAGCTATGTGATCGACCAGGGCTCTGCCAATCCCATTTCCGGAACCATCAGCAATTACTATCCCGGCGGCTGGATGGGCGTTTCCACCATGCTGCGGTTTGACCTGCCTCCGGGAAATCATACTATGAAAATCACCACCCTCGCCCCCGCTGCGGGAGAGGAGGAAAGAAATCAGTTTATCTTCGGCTACTTCTTTGTAGACGAGGAGCAGCCCGATCCCATTGTGACCGATGTTGCGCTGGATCAAACCGACTCGGTGCAAATCAACCAGAAAATTCAGGGCAGCTATACCTACCTGAACAAGGCTAAGGAAGAGGGTGCCACCACCTATCAGTGGCTGGTGAGCGACACCAAAAACGGCACCTACACCCCCATCGCCGGAGCAACCAAAACGAATTATACTCCCGGCGCCGATATGATCGGAAAATATGTGAAATTCCGGGTTCTGCCTAAGGATGTGCTGGGAACCTCCGGCATTGCCAAGGATTCCGCTCCGGTGCAGATCGCCCGTCCTGCTGCCAAGGATGTCTTTTCCGCTACCAATGCCCTTTATTATGAGGGCAGCAAGCCGATTGCCGGCGTGATCAGCGGGGAAACCACTGCCAAGGCCAGCGTGACCAACAAGCTGACCGGCTCCTCCTTAAAGGTGTCTATGCTCACCGCAGAATACACCGTTGACGAGGAGGGCAACAAAACCCTGGTGCAGAAAAAGATTTCCACCAAGGAAATTGCAGGCGGCGCAACAGAGGAATTTTCCAACACCTTAACCACCACCGAAGGGGAGAATCGTCTGGTGCAGACCATGATCCTGGCCAACGATAATCTGGAACCCCTGTCTGCTGTGGCTCAAATCAAGGGCGGCATTGTTGACAAGGTGATTTATGTGGGAACAGAAAACGAAGAGGACGCTATTGTTTCTGTTTATCAAATCAACCGGTTTGAGGACTAAGGTAAAGCATTTTAAAAGCTCCATGAACTGCGGTTCGTGGAGCTTTTTTGCGTCTAGGCTAAAGGCTGAGCAAACAGAGAGAAAAAATCCCCAGGCAAATCCCTGCCCACTGCTTTTTTGACAGCCGTTCTCTGAACAGAATGACCGCCGCCAGCAAAGATGCGAAAATCAGCCCGCCGTTGACCAAGGGAAAAAAGATCACCTTGGGCATCACCCCGGCAAGATACAAATTTAAGCTGTTCACAATGCCGATCATCCCCCCCGAAATCACCGCTGTCACCGTCACGCCGCTTTTTACCCGGTAAGGGGAGGGACGGGAGCCCTTGGGACACAGCAGATAAAAAAGGCCGTTTAAAGCAACCATAAAGAAAAAGGAAATCACCAGAAAGCCATTCAGCTCCTCCCGGTATTCCGAGGCCTGGTGAATGCTTTGCACAATCCCGATTCCCCCTGTAAAAAGCAGGGTCAAAAAAGAGTAAAGCAGCCATTTGACCGAGGGCTTTGACCGCTGCCCTACTAAGGAAAGCAGCATGGAAAGAATCAAAAGGGGCAGAGCCGCCATCTGATTCAAATAAATTTTTTCTCCCCAGAACAGTATGCCGCAGGCAATGGGAAGGAGCATGCCGCAGCCCGAAAAAAAGGTGCTGTAGGCCATAGAGCCATACCGCAGTGCCTGCATATAACAAATCTGACTGAGCACAGTGATAAATGCAAATAAAACAGCCAGCCAAAAGGAAAAGGGGGAAACAACCAGCCTTCCGGCCACAGGCAGAAGCACCGCCCCGGCTCCAAGATACAAAAAGCTGTTGAACTTAAAAATATCTCCCTGTTCGGTTACCGTGTTTTTACTGAAATGATTGCAGAAAATATTTTTTGCCGTCTCCAGGCAGACAGACAAAAGGGTGAGAACATAATTCATTGGAAAACAAACTCCTTTCTTCGCCGGTAAAAAGCTCCCTGCGAACCTATCATACCAGCCAGCGGCACTCATTGCAAGGGAAAATCGTATCTAATTAGAAAAATTGTTTTTATTTTCTTTTTCCGGCTTGTAATCGATTGACAAAAAAGCCCGAGTTTGATATAATGACCTTGTCAATTTCATGCAGGAGGTGTAAAATGATTTTCAGCAGTCATACCAACCAGCTTTTGAAATCCTTTTACACCATAACGGGGATCAAAATTGTGGTGATGGACGCCCAGTTAAACGAAATCTATTCCCAGCCCGCCGGGCACAGCCCCTACTGCTCCGAAATCGGGCGGCGCTGCCCGGGAAAATGCAAGGAAAGCACCAGGGAATTCTGCCAAAAAAGCAAACGCATCGACGGGCTGTATTCCGGGAGATGCTTCGCCGGCCTGTTTGAGGCGGTGTTTCCCTTAAAAAAAGACCACTTGACTGTGGGATATCTGATGTGCGGGCAAATTCTGATCCGTGAGGACAGGGTGGAAGAAGGGCTTTTCCTTGGCGAAGGCTATGAGGTGGTTCAAAAAACCCGGGAGGAAATTGCCGCTTCTATTGACGTTTTGCAGGCCTTTGCCCAATCGATTATGTACAAGGATATTGTCAATTTAAATAAGGACGAGCCGGGAATCAGAATTGCTCAGTATATCTCTCACAACCTTTCCCGGGATTTGTCCATTCCGACCTTGGCCCGCAGGTTTGCCCTGTGCAAAAGCGAGCTTTACCGGGTCACCGCCCCCTATATGCCGGGGGGCATTACCAAATATATTAAAAAAGTCAGGATGGATCGGGCGAAGGAGCTGCTTGCCCATACGGATCTGTCTATGAAAAGCATTGCAA
>JAXEOR010000034.1:0-3615 GCA_034117945.1 Clostridia bacterium | reverse complement strand
AAGGAAAGCCCTCTTCCCTTCACCGAAAGCTCTTGCTCCGGCCGTTCCTCCAGATCGGTCAGTGCCGCTTCCTTGATTGAAAATCCAAAGCTTAGGCTTGCTTTGGTTCGTTTTCCCCAGGATTCATAAACCCGAACGATGATGCCGGTTTCGTCATAGGACTGTTTGACCACTTCCACCACAACATTTTCAAAATCGCTTTTCACCAAGGAAAATTCATCCGGCAGCCTTCCCCCTCCCGATGCAGGCAGAACGGTAACGGGCTGGTTCAAAAGAGCCGCCTGGCGCACCACTCCCGCCTCCTGCCAGGATCCCTCATGAGGCATCAGAGAATAGGTAAAGCAATGATGCTCCTTATCCGCCTCCGGATTTGGCTTCACAGCGCATTTGAGCAGGGTCAGGCGCATCACCCCATCCTTAATATCGTGACCGTATTTGCAGTCATTTAATAGGGCAACGCCGTACCCGGTTTCAGACAAATCCGCCCACTTGTGCGCG
Source organism: Clostridia bacterium (assembly GCA_034117945.1). Lineage (GTDB taxonomy): Bacteria > Bacillota > Clostridia > HGM11514 > HGM11514 > SIG438. Next base: position 3,117 of record JAXEOR010000034.1, on the reverse strand, counting down.
CAAACCTCAAACTTATCCGTATCCCAGGAGGTATTCCAGTGCGTAGGACGCTCCAGTGCGCCGTATTGAATTTCGTAGGTTGCCCGGGGCGACAGCACATCCACCGGAAAAGCGGCTTTTAACAGCAGATCAGATTCCTTCCAGTCCGCCTCGGTTTGAAAATCGATCCGCGGAATTCCATGATACAGAGAAATGGTCTGCCGGATCACAGAGCTCAAAAATGTTCTGGTAATGGTCACGCTGATTTTCTCCGCCGTATCGCAGGTTACCTGAAAATCAGAAACATCATCCACCACCCAGCTTTTTTCCTGATAATAAATCATCACATCCCAGGCCGGGTATTTCACCGGCTTATCCTCAAAGGCGGTCAGCACATTGCCACAGCATCCGGCCTGCAGCACCTGCCGCTCCGCCCTCTTGTCATAAAGCTCGCTGATCATCCCCTTGCTGTCAAAGCGGAGACGGAAGAATTCGTTCTCCATTTCCTCGGTGCTCACTCTCATGGTCTTTTCCGGCTTTACCGGCCGGGCAACACAATAACCCATAGGAGGAATGTGCTCGATATAAACTAGCTTTCCTTCGATTTCCACACATGCGTTTCGCTCAAAGGAGGTGGGATTGTAGCACAAAATTCCATTTCCTTCCGTCTGTTCTGCCAACTGCTCCAAAACCGGCCGTATCATCCCTTTCACCCCGGTCTGCAGACTGCGGTACTGTCTCAGAGAATCCTCATACACCTCACGAATCGAGGAGCCAGGAATAATATCGTGAAATTGATTGAGCAGCAAAACCTCCCAGCCTTGCTCCAGTGTCTCTGCCGGATACTCCGTTCCCATCAGAATCTTCCCCAAAACAGACAGCTTTTCCGCTGATTCCAGCAGAAACTCGCTCTTACGGTTGAACCGCTTGTTCCTTGCCATGGAGGTGTAGGTTCCTCTGTGATATTCCAGATACAGCTCTCCCACCCACTTGGGAAGATTGCTTGCTTTTTCGGTGTTTTTCCTGATTTGATCCAAAATGTCCCTGACCGGGCGAATTTTGGTCTGAACACACCCGGGCAGTCCCTTGCTCAGTCTGCGGTTCATCTCCAGCATTTCTCTGGTTGGGCCGCCTCCCCCGTCGCCAAAGCCAAAGGTCACCAGTGTTTCGGAATTGCTCCGTTTTTGCTGATAATGCTCCCAGCCCCGCTGCACTGCCTCCGGCCGAAGCTGCGCATTATAGGTGGAATAAAAGCTGTCCGGCCGATCGCCGATATTGGCGGCATTGATAAACTGCGTAAAAATTTCCGTTCCGTCAATTCCCTGCCACCAGAAGGTGTCGTAGGGCATATGATTGTATTCATTCCAGCTGATTTTACTGGTCACAAAATAAGAAATCCCGCTTTTTTTCAAAATCTGAGGCAGGGCAGCAGAATATCCGAACACGTCCGGCAGCCATAAAATGCTGCATTCCTTGCCGAACTCCTCGCGGAAAAACCGTTTTCCGTGAATGATCTGGCGGATCAGACTTTCACCGGAGGATAAATTACAGTCCGCCTCTACCCACATGGCACCCTCCGGCTCCCACCGGCCCTCCTGCACCCGCTCTTTGATTTGCTGATACACCTCCGGCGCCAGCCTTTTCACAAACTGATACAGCTGGGGCTGAGAGGACATGAAAATATATTCCGGGTATTCCTTCATCAGCTCCAGCACGGTAGAAAAGCTGCGGATGGCCTTTTGCTCTGTTTGCTCCAGAGTCCAAAGCCAGGCCACGTCAATATGCGTATGGCCGATGCAGTTGGCAATTTCCGGCTTATCATGGCATTTTGTCTCGTAAAACTCCTTCATATAGGCCAGCGCACTGTCCACAGAAGCCTCATAGTCCCGACTGCCCATCACCCGCAGATCCAGTAAATTGATGCAGTGCTTTAAGTCTTCCTCCAAAACAATACGGATGGGATTTCCTTTTTCATACAGCATGGCGGTTTCATAGGGTGCCAGCAGATCAAAATAAAGCTGCTCCGCCCGGCTGTTATGCTCACATAAAAATGCCGCAAATTCATTTCTGGGGGGCTCATCCTCCGGCAGCTCGGACAGATTACCCGTATAGGCCGCCAGCTCAACCTGATAGCATTCCCCCTCCTTCCCATCGAAGGATAAGGTAATTTCTCTGTGATTTCCGTCCGCCCCCTGCACCAGTCGGCCGTTTACATACACAATAAACTGAGGGCCTGGATCGCTCCATTCTCCCCGGCGGCCTGTGGAAAGGAGAAGACCGACCCGTTTTCCATCCAGCTCCTTTGGAATCTGAACAGAAAACCGAAACCAGCACCAGTAGTCCCTTCCTCCCCAAAGCTGATCCTTTGCAAAGGGCTGCCACACCTTTGGCCTCCCTTTCCCTTCCCCCATCTCAATGTCTTCTATTCTTTTCTGCCCCCGCAGAATATCTCCTTGGAGCACATCTAAAATTCTTTTGGTTCGTTCCAACTCAAAAAACAAGCAGATCACCCTTTCTTGTGATTGTTCTTTTCGTTTCAGTCCTTTGAAAAATAGGTTGTTCTGATTTTCTTCATTATATCATCCCTGTCTGCGCATTGTCAAGAATTCAGCGGCTTTGCCGCTGATCAAAACCAATCCCCCAGGCGATCAACACAAGGGGGATGGATGGTTAAAAAAGAGTGAAAAAGCAAATTATTTGTCCGGCAAACGCTTCAGAATGCTGACTGCATTTGGTGCGAAGGTACCGTCACCCCTGCCGGAAATCAATCCCGCCTGAGCTGCCAGGTTTACGAAAGAAGCATACCAGGCACCCTGCTCCACATCCTCAAAGATTTCCTGGAAATTACCGGTCAGCTTCAATATCTTCACAATCAAGGTTGCAAATTCCGCTCTGGTGATATCGGTAAAGGAAGAAATTTCCTCGGGCTTCTGCATTCCCTGATTAATGGCTCCGTTATAAATACCGCCGGTGCCGCCGCCGTTTCCGGGAACATCAGATCCTACCGTAGGAACGGTAGAGGGAGAAGGCTCTGGGCTCTTGCTATCGGTAACAAATTCGCTCATGGCCAGGGTGTAAATGATCAGGTCATTTCCGCTGGCCATCTTAACAGCCACAGTCTTTTCGTCAGACAGCAAA
>JAXEOR010000033.1:0-15856 GCA_034117945.1 Clostridia bacterium | reverse complement strand
TTTTGTCAAGGTGAACTTCGGGTAAATCCAAAAAAATCATTCAAAAATCCGAACTTCACTTTGTCAATTTAGGTTTTCTTTATCCCCATTGTAGCACAGCAAGTGGGTATTAAAAAGGACAGTTCGCATTCAAAACGTTCTATTGTCAGCTTATTTTTATAAAAGGCTCTTTTTATGTTTATGCTTTTGAACAGAGTATGAGTAATTTTCTCAACAGATCATGTTTATGGCAGTCTCAAAAAAACGGAGCCTGTTTGCAGGCAAAAGAAAATTGACAAAAGCCAAAAACATGGACAGGACGGCCAAATATGGCTATCCTGTCCATGCTGCATTTTCGTATAGATGGGATCAAGGCTCGCCCATCCCCCTTCCGGGATGGCTCACAGATACAAATTAAAATTCAAAGGCACTGTACAAAGGGGTCAGGCTGGAAGCGCTTTCCCACACAAGTATCTTGATCCTGTCGTACCCCGTATTGGGGATTCGGGAGCTTTCCGTTGATACCCCCTCTGATATGGTCATCTCCCTGCTGCTGATTCCCACCAAAGCTCCGCCCCGGTAAAGTGCCGCTGTGACGGCAGCGGGAATTTCATCTCTGCTTGTATTATTGATCCGGAACAGAAAGCTGTTGCCAGATAACAATCCGTTTTGCCCAGCTGCACAAAACAGGAGGGCTTCATATTTCAGTCCGGAGTAAGCCGGTGTTACCCAACCATCTGCTCCGAGTCAGATTCCTTTGGATTCCTCACATAGGTTGGAACCACCTTTGCCACAACATCCTTGACATGCTCGGGATCATCGCTGCTGGCGGCCTGATACAGCTCATCCAGCTGCCGCATTAACTGATCCTGCTGAATATCAATCGGCTTGCCGATAAAGATTTTATGATGGCTGGTATTGGTCAAACCTTCTTCATCCATCAAAAGCTCCTCATACAGCTTTTCTCCCGGGCGAAGTCCGCAAATGTCAATTTTGATATCCACATCCGGCCGGTAGCCTGATAATTTGATTAAATTTCTGGCAAGATCATAAATTTTCACCGGTTCTCCCATGTCCAGCACGAAGATTTCGCCGCCCTTGGCATAGCTTGCCGCCTGCAGCACCAGCTGCGCCGCTTCGGGAATGGTCATAAAAAACCGGGTAATCCGTTTATCCGTAACGGTAACCGGCCCCCCCTGCTCAATCTGCATTTTAAACAGGGGAATCACACTTCCGTTCGAGCCCAGCACATTTCCGAAACGCACCACCGCAAATTCCGTTTTGCTCTTCTGCTGCATGCACTGCACAATCATTTCGCAGATCCGCTTGGTGGCACCCATAATGTTGGTGGGGTTTACCGCCTTGTCGGTGGAGATCATCACAAAGCGCTTCACTCCGTACCGGTCGGCGCATTTTACCACATTCAGCGTACCGAACACGTTGTTTTTCACAGCCTCTCCCGGACTGTCCTCCATCAAAGGAACGTGCTTGTGAGCAGCCGCATGAAACACAATATCAGGCCGGTATTTTTCAAACACATCCTCCAGCCGGGGCATGTCCCGAACAGAACCGATCACCACCTCCGGCTTATTGTCCGGATACATCCGGTTCAACTCCATCTGCAAATTGTACGCATTGTTTTCATAAATATCAAATATCACCAGCTTTGCAGGCTGAAACCGCATAATCTGCCTACAAAGCTCAGAACCGATCGAACCGCCGCCCCCTGTCACCAGGATCACATCGTTTTCTATGTAGCCGCTGATTTTTTGATTATCCAGCTGAATCGGATCCCGTTCCAGCAAATCCTCAATCTGAACCTTTCTGATCTGATTGGGCAGGCTGGAGCGGTCAATGATCTGATCAATGCTGGGAAGAATCTTCACCGTACAGTCTGTTTCGTTGCAAATTTCAATGATCTCCTTCCGATCCTGTCTGGGAGCGGAAGGCAGGGCGATTAATATATCGTCTATTTTATAAGCATCACAAATCCTGGGAATGTCATACCGGCCGCCCATCACTCTGATTCCGCTGATTCTGGCATTTTTCTTTTGGGGATCGTCATCAATAAATCCGATAACATGATAATTCAGATGATCGTTGTTGCCAATATCACGCAGCAAAATGGTTGCAGCAGCGCCGGCACCTACAATCAGCAGCCGTTTTTCCTTTAAATCATAGGAAAGAGACCGTTCCGTAATCATATGATGAAGTGCTCTGACCGCCATACGAGCCCCGGAGACAAGCCCTGAAATCAGGCATGCCGTAACAATACCGATTTTTAAGCAATAGGGATAATCTGCCACATAATTTAACAGCACCGCTGAAACAGAGGCAATCAGGCAAACCCGAATCAGCATCAAGTAATCCTTGGTTCCGCTGTATACCCACATGACAGAATAGCAGCCGACCGCATACAGCAGTCCGCAAAACACAACCATTGTTAAAAAGATCAATCGAAAATGATCCAGTATAAAATGACCGGCAAATGATGCATTAAATATAACGCTGCAGGAAAGCAGATAAGCAATCCATACAGATAAAGCGTCTATGAGCAGCAAATATCGGTTCCGAAAAATGCATATTTTCCCATCTGAGGTGAACCCATTTTCTGTTCCGTTCTTACCCTCTTTTCCTTTCATAAACACTCTCCTCCATCGTATCTATGATCTATCATAAATATTTTATCATATTTTATTATGAATTTCAAGAAATTTGTTTCCGGGCGGCAACAAAATATTTCAGAAAATCTCCAGAAGAAGTCGGCAATGTGCCTAACTTTTTGGGAGGTGAAAAATTCGTCAATTCTGCCGGGATCGCCCCTTCCCTCCAAAAAAATCATCCGTCAGGCGCTTCACCTCAGGAGCCAGCAAAAGCAATGCAATTAAATTGGGAACCGCCATCATGCCGTTAAAAAAATCCGCAAATTCCCAAACGGTAGTCAGCCCCATGACGCAGCCAGCAAAAATCAAAATCACATAAATGCCCCGATACCAACTGACCGCCTCCTCCCCCGCCAAATACTCCATACAGCGGGCACCGTAATAAAACCAGGCCAGCACCGAGGCAAAGGCAAACAGCGTCAGCCCCACCGGCACAACATACCGCCCTCCCGCAAAGGCTCGGGCAAACACCTGCTGGATCATCAGTTCACCCTCCCCGCATGGGTCAAAAAGTTCAGAGCTGAGCAGCACCAGTGCCGTCACGGTGCACATCACAATCGTATCAAAAAAAACCTCAAAAGCCCCCCACATCCCCTGCTTTACAGGATGGTCTGTTTGAGCGGAGGCATGAGCAATGGGAGCACTTCCCAGCCCCGCTTCATTGGTAAAAATCCCTCTGGCCACGCCGATTCTGATTGCCTGCGCCATGCCTGCGCCGCACATGCCCCCTGCCGCCGCTTTCGGGGTGAAGGCCTGTCGAAAAATCATGGCAAAGGCACAGGGGATTTCCTGATATTGCCGCACAAGCACAATACCGGAGGCGACCATATAAAACAAAGCCATAAAGGGCACCAAAAAGCCGGCGATTTCCGAAATTCGCTTCATTCCTCCGATCAAAACAAGCCCCGCCAGCAAAGAAGCCGCCAGACCGGTCATCCAGCAGGGAATCCGAAATACCTGGTTCAGACTGCCTGCCATGGCATTTGCCTGCACCATATTGCCGATTCCAAAGGAACAAAGAACGCCGAAAATACAAAAGCAAAGGCTAAGACCTTTGCTCCCAATCCCTTTGCTTATGTAATACATGGGTCCGCCGACCCATTCTCCCTGTTTATTTTTCCGGCGGTAGGCAACCGCCAGAGTGACCTCTGAAAATTTTGTCATCATGCCGATCAGGGCAGAAACCCACATCCAAAAAACAGCCCCCGCTCCCCCCTGCATCACAGCAACCGAAACACCCACAATATTGCCTGTTCCGACCGTTGCGGCCAACGCCGTAGAAACCGCCTGAAAAGGGGAAACACCGCCGCTTTTTTTCCTGCCGCCCGAACGAAACAGAGAGCCTGCTGTGCAGCGCAGCACCATCCGCCATTTTCGGAATAAAAGCCCCTTGGTCAGCCAAGTAAAATAAATCCCGCAGCCCAGCATGAGAAGCAGCATCGGCGGCCCCCAAAGCACTCTTTTGTTCCACCACTGCAGCAGCTCCATTCCCATCAGTCCTCCAAAAATGTTTCAAATTTTTGAATGTTTTCATAGCTTCCGATGACGGCAACCGAATCCTTTTCAAACAATTGCGTATTGGGCTGAATATCTGTGATAATCAAGTTATCTTCCCGTTTAATGGCAATGATATTCAAGCCGAATCTTCTTCTGAAATCCAGCTGCGCCACCGTTTTTCCGTCCGCTCTTTCTCCCAGGGTAATTTCCGTAATGCTGATTTCCTTGCTTAAGTTAATGTAATTCAAAATTCCGGGGGTAATCAGCCGTTTGGCCAGGCGAACCGCCATATCATGCTCCGGATACACCACCTGGGCACCCAGCATGGAAAGAACGCTCCCCTGCTCCTCGCTGATGGCCTTGGCAATCACCTGCTTAATCCCCATTTTCAGCAAGTTTAATGTGACCAGAATACTGGTGTCAATCTGCTCGCCGATTCCCACCACCACAACGTCACATTCCTGCACCCCGGCCGCTCTCAAATTTTCAGCCGTCAGCTCCTGAATAATGAAAGCGTTATCCGTGAAGGCAGAGGCGGCATTCACCTTTGCCTGATTCCGGTCGATCACCAAAATTTCCTTACCTGCGTCAGCCAGGGTTTTGGCCAGCGCAAATCCAAATCTTCCTAACCCGATAATTCCATACAGCTTATCCTGTTCGTTTTTCATTCTCTTTCTCCTTTATCCAATTAATAAGGATCCCTCCGGACGGGACACCGCCGTTTCGGGATGATAGACCCATAAGGTCGCTACCGTTAACGGCCCCAGCCGACCTACCAGCATTGTAAAAGACAAAATCAGCTTGGAAAAGCAGCAAAGCTGGGGTGTGATTCCTGTGGACAGCCCTACCGTTCCAAAGGCAGACACCGCCTCAAACAGCAGCTGGTGAAGCATAAGCTCAGGCTCCGCCAAGCACAGCAAAAACGTAATCACGCAGATCAACACCAAAGCGCAAAGCAGCAAAATAAAGGAACGGTATACAATCTGGCCGGGAATCCTTCTTTTAAAGCCCGTAATCTGATTGTTGGAGGAATAGGCCAGCAAGGACCGAAACAGAACAAAGGTGGTGGTGGTTTTGATTCCTCCGCCGGTAGAGCCGGGAGAGGCACCTATCACCATCAGAATCAGAAAAACACCGATCCCCGCCATGGAAAATTCTCCGCAGGAATTCACCGCAAATCCGGCTGTTCTGGCAGATACGCTGTAAAAAAAGCCATCTCCCAAGGAAAACCCTTCCGTAATCATAAACAGCACCGTTCCTGCGGCAAGCAAAATGCCCGTCATGGTTAAAACAACCTTGGTATGTAGTGTAAATTTCCGGTGGATCACCTCATAAATCACCATAAATCCAAGGCCGCCCGTAATAATCAAACCGCAGGTCACCAAATAAAAGAGAAAATCTCCCCGATAAGGATAGGTTCCCTCCGGCAAAATGTCAAATCCGGCATTGTTAAACGCAGACACAGCGTGAAACATTCCCATCCCGATGGCCTGCTTTACCGGATGATTCCGAACAAACACCAAAAAGGAGCAAACACTCCCCGCCAGCTCACTGATCAGCGTTACCTTCAGCAAAAATTTCACCAAATAAAGCATCCCGCTGAAATTGGGATAATTCATCGCCTCTTTCACCAATCTTCGTTCACGAAAATTGATCTTTTGTCTGGTCATCAGCATAATGCCAACCCCAAAGGATGCAAAGCCCAGTCCTCCTAATTGAATCAACACCGCAATGACAAACTTGCCAAAGGCACTGTATACCTCCCAGGTATTCACAACGGTTAAGCCCGTCACACAAACTGCACTTGCGGAGGTGAACAGAAGATCAACCCAGGAAACGTCTTGATTTCTGCTGATGGGCAGAGCCAAAATAAGGGTGCCCGCCAAAATCAGTCCGCAAAAGCCCAATGCCAGAGATCTTCCCGGCGCCAATCGTTTTTTCCGCATCCTATCCTTCCCCCTCTTCATCCTATTCTGCTGTTGCGCCGCTTATGAAACAATTTTTCCCTTGCATAGCAAGGAGTCAAGCCCTTTCTGCAAACAAAAAAGCCGACACCATTCCATCCGGTGCCGGCTCCATAGATTTTTTTCAGTCATGCTCCGCATGAGTTTTTTCCTGAAACAGCATCGTAATTGCCCAAAGTCCGGCAAGTCCGACCAGAGAAAAAATCACTCTGCTGATGGCAGAGCCCTGTCCGCCGAACAGTGATCCAACCAGATCAAATCCGAACAAACCGATGGAACCCCAGTTTAACGCACCGATGATGACCAATACTAAGGATAAATTGTCGAGCATAATGACGACTCCTTTACATTCATAATATTGTTTGACTAATCATCAGTTTGCGTCAAAATCCGGATTTTATTCATTTTTTATGAGTTTTCAAACATCCGGCAAGAAAAAATACCGGAATCGACAGAAAAAACCACAAAAGGGAATACAGCAGGCAAATCTGCCCCAGAAAATGATACTTTAAAGTTGAGTAATCCCATACCCCCCAGTGCAGTCTGATATTCACAATATAACCGGTAATCAGCTCCATGGCGGTAATCAAAGCCGACCCCATCAGGCAGCGCACCCACAAAATGTGCCCCTTCATTTTTTGATTCATGTCACAAAGCATGGAAAAGCAGAGTCCGCCGGTAATCCCCATGGTCCAGTGGGTAAACCCTCTCCACAAAATCTCGATCAGGCTATACCCAACCGCGCCGATACAAAATAACGTCATAAACCGTTTCATTGTCTCACCAATCTTTTTTGATTAGTTTGATCAACAAAACCGGAAAATATGTGCGCTACAGTCTGACCGGCACGCCTCTTTTTCTTAAATATTCCTTCAGTTCCCGAATCTCAATTTCCCGGTAATGAAACAAGGAGGCCGCCAGCACTGCTTCCGCCCCGCCCTGTACAATGGCGTCATAAAAATGCTCCATGCGTCCTGCACCGCCGGATGCAATCACCGGAATATTGACAGCGTCTGACACCTTTTTGGTCAGCTCCAGATCATAGCCCTGTTTGGTACCGTCACAGTCCATACTGGTCAGCAAAATCTCTCCCGCTCCCAAGGAGCAGGCCTTTTGCGCCCAGGTGACAGCGTCCAGTCCGGTATTCACCCGTCCGCCGTTTAAATATACCTCCCAGCCTGTTCCGTCAGGCCGCCTTTTAGCGTCTATCGCCACCACAACACACTGACTGCCAAACCGATCCGCCGCCTGGCAAATCAAATCAGGATTTTTGATGGCAGAGGAATTGATGGACATTTTATCAGCCCCTTCCCGCAAAATATCCCGAAAATCCTCCACTGTCCGGATTCCTCCCCCTACCGTAAAGGGAATGAATACCGTCTCCGCCACCTTCCGCACCAGATCCAGAATAATGGATCTGGAATCAGAGGAGGCGGTAATATCCAAAAACACCAGCTCGTCCGCCCCGGCCTTATCATAGGCCGCACCGATCTCTACCGGATCTCCCGCATCTCTCAAGTTCACAAAATTGACGCCCTTGACCACCCGGCCGTTATACACGTCCAAACAGGGGATAATTCGTTTCGCATGCATTTACACTTCCCCCATTTCTATAAAATTACGCAGAATATGCAGCCCCGTATCCCCGCTTTTTTCCGGATGAAACTGCACCGCCGCCACATTCCCCTTTTGCACCGCAACAGGCAGCCGGATGCCGTATTCCGTCACAGCGGCAATCAAATCCCGGTTTTGCGGCTCCATATAGTAAGAGTGAACAAAATAAACAAAGGGACTCTCCCCCAGCCCACGAAGCACGCCCTCCGGCTGGGTAATCTCCAGCTGATTCCATCCCACATGAGGGATTTTCAAGCCCTCTTTTCCGGGGATTTTTTTTATTTTCCCTTGAAAGATGCCAAGCCCCTTTACTCCGGGGCTTTCCTCGCTTTCCTCAAACAACAGCTGCAGTCCCAGGCATATTCCCAAAAAAGGCTTTCCCGAGGCAGCAAAATCGGTCACCGCCGTGTCCAACCCGCTTTGGCGCAGCCGAAGCATTGCGTCCCCAAAAGCGCCCACACCGGGAAGAATTGCCCTGTCAGCCGCTAAAATTTTCTGTCTGTCTTTGGTAATCTCCCCTTGGGCGCCTAAAAACTCCAGTGCCTTTTGAACACTGCGCAGGTTTCCGGCGCCGTAATCAATAATTGCAATCATATCCGTCCCTCTGCTTTATGCCAATGTAACCTTAAAATAGCTCTTTTTTCCCTTTTTCACCATCAAGCCCTCGGTGCCGAAATCATCCTGGGAAAAGGTCTGATCAATGGAAGTTACCTTTTGATCGTTCACCGTCAGTCCTCCCTGGGTGATCAGCCTTCTGCCTTCTCCTCTGGAAGGAACAATCCCGGTGTTGGAAATCAAATCCAAAGCAGTAATCGTTTCAAATCCGCCGGGGATGGTTTTGGTGGGCATATCTGCAGAAGGTCCGCCGGCTTCAAACAGGGCCTGCGCAGCCGCCTGAGCCTTCTCTGCCTCTTCCTTGCCGTGCACCAGACTTGTCACCTCATAAGCTAAAATCTTTTTGGCCTCGTTGATCTCCTGTCCCTGCAGCTTTGCCAGCTCGTTGATTTGCTCCATCGGCAGGAAGGTCAGGAGCTTGAGGCATTTGATCACGTCCTGATCCCCCACATTTCTCCAGTACTGATAAAAATCATAGGGAGAGGTCTTTTTGGGATCCAGCCACACAGCGCCACCCTGGGTTTTTCCCATTTTTTTGCCCTCTGAGGTTGTGAGCAGCGTAAAGGTCATGCCGTACACCTCCTGGCCTTCCACCCGGCGCACCAGCTCCAGCCCGCCCAAAATATTGGACCACTGATCATCTCCGCCCAATTCCAGCCTGCAGCCATAGTTTTGATACAGCTTTAAAAAGTCATAGCTTTGCATCAGCATATAGTTAAATTCCAAAAAGGACAGTCCCCTCTCCAGACGGGACTTGAAGCATTCCGCCGTCAGCATCCGGTTGACAGAGAAATGGACACCGATGTCTCTTAAAAATTCAATATAGTTCAAATTCATCAGCCAATCGGCATTGTTGACCATCAGGGCTTTTCCATCTGAAAAATCCACCAGCCGGGAGATTTGTTTTTTGAAGCACTCACAGTGATAGCTAATGGTCTCGGGGGTCATCATGCTTCTCATATCCGTCCGACCGGAGGGATCTCCCACCATTCCGGTGCCGCCGCCGATCAATGCAATCGGCCGATGCCCCGCCCGCTGCATATGAGCCATTACCATCAGCTGCAAAAAGTGACCCACATGCAGGCTGTCCGCCGTGGGGTCAAAGCCTATGTAAAAGGTAACCTTTTCCTTTTCCAGCAGTTCTCTGACTTCCTTTTCATGGGTGACCTGAGCAATCAGCCCCCGCTCCTCCAATACATCATAAACGCTCATGCAAATATTCCTCCTTATAGCGTCTCAGCTGCTCCAGAGCCCGCTGAGAGATCGCCTCATTTTTTTCCCGTTTTCCTTTGATCCGCACACCCAAAGGGGGCAGCAAACCAAAATTCACATTCATGGGCTGAAAGGCCGTAACCGCCGGATTGCTGACATAGGCCGCCAACGCTCCCAGTGCCGTTTCTTCCGGCAAGGGGGGCAGCTTTCCCCCCAGCATTTCAGCTCCGCAAAACAGACCTGCCGTCAGCCCCGAGGCCGCAGATTCTGCATAGCCCTCCACTCCGGTCATCTGGCCTGCAAAATACACCCGGGGGTCTTTTTTCAGCCGATAGGAATGATCCAATAATTTCGGAGAATTAAGAAAAGTGTTTCGGTGCATCACCCCGTACCGGGCAAATTCGGCATGCTCAAGCCCAGGAATCAAGGAAAACACCCTCTTTTGCTCTCCCCACTTTAAATTCGTTTGAAATCCTACGATATTATAAAGGCTGCCGGCAGCGTCATCCTGACGGAGCTGCACAACTGCGTAAGGCGGGCGGTCATCCCGGGGATTTTTCAACCCCACCGGCTTTAGGGGGCCGAACAGCATGGTCGCCTCCCCCCGCTTGGCCATCACCTCAATGGGCATACAGCCCTCAAACACAGAACCCTGCTCAAACTCCTTTAACACCGCCGTTTCTGCCTGCACCAGCTCCCGGTAAAACCGATCGTATTCCTCCTTGGTCATAGGACAATTCAGATAGTCGGCCTCTCCCTTGTCATACCGCGAGGCACGAAACACCTTATCCTGTTGAATGGATTCATAGGTCACAATGGGAGCCGCTGCGTCATAAAAATGCAGGTAATCCTCTCCGGTTAGTCTGCTGATTTCCGGAATCAAGCCCTCGGATGTTAAAGGACCCGTGGCCACAATCACCGATTCCTCTCCCTCAAGGGAGGTTACCTCCTCCTCCACAATTTCAATCAAAGGATGGGAACGAATGGTATCGGTGATTTCCTTTGAAAATTCTTCCCGATCCACTGCCAAAGCACCCCCGGCAGGCACCCGGTGCCGATCTGCGCTTTTCATAATCAAAGAGTCCAGCTCCCGCATTTCCTGCTTCAGCAATCCCACTGCGTTGGACAGCAGATCCGCCCGCAGAGAGTTGCTGCAAACCAGCTCTGCAAACTGAGAGCTGTGATGGGCGGGAGAAAACTTTTTAGGTTTCATTTCATACAGCCGAACAGAAATTCCCCGCTTTGCCAGCTGCCAGGCGGCCTCGCACCCTGCAAGACCGGCTCCGATCACCCGGACGCTCATTCCTGCCCGCCCCTTTCAAAATCGCATTTACCGCAATATTGCTTTCTCTTTTTTCCCATTTTCTTTTCAAACAAGCTGCCGCCGCATTTGGGGCAATGCTCCTTGGTAGGCTGATCCCAGGTGACAAAATCGCAGCCCGGGCTGTTCTCGCAGCCAAAATATTTTTTCCCCTTCTGACTCTTTTTTTCCAGCACCTTTCCGCCGCATTTGGGGCATTGAGCGCCGGTATCCACCACAATCGCCTTGGTATTGCGGCATTCCGGAAAACCGGGACAAGCCAAAAACTTACCGTACCGGCCCATTTTATACACCATTGTTCTGCCGCATTTTTCACAAATCACATCCGATTCCTCGTCTGCAATCTTGACCTTCTCCATGGCCTTTTCCGCAGTAGCAAGGGTTTCTTCAAAAGGATCGTAAAACTCCCGCAGAATGGTTACCCAATCCTTTTCTCCTTCTTCCACCTCGTCTAACTCGGTTTCCATTTTAGCGGTAAACTCAATATCCACAATACTTTTAAAATACTGCTTCATCAGATCTGTTACCACCGTTCCCAGCTCGGTGGGCTTTAACACCTTGGCATCCCGTACTACATATCCTCTTTGCAAAATGGTAGAAATCGTCGGCGCATAGGTGCTCGGGCGGCCGATTCCGTTTTCCTCAAGAGCCTTGAGCAGAGCCGCCTCGCTGTACCTCTGGGGAGGCTGGGTAAAATGCTGCTTGGGGAACAGCCCATGCTGCTCCAAAACGTCTCCTACCGCCAATTCAGGCAGCTTTACCTCCTTATCTCCGTTTTCCTCATCCTGCTTGGAAACATCCTTGGTTTCCTGATACAGCACCATAAATCCGTCAAACTGCTGTTTCGATCCGTTGGCTTTAAACAAATAGTCTCCTGCGCCGATTTCTGCAGAAATGGTATCATATACCGCCGCCTCCATCTGGCTGGCCACAAACCGCTCCCAAATCAGCTTATATAACTTATATTGATCCGTAGGCAAGGTTTTCTTTAGCTGATCGGGCGTGATAGACACCATGCTGGGCCGAATGGCTTCATGGGCGTCCTGAGCGTTCTTTTTTGTTTTATAAATTCTGGGCTTTGCAGGAAGATAGGCATCTCCGTATTTCTTTTGGATATAATCCCTTGCCTCAGCCTGAGCCTCCGCTGAAATCCGAAGAGAGTCTGTTCTCATATAGGTAATCAAGCCTACCAGGCCGATTCCTTCCACCTCAACCCCCTCGTAAAGCTGCTGAGCGGCCGCCATCGTTTTTTTCGCCGTATAGCCGTATTTTTTTGAAGCCTCCTGCTGCAGGGAGCTGGTAATGAAGGGAGGAACGGGAGATTTGGTTTTCTTTGCCTTTTTTACAGAAGAAACCCGATACTCTGCCTTTTCCAGTCCTTTGAGGATCTGCTGCACCGCTTCCTCGTTTTCCAATTCAATTTTGCCCTTTTGATCCCCGTAAAACCGGGCAGCAAAGGACGATCTTCCCTTTTTCAACTCTGCCTGCAATGACCAGTACTCCTGAGGAACAAACTGCTCAATTTCCGCCTCTCTGTCCACCACCAGGCGGGTTGCAACAGACTGCACCCGACCTGCACTCAGGCCTTTTTTGACCTTTTTCCAGAACAGAGGGCTGATTTGATACCCCACGATACGGTCTAAAATTCTTCTTGCCTGCTGAGCATTTACCAAATTTTCATTGATCGGGCAAGGCTGTTTAACCGCCGCCTTTACCGCATTTTTCGTGATTTCATTAAAGGAAATTCTGCAGTTGGTGTGCTCGTCAATCTGGAGCAGCTGCGCCAGATGCCACGAAATGGCCTCTCCCTCCCGGTCAGGGTCGGTTGCCAGCAGAACCTTGTCCGCTCCCTTAGCGTCCCGCTTCAGTTTGCTTAACAAATCCCCTTTTCCGCGAATGGTAATATATTTGGGCTGAAAATCATGCTCGATATCCACCCCCAGCTGACTCTTGGGCAGATCCCGCAGATGCCCCATAGACGCAACTACCTTATAATTTTTTCCTAAATATTTTGTAATTGTTTTTGCTTTCGCAGGTGATTCCACGATCACCAGATACTTCGCCATATCCTTCCTCCTATTCCAAAAGGATTATCCAATAAGCTGAAATACATCTCCCCCTAAATTCTGTACAATCCCTTTCATTTCCATCATTGTTAAGGTGGTCAAAAGCTGAGCCCCCGGCAGATCTGCCAGCTGCGCCAGCTCGTCCACAAAAAGCTGCTTATGATACAGCAGCAGCTCTGCAATCTTTTTCTCCGCCGGCGGGAGCTGATCTAATTGAATTCCTTCCCGCTCCGACTCCTGCACTTCTACCAGCTTCCAGTCAATACATTCAAAAATATCCGCCGGGTCCACAGCAGGATGCGCCCCGTCTGCCAGCAGTCGGTTACTTCCTGCATTGCAGGGAGAATAAATACTGCCGGGCACGACAAATACCTCTTTTCCTTCCTCCAGCGCAATGTTGGCGGTAATCAGCGCGCCGCTCTTGACCGGCGCCTCCACCACCAGAACACCCAAAGAAAGGCCTGCCATAATCCTGTTTCTCACAGGAAAATGATGAGGCAGCGGCTCGCTCCCGGGAGGATATTCACTGATCACCGCTCCCTTTTGAATCACCTGCTCCATCAGGGCTCCGTTACTGGGCGGATATACCACGTCCACGCCGCAGCCTAATACGGCAATGGTAGGCGTGGGTCCTCCCACGGCTCCTCGGTTGGCCTGGGTATCAATGCCGTAGGCCATACCGCTCACCACCCAGATCCCACGGCGTGACATTTGGGCAGCAAATTCAAAGGCGGTTCGTTCTCCCTCCTTGGTGGGCTTTCTGGTTCCCACAATGGTAAACAGGGGATCCACAGAAAAATCAGGAAGCCTTCCCCGATAATATAACACCAAGGGCGGACTGAAAATATGCTTCAGTCCCTCCGGATAGTTCTCGTCCTCATAGGTTAAAATTCCGATTCCCTTTTCATCGCACATTTTTGCAATTGCCTGTGCATGCTTTAAGCTTTTGGCGCAAAGGGCTTTTACTTCCTTTGCACCAATCCCCTCTATTTTTTGTAATGTATCACGGTTTGCCAGCTCATATACCTTTTGGGCGCATCCAAAATATTCTAAAACAGAATTGACAAGTCTTCCCCCGGCGCCCAGTGCTTCCGCCAGCCAAATCCAATATTCCCGCATACCATCACCAAAAACCTTCTTATTTATAATATACCGCACTTTTTTTCTTCTGTAAAGAGTTTTTTTCGTTTCTTTGACGAAATGCTTCATAGGCAATCACGCCAAAGGCGACTGCGGCGTTTAGGGATTCGCTCTTTCCTACCATGGGAATTTGCAGAGAACCTTTCGCCGCATCCAAAATTTCTTGGCGAACTCCATGAGCCTCATTGCCGATCACCACAGCAAAGGGGGCGGTAAAATCAAAGTCAAACACCGAAACAGACTGCTTTAAATCAGCGCAAACCAGCCGAAAATCAGAAAGCTGGCTCACCTCTCCCACCTTCACAACAGGAAGATCAAACAGGGCTCCCATTGTCGCTCTCACAACCTTAGGGCTGTAAACATCCACACAATCGCCAAGCAGGATAACGCCGCCAAAGCCGGCTGCGTCCGCCGTGCGGATCACCGTGCCCAAATTGCCCGGATCCTGAAGGCAATCGCAAACCACGATTGGCAGGGATTGATCCAGCTCCTCCAGCCCAGCTGTCTGCTGCTTCACCACCGCAACAACCCCCTGAGGAGAGCAGGTGTCGGATAACTCCGCCAGAATTTTATCCTCAACTTCATAGCATTCCTGACCGGTCAGTCCCTGCTGAAAAAATTTTGAGTGGGCAAACACCCGCTGCAGGGGAACGCCCTTTTGAAGGGCGTCAAACACCAGTCGCTCTCCCTCCAGCAAAAAAAGGCCTGTTTCATTGCGACCGGATTTTTTCAAAAGCTTTTTTGTTTCCTTCACCGCACGGTTTTCCCGGCTTGTTATTTTTTTTACCGTCAATCCTACCGCTCCTTTTTTAGGCGGCCTGCACCCTGGATTTATCAATCAAAAGCTGCCGATAAAATTTTAGACCCGCTTAAATCAACGGATCTAAAACAATTAATGTTATTACAGACTTGCCTTTGCGGTTTCAACCAGCTTTGCAAAGCCCTGCGCATCATGAATTGCAAGCTCGGACAGCATCTTGCGGTTCATCACGATTCCGGCCTTTTTCAGACCGTTCATAAAGGTAGAATAGTTCATTCCATTCATCTTTGCCGCTGCGCTGATCCGAGCGATCCAAAGCTGTCTGAACTCTCTCTTTTTCTGCTTTCTGCCCACATAGGCAAAGGCCAAAGATCTCATCACTGCCTGATTGGCAACTCTGTATTGCTTTCCCTGAGCACCTCTGAAGCCCTTCGCCAGTTTTAATACCTTCTTATGTCTTTTTCTGGTGGCCATTGCACCTTTTACTCTTGCCATTTTTGTTTTCCTCCTATTCGCTTATTTGTAAGGAATTAATTTCTTTACAGTAGCTGCATTGGCAGCGCTGGCATAGCCAATCTTCCGCAGACCTCTTTTTCTTTTGGTAGATTTCTTGGTCAAAATATGACTGCGAAAGGCCTTTCCTCTTTTTACCTTACCGTTCTTTGTAAGCGAAAACCGCTTTGCCGCACCTCTATGGGTTTTAATTTTAGGCATTTTTATAACTCCTTTCCCTGCTAGAAATTTTAATATCAGCCCACGCATCAGCCCGAAACAAATGGACTATTTTTGTACAGCGGGCGCAATAAACATTACCATGTTTCTGCCTTCCATTTTGGGAGGACGCTCCACAGAGCCAACCTCTTGAATTCCTTCCTGAAATCTGTCAAGCAATGTTTTTCCCAAAGCCGTATGCTGCATTTCCCGACCACGAAACCGAACCGAAACCTTCACCTTGTCACCGGATTTTAAAAACTTCACAGCATTCCCCAGCTTTGTCTCGAAATCGTGAGTATCAATAGAAGGAG
>JAXEOR010000032.1:0-11918 GCA_034117945.1 Clostridia bacterium | reverse complement strand
CACAAGGCAAATTACAGACGGGGTGTTTTCCCCTTGTTCACGCCGGATGAAAGAGACAGAGGCTCTAACGCATGGGGAACCATTTCCGCATGGAGCTGGGGTGCCTCCAGAGTACTGGATTATATTGAAACCGACCGGCGGATTGACAGCGAAAAGGTTACGGTAGTAGGCCATTCCAGAGGGGGAAAAACAGCGCTGTGGTGCGGTGCCACCGATCAGCGGGTTTACTGCGCCATTTCCAACAATTCCGGCTGTACCGGAGCGGCGATGCACAGAACAAAGGGCGGCGAGCATATCAAGAATATTAATATTACCGATTGGTTTTGCGAGAATTACCGGAACTATAACGATCAGGAGGAGTTTCTTCCGGTGGATCAGCATATGCTCCTTGGGGCCTTTGCGCCAAGACTGGTTTATGTGTCCAGCTCCTCGGAGGACGATTGGGCAGATCCTGAGGCGGAGCGCCTGTCCTGCCGGATGGCCGGAGAGGCCTATGCTCTTTACGGCAAAAAGGGCGTTGTGCTGCCGGAGGAGCCGATTGAGGTAAACCGGGGGTACCATGAGGGCTGCATTGGCTATCATATGAAAACAGGAGAGCACAGCATTACCCATTATGACTGGAAGATGTTTTTAGACTTTTTGGATCAGAAATTGGGGAGAAAATAGCCGTGGTGAAGCTGTTGATCGCCGGGGACTTTTGTGTTAAAAATTTTGAGGAGTCTTTCTTCACAAGGAAACGCATTCAGCAAATTGCAGCACCGTTCAAGGAGCTGACAGAGCAGCAGGATATTTCTGTGGTCAATGTGGAAACGGTTTATTCTGACTGTGAGGCTGCCGTTCCCAAGTCAGCCCCCAATTTAAAATCTCCCTTTGTGACTTTGGATTTGCTATATGAAGCCTATTGCGAGGGCAGAATGGAAGAGCAGGAGCCATACAAGCAAATGCTTCAAAGGCTGCAAACCGGTGCGGTTCTGTAGTGTGTGTTATATTTTCACATAGGAAAGTCCGGGGCTGCGAAAGGGTTTTTGATTTCTGTAAAAATAAAGATCATGCAGCTTTTGCGTATGGATGCGGTATTGAGACGGGGTATACCCCGTCTTTTTTTTGAACCAATTGGAAAAATAATGGGTATCGCAAAAATCCAGAGAATTTGCAATTTCCGTAATGCTTTTGGAGGAGTCAAGCTGGGAAATGGCATAGTCCAGCAGCTTTTTCTGAATGTGCTGATTCAGAGAAAAGCCTAAATCCTGCTTGAATTTTTTGGTGAGCGTATACTCGCTTTGATTGGTTTTTAAAGCAATTTCCTTGACGGTCAGGGAAATGCGTAAATTTTGATGAATATAGGAAAAAACCTCCTGATATTTTAAACCGTATTCAAAAAACTGATTCAATTTCTGCTCCGGAATGAACTTCAAAAAATCAAATATGGTGTTATAAATATAGTTGTGATAAGGGAGCAGATCATAGATATTTGAAATCTCCTCCATTTTGGAAAAGGGAGGATCCATTTTGTTTGTCCAGGGAAGCTGCAAAATGTTGTTTCCGGCGAACAAAAAAATGTCTTGCACATGATATAGATTAATATTAAAATGAATATAAAATTTTTCCAGACGTTTTGGGCAAATCAAATGATAGGGATTTTGAGAGGGCAAAAGATAAATGTTCCCCGGCAGCAGTTCGGTCACCTTCTCTCCCTGCTTTACCAGCCCATACCCGTCCACAATAAAATACAAGCGGTTGTAATAATTGGGGGGCTCTAGTACATTCCAGCGGGGATCTCCGCGAAAATAACCGTATTCCCCTAATTCCATATTCAAATTGTTAAACAAAGGACCGAAATATTCTGAATAGGAGGAAAAAAAAGGAGCTCGTTTTAGCATAAAAACACACCTTTTGATCTGTTTTTTCTATTTACAAAAGTAATTTGTTTATATTATACTATAAATAAGCTATTTTTGCAATAGCTTTATTAAAATTTTAAAAAAGAAGGAGAAAGCCATGAAAAGAAAAAGTGTTATTTTGGCATGTTTGGTATGTGTTTTGCTGATTTCTTGGTGTAATTTTGGGTATGCTCAAGTGAATCAGCAGGAAATTCAGCTGAAAAGGACAGATTCTGGTGCAAATGAAGTGATCACCGTCGGTACGGAATATAGCATCAAAGGATCCAGCAGCTATCTCTATCGGAAAATTGTTGCAGCCCAAACTCTGCTTCCGGAGGATTATCTGGTGTATACGGCAAATATTAGGCTGGATTGGGACGAATCTGTGCAGACAACGGTTCCTACAGTAGTTTCCGGGTATCAAAGCGTGCAGTTCGGAACCACCGCCGGCGGCGCCCATCTGATTCAGATGGCGGGGAATGCCATAAAAAATGCAGCGGGAACCGAAGTGTATAACGGTGTTCAAAACGGGGTTTGGTATCAAACAAAGATTGAAATCAATATGCAGAATCATACCTATTGTGTTACGGTATATAACCAGGACGGAACGAAAAAATTAGGTGGAATGAAAAAGTTTGTCAGCATTCCTCTTAGTTCCGGGAAAGCATGGTCGGACACCAGCGCTGTCACAGAAATCCGCATGATGACAGGTCCAAACGAAAATGTGACCTATTCCTTTACCAATATGCAGATGAAAAGGCTGACGGCGGCTCAGGCGGGAGAAACGCTGCATTATTATGACAGCGAAACGGGCTCCATGATTTCTTCCGGCAAAGGCAACTGGCCTCAGTTTAATTACTGGTTTAATGGCAGCAACATGAATGTCAACAATATGAATCTGGTTTCCTTGCCGGAAAATACCGCCCGGGCAATCATCCGTTTTCAGGCCTCTATTGTGTATCCGGAGGGAGCGTCGAATACTTTGGCAGTTGGACAGATGAGTCCTTTTATCAGCGGAACGAAACAAACCTTGTTGAATCTGAATATGATGCCAGGCGGCAGCAATATCAGCAGCACAGTATTGTCCTCACAGGCCAATGCCAGCGGCAGCTGGAGAGGCTACGCGCTGGAAATGGATTTTACAAAGGGAACAGCAACCTGGTCTGCCGAGGGAGAAAGTGCTGTTGTAACCAGAACTCTGCCTGCCGGCGCAAGGGCAAGCCAGCTGACCAGGCTGAATTTTGTGGAAGGAGAAGACGCTGTCGGGTATGAATTTTACCAAAAGGACTTTGAGATTTCTTATGTGCCCGGATACAACCTTTCTGCGGCTGTGACAGGCAGCGGCTCCGTGAAGTGCGGAGAACCGGTACTGAACGCTGAAGACAGCTTGCTGGTGGAACAGGGCAAGACGGTGGAAATCACCTTTGAGCCGGAGGAAGGGTATGAAATCAGCACAGTTTCAGTAAACGGTCAGGACATGACCTCCTTGGTTCAGAATCAAAAATTAACCCTGGAAAACATCACAGAGGACAAGGCCATTGCCGCTGTGTTCTCAGAAAAACAAATGACAGAGCCTACCGTAACGACCGAAACAGTGACAAGCAGCAGTCCTTATACACCGGAGGGAAGCACTACCCCGGAAAATTCTGTTGTAATGTACAGTAAAATTAATCTGGGCTATGGCTATACGGTGGACAAGGCGGGCGTTTATTTGAAGGATTCCCAGGAGGGAGCAAGCCTGCTGCTGCCTGTTTCCCAGTGGACGGAGGAAGGCCAGTGGGGGATTCGGCTGTACGGTGCCGGTTTGCAGACCGGAAAGGAATACAGCATCTGTTCCTTCATTCAGTATCAAAAGGCAGGAGAGCAGCAGGAGGTAACCGGAGAAGAAAAAACCTTTTCTATGGATGAACAATAAAAAGGAGAGAAAAAGATGAAACGATATGGCTTATTGCTGCTGGTATTCTTGCTTTGCTTTTCCTGTATGTCTATGACGGCAGCAGGGGCGGAGGGAGTATCGGTTTACAGCGATGACAAGGAAACAACCCTTACCGGTCAGGAGGGAAGCTGGCCCTTTAAAGCAGTCACCGGGTTTACCCTGAACAATAAGAAGGTGATTTACGAAAGCAAGATTCAGATATCCGGAACAGAGGGAGCCTCTAATGTATTTCAAATTCATGCAGGCTTTTCCAACGAAACCGTAACCGGTGCTTATGTGAATCTGTTTAATTTCGGCACTGCCATGGCAACCACCAACGATTCTCAAACTGTCCTGGCGGAGAATTTATCTGAGGATACCTGGTATCATGTTAAGCTGGAGCTGAATTTAATTGACTGTACCTACAAGGTTACCTTAAGCGATGACAGCGGAACGGAGCTGGGTCATTCGGATTATGCGTCCCTTCCGGCCAACAGCAAGGGACTGACCTATCCGGGAGCAAACCTGATCGGATTCCGTATGATGCGGGGCACCAGCAAGGCGGCTCATACCTTAAAGATGAAGGAAATGAGAGTGGCATATCTGCCGGACGAGAGCGATCCGGCCATTTCCGGCCTCAAGGTGGGGGGAAATCCTTATATCGGGAAAACGGTGTCTGCAGATTACAGCTTTACCGCTTACCCGGGAGAGGGAGACAGCCTTTATCAGTGGTATTCCTGCGATACTGCTGACGGAGTCTTTTCTCCGATAGCAGGGCAGACCGGCAAAACTCTTGCGCTTACGGAAGACATGCTGGGAATATATGTTAAGGTGCAGGTAACACCGAAAAACACACGCGGGGATCAGGGAGAAGCGGTTTTGTCCAATGCTGTGTTGGTGCGGGAGGAGCCGGACGCTTCCTTTATCGGCGTGACGGTCTATTCCCGGCCGGCTGAAATCACTTATACCGGTCAGGAGGGGGCATGGCCTTATCTGGGCATTACCGATTTTTCCGTGCCCATCTTAAGCGATGATATTTTGGTGAATACCGATCTCATGATCAGCGATGGCGGAACCGATTATACCGGGGATATCGGTCTGGTTTCTCTGGGCTTTACAGACGGTGCAAACAAGGGCTTTACCCATGTTTTAAAAATTACTACATCACAGGTGAAAAACAGCAGCGGAACTGCTTTTTCGGATTTTGCTCCCGACCTTTGGTATCATGTTACGGTCAAGGTCAATATGGAGGCAAAAACCTATCAGGCAAGTATTTTTGACGAATCCGGAAATTTGGTGGGAGAAAGCGAGCAGCTGTCTTTGCCGGCGATAAACGGTGTGGATCAAAGCAGCAGCGAATTTATGGGAGTTCGCTTGATGAGAGCCACCTCAAAGGCAGAGCACAGCATTTCGTTGAGAAATGTGATCGTTTCTTATCTGCCTCTGCCCACTGCCCCGGAGGCAAAAGCGGTTTCCATTTCCGGGGAGGCCATTATCGGGCAAACCGTTAAGGGAACCTATACTTATTTGGATGTCAACGGAGACCGGGAGGCGGGAACCACCTTCCGTTGGCTGAGAAGCGACGAGGAAAACGGCACATACGCCCCCATTCCCGGCGCAGAGAGCCAAACCTATCAGGTGACCCAGGAGGATCAGGGCAAGTATCTGAAATTTGAGGTAACGCCTCGGTCTGCGGTTGCGCCTAAGGAGGGAACCGGGACAGTCAGCCCGGCCTTGGTCGGACCGACAGCGCCTACCGTTTCTTCTGTAACGATCAAAGGAAAAATGGCATTGGGAGAAAGCCTGGAGGCCTCCTATCTTTACGGAGATAAAAATAATGATCCGGAAGGGGAAACCGTTGTTACCTGGCTGCGCAGCACGGACGGCGGGTTCCAGGAGGTTGGATCAGGGAAAAGCTATACCCTAACCGAAGGGGATATCGGTGCCAAGCTGAAAATCAGCGTTACACCGGTGAGTGTGCATCCGCCCTTTGCGGGAACGGCTGTGGAATCTCAAGAAATCACAGGCCCCTGTCGTCCGCTTGCCAAGGATGTGGCAATTGACGGAGTTGCGGCAGTGGATCAGCTGCTGACGGCCAGTTATACTTATGAGGATCCCAACGGTTTTGATTCCGCCGGAGAGAACTGGCAGTGGTATGTGAGCGACACCCAGGATGGGGCCTATACCCCCATTGACCAGGCAAATGACAGCACCTACCGGATTTCTCAGCAGAATTACGGAAAGTATCTTAAGGTTGGGGTAATCCCCAAAAAGACAGAGCAGCCGGCAGAAGGCCAGGAGACCTATTCCCTTCCCATCGGGCCTGTGGGAGAAAAGGCAACGGCGGCGGCTCCGGAAGCCAGGAATGTGATGATTGAGGGAATGCCCTATGTGGGTCAGACTCTGACGGGCAGCTATACCTATTATGATATTAACGAGGATCCCCAGGAGGGAACCACCTTCCGTTGGCTGATCAGCTCTTCGGAGGACGGTGCCTATCTGCCTATCGAAGGAGCAGAGGGAATCCAATGGGAGATTCCCGGCGACGCAGTAGGAAAGTATGTGAAATTTGAAGTTACTCCCCGAAGCAGTGTGGAGCCCAAGGAAGGGCAGCCTGTTTTGAGCGAGGCGGTAAAAATTCAAGTGGCCAGCACCTTTTTCGTTGCGCCTAACGGATCGGATGAAAATGAAGGCAGCAAGGAAAAGCCTTTCTTAACAGTGGAACGAGCCAGAGATGCCATTCGGGAGCTGAAGAAAAACTCCGGCCTGCCGGAGGGCGGCATTACGGTTTATTTGCGGGAAGGGCAGTATCGGCTGACATCTCCCCTGCTCTTTACAGAGGAAGACTCCGGAACGGAAAATGCGCCCATTCGTTACCGGGCTTATCGGGACGAAAAGGTGGTGTTAAACGGCGGTGTTTCCTTAAACGGGATGGATTTTTCCAGAGTATCCTCCGATATTGCCGCCAGACTGCCTTCCGCTGACGCGAAAAATAAGGTGGTGCAGTTTGATTTGAAATCCGCCGGAATCACGGATTACGGCATCATTTATCCTCAGGGCAGCGTGCCGGTGGAATATTATGAAAATGCAGAGGGTCCCTGTGCGCCGGAGCTGTTTGTCAACGGCAGCCGCATGACCCTGGCTCGGTATCCCAACGAGGGCTATACCACCATCAAGCGGGTGAT
Organism: Clostridia bacterium; assembly: GCA_034117945.1. Lineage (GTDB taxonomy): Bacteria > Bacillota > Clostridia > HGM11514 > HGM11514 > SIG438. The sequence goes on along the minus strand of JAXEOR010000032.1, from coordinate 4,938 downwards.
TGATCCGGGAGATTACGTCCGTATGTGGGCGGATGATAAAAAATCAGACCCCGGTTATGTGCCGGAGGATCAAAGACACTATCCTCCCAGAGGTGCCGTGTTTGAATATTCCGACAACAGAGTGGAAAACTGGATGACCTATGAGGATGTGTGGCTAAACGGTTATTTTGGAGCGGACTGGTCCAATGCACAGGTGGCGGTAAAGGCGGTTGACAAAACGGCCAAAACCATTTCCACCGTTCATGCAAGCAATTACTCTTATATTGAAGGTAAGCGGTATTATTACCTGAACGTGCTGGATGAATTGGACATCCCGGGAGAATGGTATTTGGATCGGAACACAGGAATGCTGTATCTGTATCCGGAAACGGATTCCTTTGAGCAGGCCGAGGTGACCCTTTCCCTGCTGGAGGATGATTTGATTCAGGCAACGAACGTTTCCTATCTGACCTTTAAGGGGCTGACTGTAGAAGCGGGCAGAGCAAACGGAATTACCATTTCCGGAAATTATAACACAGTAGACGGCTGCACAGTGACGCAGCTGGCAGGGGGCGGTGTGACTGCCTCGGGAGTGGGCAACACTGTGAAAAACTGCGAAATCAGCCATACGGGTTCCTTTGGCGCAAGTATTAACGGCGGAGACAGAAACACCCTGACGCCGGGCAACAACATGGTGGAAAATTGCTTGATTCATGATTGGGGCGTGCTGATGCGTACCTATCAGTGCGGAATTCATGTAAACGGAGTAGGAAACCGTGCCATTCACAACGAGCTTTATGAAGCACCCCATATTGCCATTTTGTACGGCGGAAACGATAACGAAATTGCCTATAACGTGATTCATGATGTCTGCCAGGAAACAACAGACGCAGCGGCGATTTACTCCGGCCGGGATTGGACGGCTCAGGGTAATCAGGTCAATTATAATTATTTGTATCATCTGACCCATGATGTGGCGGCAAGCTTCGGCCCCTTCGGCATTTATTTTGACGATGCCTTAAGCGGCCAGACAGCAGTGGGAAATATTTTGGTTGACGTGAAGGACCGTGGGTTCCATATCGGCGGCGGCCGGGATCATGTGGTAGAAAATAACATATTTATTCGCGCCAAATACCCCATCAGCTATGACGATCGGGGACGGAGCCTGCCCAGCTATTTCATTGCCTGCATGGATCCGGAGACTGGAACCATGTGGCAAAGACTGAAAGCAGTGCCCTATACCTCGGATATCTGGAAGCAGAAATATCCTACGCTGGCAAATGTACTGACCGATCAGAGCAGTGATAAGGACGATCCTGATTGGCCGGGAAATCCTTCCTACAGCTCGGTGAGAAACAATGTAGCAGTGGATTGTACCGTGCCGGCAGGACTGATCAGCAAATCGGTATATACCTACAGCACGGTAGAGAACAATATTTCTTATAAAACTGACCCCGGCTTTGTGGATGCGGCAAACGGAAATTATAATCTTAAGCCGGATTCTCAGATCTTTACCGATTTACCAGAGTTTCAGGCCATTCCCTTTGACCAGATCGGCCGCTACGGAGTAACCCTGTCCGCTCCGCCCTCGGCGTCTGATGCCAAAATTATGGGGCAGGGCTATGTGGATAATACCATCAAGGCCTCCTACCGGTTTTATGATCCGGAGGGGGATGAGGAAGGCGAATCTGTGATCCGCTGGTACAGCAGTGCCTCTGCGGAGGGCGACTATCGGCCGATCAGCGGAGCCGTTGGCAAGGAGCTTGTGATTACAGGCGATTTGGTCGGAAAATATTTAAAATTTGAAGTGACTCCCTATGACGAAACAGGGGCGGCAGGAGAGGCGGTATGGAGCGCTTCCGTGTTTGTTACGGTGGATGAAAGCTCCTTCCGGCAAATGATTGAATATGCCCAAAAGGCTTGCGAGGAAGCGGTGGAAGGTACCCTTCTGGGTCAGTATCCCGCAGGAAGCAAGGCCGCCCTTATGGCTGCCATTGAAGCGGCTCAGGCCTTTTATGAAGAGGGAGCCTCCGGAGATCTGGAGGCGGCTTCCGAAGCCCTGTCTCAGGCCTATGATAGCTTTTGTGAGAAAAGGATCACCTCTGTGACCGTATCGGAGAACGCTCAGGTTTCTGTTCCCGCAGGACTGGAAAAAGCGGAAATTCAGACAGACGGTACCCGGCTGACTCTTTTGCCGGAGGGTGAGGAGCTGCCTGATTTGAAAATCACTGTAGCCGGAATGACGGTGGAAGTGCCCCAGGGCTGCACCTTAACCCCCGGACGGCAGCTGGCGGTACAGGGACCCATTAACAAAACGGTTGACTATGAGGAATGCAAAGAACTTAGCGTCGGAGAAGAAGGGCAGACCTTTTCTAAGCCTCTTACCCTTACCATAGAGGGTGCTGCAGGAATGGGGCTGTATCGGGTAACAGACAGCGGTTTGCAGAAAATCGAAGAGCTGACAGAGAACAGCTTTTCCTTCAGTCAGGGCGGCACCTATCTGCTTGGCGTTTTTGCTCCTAAATCGGACAATGCAGACTTGAGCGGGATTACCGTAAACGGAAAAGCGGTGCCCAAATTCTCTGCTGATAAGACGGAATACAACTATTTTGTTCCTGCCGAAACCGGTTCGGTAACGGTAGAGGCAACCCCCAGCCATGAAAGGGCGCAGGTTTCACTGGTTCAGCCCGGAGAGCTGCCCTGCACCGTTGAGATTACCGTAACGGCGGAGGATCGGCAAACGGTAAAAACCTATCAGTTGAAACTTGCTTATCAAAAAGGGGAAACGCCTACCGATTCCCCTGAGCCTGTGATCAATCCCCCCGCATCCGGTTCCGGAAGCAGCGGACCGATCACCGCAGTGATTGCGGCAGGCGGCGGCTCTCAGCAGAATTCGGTGTATTTTAGCGATATTACCGGGCACTGGGCCGAAAAGGATATTATTTTCATGGCACAGAAAAACATTGTTTCCGGAGTAACCCAAACCAGCTTTGAACCGGATCGGCCGATCACCCGTGCGGAATTTGCGGCCATTACGGTGAGAGCGTTAGGAATTTCGTCATCTGTTTCTGCCGGATTTACCGACGTAGCACCGGGGGCGTGGTATGAGGCCTCTGTGAATGCGGCGGCAGGTGCCGGCCTGATTGCCGGTTATGAGGGCATGTTCCGGCCGGAGGATCAGATCACCCGGGAGGAAATGGCTGTGATCATCGCCAAGGCATATGCATTCCGGGGAAAGACAGTCTCCAACGCAGGAAAGTTAGATTTTCAGGATGCAGAGGAAATTTCAGCCTGGGCATATGACAGCGTAGCGGCGGTATCTACTGTCGGACTGATCCGCGGAAACGGAAACGGGCAGTTCTGTCCCAAAAATAACGCAACTCGGGCAGAATGCACCAGCCTGATCCGGCGGCTGCTGGACGCATAAGCTTTGCTGACTCCATCTCCTTATTATTTTGAAAACAGGCGGCATAAATTGCCGCCTGTTTTGATACAAAAAAAGAAGCCCTCCATAAGATGGTGCGTCTTAGGGATTTTTAATCCCGGAAATTATCGGCATAGTCGAAACATCGTTGGCTATGCCGTTTTTTCATATTCTGTGGGTGGTGTTTGGAAATCACCTATGCAGTTGTAAATAATCTTGATGTGCTGTACTTTTTTGCCATCAACCCTTTCACTTTGGTATACATAAACCTTTTCCACAAACTCACGGAGTATTTCTGCCGTGAGTTCTTTTATGTCCGTGTGCTTTCTCACAAGTTTCAGAAACTTCTCGGCATTGTCAGCATTTGCCTTATCTTCCGTCATAGTGGCTTTAAGTTCTACAACTCTGCTTTCAAGAGTTTGTTGCTCTGCCTCATAATTTACAGTCATCTTAGCAAAACGCTCATCTGATATCTTGCCCTCAATGTTGTCTTCGTATAACCTTTGAATTATTTCATCGAGTTTGTTAATACGAGCCTGTGCCTGTTCAAGTTCACGCTTACTATCTCGCAGAGTTCTTTCAACATCAGCTCCGCATTTTTTTGTGACCAGTTCTACAAATTCATTTTCGTGTTCTCTTGCAAATGCCGTAATACTGCGAATGCCATCAAGAAGTAAAGTTTCTACAGCTTCATTCTGTATTTGATGCGAGGTGCATCCGCCTTTGACCTTGCGGTATGTAGAGCACACCAAGTATTCTTTTTGCTTCATGGTTGTGCAACGAACTTGGTATAGCTTCTTTCCACAATCGGCACAGTATAACATCCCGGAGAGTATCGGCATCTCCCCCATAGGTGTGAGCCTTCGCCTGCCGGCTCGTATACGCTGCACAATATCAAATGTTTCTTGGTCGATAATAGCTTCGTGTGTATTCTTAAAAATCTGCCATTGTGATTCATCGTTTTTCATTTGTTTCTTGTTCTTATACGATTTGCGGTAGGTCTTAAAATTTACTGTATGCCCAAGATATTCTTGCCTTGAAAGCATATGCACAATTGTGCTGTCATGCCAAGTGTAATCATCAGTGTAAATCCTATTGTCGGGAATGTTTCTACCGTGCATTTTTGCGTGTGCCGTAGGATTTGGAATTTTTCGCTCTGTGAAAATATTTGCTATTTGGGTGGGTCCGTATCCTTTAACACACATTCTGAATGCCTCTCGTACCACTTGAGCAGCAGATTCATCAACTATCCATTGATGTTTGTCTTCTGGTGATTTAACATACCCATATGGAGCATTGGTACACAGTGGTTTACCGCTTTCTCCCTTTGCCTTGAATACGGCACGAATTTTCTTGCTTGTATCCTTTGCATACCATTCGTTGATGATATTTAGGAAAGGAGTAAAGTCGCTGTCTTGCTGATTGGAACTATCTACTCCGTTGTTTATTGCTATGAAGCGAATATCCATACCGGGGAAGAAAACTTCCGTATAGTAGCCTACCTTAAGATAGTCTCTGCCAAGTCGGCTCATATC
>JAXEOR010000031.1:0-2677 GCA_034117945.1 Clostridia bacterium | reverse complement strand
CCTTTTTGCAATTTTGACACACATATCGTGTTTCCAATCCTTTTTTCATCCCCAATAATGACTGAACCTCTGTGGAACAATAGTCTTTGAAGCACGGCTTATTATCCCGGCAGCGATTGCACATATTCCCTCCCCTTTCCTATCCCAACCATAGCAGCAGTGGCTTTGCAGAAACAAATTTACTGAAAAAATGACAAATTATTTTTTCACAAAGCCCAATCTACTGTTAATATATCACAATATTTTCTTTTTGTCAACAAAAAATTCCATCTTTTCCATTTTAATTATTTATAAAAAAATACGGAAACCTCTTATCAAAATGAAGTTTCCGCATAGACTGCAAATTAGCTGATTAAAGCATTGCTGAAGTATTCACATGCTCCGCTGGTTCCTGCGTTTAAGCGGGTTGTTCCGCCGCATTTCCCACAAACCACATTCACAAATCCGGCTCGGTCAGCGCTGCCGTCTGACAACATCACGCAGGGCTGCCCCTGCTTTTGCAACGAGCATTTGCACAAAAAGCCCTTTTCAATCAAAAGTTCAAGCTCTGAAAGAATTTTAAAATTTTCTTTTCCCGTTTGCTTTGTCAGCTCTGAAATGGTAACAACCCCGTCTCTGTCACATTCAAAAATCGAATTGTAGCGGTTGGCCAATTTGATCAATGCACCTGCTTTGAGGCCGAGCACAAGCAGCAGAACGGAAGGAATCAAACAAATCACAAAAATCAACAGGATCGTCCATTGCGAGCGTTCGGTAAGAAATCCGGAGAAGCCCTTTGTCTGCGCTCCAGTCCTTCACGATCCCTCCCGAGGGAAGATATCAACGGTGGAAAGATAATAGTCATGATTCACATCACCGTCAAATAAATACCACCCGTTTTGCTCCAACTGATCAAAATCATAATCCCTGAATTCTTCTGCACTGGTGATCGACAGCAGCAGCTTCTCTGAAATGCTGAATTCTCCCAGAGTAATCGGCACGGCAAGGGTGGAGGAGATCAGCTCAGACGAATTGACCCCGTAATTGCCCTTCTCGCTGTAATCCTTTGGAACCAAATCCCAATCCCAGGTTGTTTCTCCGTCATTCTTCCTGCCGTCATAAATTTCTACATAACGCTCCGCAATCATACTCGGCAGTTCAACTCCGGTAACGGGATCCTTTAAAGGAAGCTCCCCTTCCGGTTTGCCGGATATCATCACCAGCTTTCCTTCGTTTTCTTCAAGCACCTGTGCCCCTTCCACAGGAATGAGGCTTTTGATTTTTTTGCTGCTTTTCAGGTGCTGAAACCGCCGTGGAAATCCCGCCAATGATCACCAACGCCCCGGCCACAAGCATCAAAATTCCTGCTTTCTTTCCCAAAAACTCTCCCCCTCCATCATTTTTGATTATTTTTTAAAATACAAAGCGCGGCACAAAGACTGCACACCATCAGGAAACGGGTATCCGCCGTTCGGCGGATACCCGTTTCATCTCATATTTTCCCGATCACTCTTACTGATCCAGTTCATCCTTGCGGGTTTGATATTCATCCTGAATATACTTTGCCTTATCATCCGTCAAGCCTTCCACGACAGAGCCCAATGCGTCAAAGTCTTCTCTGGAGCAGTGAGCTGCCATCGTCTTGACGGCAGCGGTTCTGGCCATCCAGTTCACATTTGTATCCTGCACCAACTCGGTCATGATTTCCGCAATTTCATCAGGATTGAAATAGGTTGCTTTTTCCCGCCATGCGTCAAATGAGCTGTTCGATTTGTAAGAAAAGCTTGAAACTGCCGTCCAGGCAGGCGTGTTTTCTGTTCTGGGTGCTGTTTTCAGGTAGTCCATGGTTGCTCTGTATGCCGCCTCACTGGTGTTTTCATGGAAGGGATAATCGTACCAAAGAGAAACCAAGCTTTCCACGCCGTCGCCGTGCAGATCTGCGTCCGCTTCATTGTTCAGCATTTCCACAATGGGTTCAATGATTCTTTCATCCTCAAGTCCGCCTGCATATCTGTAGGCAGCCTTCCGAACAAAGGTATCGGAATCGTTCATCAGTGCAATCTCTGCTTCAACAGCGCCTTCCAGATCCTTGTTCCAGGAGCTGCCCAAGGCGCTTGCCACCTGCTGTCTCACGCACACATTTTCATTCTTTGCCATATCCAGCAGGAACTGGCCGATATCAGGGTCTGATCCGCCCTCGTTTGCAAGAGCCTTCACCGCACAGCGAAGCACATAGGGATCCTGTTCTGTTTTGAGCATTTCCTTAGCGGCGGCAATATGTTCGTCGCTGACTCCGAAAAGAGAACCCACGTTAGAAATAGCGTACCCGCGCACCTGGGGCGCTTCACTTTTTAAAAGAGGCTCCACATATTCTTCCGGAGAAGGCAATTGTGCGTCGTTATCCCTAAGCTTTTGAATGGCTTCTGTGGTAATATTGTCCTCCAGCTCCAGATCCTCTGTAATGGTCACATTGGAAAGGGTAGAAACCAGGTCAATGTATTCCTCCAAAGTTACGTTTGTCTGATCCTTAATATTTTTCAGCAGGTCATCCGCCGTCATTTTTTCATAGGCTGTTTGATCCATCTTTTTCTCACCGCCGCAGGCAGTCAGTGAAAACACCATCCCAATTGCTAATATCATTGCTACAACTTTTTTCATAATAATCTCCATTCCGCCGCCCTGCGTCGGCACAAATAGT